>CBFHAJ010000302.1:0-1504 GCA_965653495.1 uncultured bacterium | reverse complement strand
GGGCGGCGAGTCGCCTACTCGTGCTCGACCGCGCGCGGGGTACGATCCGCCACGGGCACTTCTCTGACATCGTCGATCTCATCGCGCCAGCGGATGTTCTGGTCTTGAACGTCTCGCGGGTCATCCCTGCGCGCCTGCACGGAACGCGCGAATCGGGCGCCGCCGCGGAGCTGTTGCTCGTGCGCGAGTTGGCCGACGGGTCGTGGCTCGCGCTGGGACACCCCGGAGGGAAGCTCAAACCCGGGCGGCGCGTGGCGTTCGGCCCGGACAGCGCCGCCGAGATTGTCGAAGTACTGGGCGGCGGCCTGCGGCGCGTGAGATTCACCGGCGCGCTCGACCCGCAGGCAACGCTCAGGAAGTACGGTGAGGTCCCGCTCCCGCCGTACATCCGCCGGGCGCCGGGTCCGGCGGATCAGGAGCGCTATCAGACGGTGTATGCGGCGCACGACGGCAGCGTCGCCGCCCCGACCGCCGGATTGCACTTCACCCCGGAGCTACTGCGCCGCTTGCGCGACCAGGGTGTCGCCATCGCCGAGCTGGACCTGCACGTCGGGCCGGGCACCTTCAAGCCTGTAGAGTCGGACAATCTCACCGAGCACACGATGCACGCGGAGCAGTATCGGCTGAGCGAAGCGGCGGTGCAGGTGATCAATGCCCGGCGCCAGGCGGGGGGACGCGTGTGGGCCGTCGGAACGACCGTCGTGCGCACCCTCGAGACCTGCGTCGACCCTGTTGGTCGCGTCGCCCCAGGGACGGGGGAGACAGGCGTGTTCATCTACCCTCCCTACACGTTTCGCGCCGTCGACCGCCTGCTCACCAACTTCCACCTGCCACGCTCGACGCTGCTAATGTTGGTGTGCGCATTCGGAGGCTATGACAGCGTGATGCGGGCGTATCGGGAAGCCGTCGAGCAAGGATATCGGTTCTATAGTTATGGGGATGCGATGGCGATCGTCTAAATTCCCATGTTCGAATTCCAGCTCGAAGCAACCAACGCCTCCGCCCGCACGGGCACCCTCACGCTGCCCCACGGCACCGTGGAGACCCCCTGCTTCATGCCGGTCGGCACGCAGGGCACGGTGCGCGCGCTGTCGCCCAACGATCTGCGCGCGGTGGGCGCGACCATGCTGCTCGCCAACACCTACCACCTGCACGTGCGCCCCGGCGAGGACGTGGTCGCCAAGCTCGGCGCCCTCCACCGCTTCATGAGCTGGGATCGTCCGCTGCTCACCGATTCGGGCGGGTTCCAGGTGTTTTCGCTCGAGGGGTTCCGCCGCGTGAGCGAGGACGGCGTCGAGTTCCAGAGTCATGTCGACGGTGGCCGGCGCACGCTCACCCCCGAGCGCGCCGTGGAGATCCAGTGGACCCTGGGCGCCGACATCGCAATGGCATTCGATCATGTGGTGCCGGGAGGAGCGGACGAGGCGACCGCGCGGGATGCTCTGGAGCGGACGCTGCGCTGGCTGGAGCGGGGCGCGAAGAGACATGCGGAGCTGGCGGACGG
>CBFHAJ010000301.1:0-1529 GCA_965653495.1 uncultured bacterium | reverse complement strand
CACCCCGGTGAGGTTGACCGAGTGATTGCCGCCTGGGAGGGCGGAGAAGGTGACACCCGAGCTGCCGCTGTTGGTCGCGATGGGCTGGCTCGTGTTCCCGTCCACCGTGACGGTGTACCCGTCGGGGTCGAGGTCGCTCCCGGTCGTGCTGGTCGTCACGGTGAGGTCGCCCGTGGTCGGGGGCGGCGCCGTGATGTCGAACGGCTTGCTCTTTGTGGACAGGATGCCAGTGCTGGCGTCGAGTGTGTAGTTGTTTCCGGCGTTGTCGAGCCAGAGGTTCGTAAACGTCGCGACGCCGTTCACCGGGTGCGCGGTGGTATCGCCATGGAGCGTGGCGCCGCCCGGATTGTCGCCGAGGCGCACGACCACGGTTGCGGTATCGACGCCCGCGACGGGGTGGCCGGCCGAATCAACGACGCTGACCTTGACGGGACCGATCGGCGATCCGGCTTGTGCCGTCTGAGGCTGGGACATGAACGCCAGTCCGACAGCCGTGCCGTGGGAGGGAGGCGGCGACCCGCCGCCCGATCCACCGACGAGTTTGTCGAGGTGACAACCAACGACGAGCGCGATCAGCGCCCCAACCGAGAGCGATTTCATCGCCGCACACGAGCTTCGCAATTGTCGCACCCGGACTACGCCTCCGAGGGGAGCACTCCTCAAACCATAACGAGGGAATTCGGACAGGCCAACACGTTGCGCGGATGCAACACCAGGCACGCCCTCGTGACGCCTCACGCCACTGTCACATGCACCGTCTTGCTCGCTGAACCCGTGGCGCCTTGAGAGTCTTGCACGGTAACGGTCAGGGTGTAGTCGTGCCCCAAGAGTGTCACGGGATACGTGTGCGAGCGGCTGATTGGCCCCGGACTCGCCATCGTGAATCTGTCTGAGGTACCATCGCCCCAGTCGATTGTCACTATCCACGGTCCGTTGTCGGGATCGCTGAACGACGCTCCGTCGAGCGTCATGGACAGCACGCTCAGCAGCACGTTCTGGTCCGGCCCTGCAGTGACGCTCGGCGCTTGGTTGGGCGGCGGTGTACTGGGGCTCACGGCGTGTGTCACAGATGCCGTGGCACCCCCGTTGTCCCGCACCGTCAGGCGGACGGTGTAGGTCCCGGGTGCCGTATACACGTGGGTCGGGTTCTGGTCGGAGGACGTCACGCCATCGCCGAACTCCCAGCTGTAAGAGATGATGGAGCCATCGGGGTCGCTGCTGGTGCTGGTGAAGGAGCACACGAGCAATGTGCAGCTCGAAGTGAAGTCGGCCGTCGGCGGCTGCGGTGGTGTGGGACAGTCGATCGCGAACGCGGCGGTGGCCGTCCCGCCGGGAGTGACGGTGTCGGTCTGCGATGTCCCGCCGCTCACCGTGCAGTTGGCCGCGAGGCCGCTCAGGGTCACCGTGTGGCTGCCGGTGGCGAGATTGGAGAAGGTGACGCTCGCGTTATCCCCGATCGCCTGGCTGCCGCCACCGGTGCCATCCACCGTAACGGTGTAGCCATTGGGATCGGGGGTCCCGCCGGTCGT
>CBFHAJ010000300.1:0-1563 GCA_965653495.1 uncultured bacterium | reverse complement strand
CGTCCGCGCACGTGGCGGGGGCGGGGCCCCTGCGGTTGGCGGTGCTTTGTGCGGGGGCGCTGGTCGCGGGGGGGCGGGGCATTCTCGGGCGCCCGGCGGCCGTGTGGCGCACCAAGGTGATCGCAGCCGTCGGGGAAGCCCGGCGTGCTCTTCATAAGGAGACCGAGTGATGGAACGGCTACTCGCCGTGACGCTCTTCGCCGCCACGGCGTGCAGCAGCGGCGAGACCACCGGACCGACCCCGACGGGGGGAGGCGGCAGCGTGCCGCCGCTCGGGCACGTCGTCGTGGTCGTGGAGGAAAACACCGACTACTCGAATGTCATCGGCAGCAGCTCCATGCCCTACCTGAACGGTCTGGCGCAGCAGTACGCGCTCGCCACCAAGTACTATGCCGACACCCACCCGTCCATCGGCAACTACTTCATGATGACGGTGGGGAAGATCATCTCCAACGACGACAGCTATTCCGGGATCGTGAGCGACGACAACCTCATCCGAAGGCTGAACGCGGGTCACAAGAGCTGGAAGTCGTACGCCGAAGACCTGCCGTCGGTGGGATACACCGGCGGCGACGTCGGCAGCTACGCCCGCAAGCACAACGTGATCGCGCTGCTGTCGGACGTGGTGAACGACTCGGCCCAGCGTCAGAACCTCGTGCCGTTCACCCAGTTCGCGACCGACCTCGCCGCGGGTAACCTCCCCGCGTACTCGTTCGTGGCCCCGAACCTGTGCAACGACGCGCACGACTGCGGCCTCTCGACCGCGGATCAGTGGCTCCAGACCAACATCGACCCGCTGGTGAAGAGCGCCACGTTCCAGAGCGACGGGTTGCTGGTGATCGTGTTCGACGAGGCGGGGAGCGACAACACCGACGGGGGCGGACACGTCGCGTGCGTGATCGTGAGTCCCAAGGCCAAGCGCGGCTATCAGTCGGTGGGCGTGTACCAGCACCAGAGCCTGTTGCGGCTCACGGCCGACGCGCTCGGCGTGACGCCGCCCAACGAGGCCGCGAGCGCGCCCAGCATGGGAGAGTTTTTCGCGGCTACTGGAACGCCCTGATCCAGCCGGTCGCGGGTGCCGCGCGGGCGACGCGCAGCGCGCTGGTGGCGCGGCCCAGCAGATTCTTCGGCTCGATCGGCGTGTAGCGCGCGTTCGCGACCGCGTCGTACCCGGCGCGCAGGCTCGTGCCGTCCGTGACCCGGGCGGCGTGCACGGCCCGCGCCACGCGCTCGGCGAGCAGCACCGCGCCTACGCCGTCGGTGCCGGGCGCGACCACCGCGAACTCGACGGGTCCCACCCGCCCGATGGCGTCGGAGCGGCGCGCGGTGTCGCGCAGCACGCGCGCCACCAGATCCACCGCGGGCGCGCTGCCGTCCGTGGCCTCCGGCGCGAGCGCGACACACGCGAGCGGCGCGGCGTGATGGAACGCCTGCAGCGTCAGCTCCTGCGCGCGCAGCGCCAGGCCGTGCACCGTGTACAGGCCGCTCGCGTCGGCGAGTGTGTGACGGTCGCGCGAGCGGCTCGCTTCCCGCCGCAGCAGCAGATAGCTCGCGAGCTTCGCT
>CBFHAJ010000299.1:0-1565 GCA_965653495.1 uncultured bacterium | reverse complement strand
ACAGCGAACAGTAAAGGGCCAAACGCGTTACACAGGCATGGCGCCCGAGAGTTATTGAACCTAGCCACGGGCGCCTCCCGAACTGAGTCTCCTCCACTCACACGAACATCAAACATACGAAGTGCTCAAGATTTTGATCGATCCGTTTCTGTCCGATAACCGGTCCAGGGAAATTGGACGGAGCGGCGACGTTGCAGGCAAGAAGTCGACATAGCGAGGTGACTGATGAAGGCGATTGTAGCGACGGATCAAGCTGCGGGAATGGCCGGGGTGAAACTGGTGGAGCGGCCCGAGCCGCAGGCGGCGATAAACGACGTCGTTGTTCAGATTCATGCGTCGGGATTCACCGGGGATGAGCTGACGTGGCCCTCGACCTGGACCGATCGCGTCGGCCGTGACCGGACGCCTTCAATCCCCGGACACGAACTGGCCGGAGTGGTCACCGCTCTCGGCTATGGCACGACGGGGCTGTCGATTGGACAGCGGGTGTTCGGCCTCACGGACTGGTATCGCGACGGCACGCTGGCGGAGTATGTGGCCGTCGAGGCACGCAACCTCGCACCGCTGCCGGGCGACGTTGACTTCACCGTGGGTGCGGCCCTCGTGATGCCGGGCCTGACCGCGTGGCAGGGGCTGTTCGAGCACGGCCGCCTTAGCGCAGGGCAGAGCGTCCTCGTACATGGTGCGGCCGGGGTAGTCGGTTCGATGGCGAGCCAGCTCGCACGCGAGGCCGGCGCGTACGTCATCGGCACAGGGCGCGCGGACAGCCGTCAGACTGCTCTCGAGTTCGGTGCGCAGGAGTTCGTCGACTTGGATAAGGACGCTCTAGAAGATGTTGGCAAGGTCGATCTGGTTTTCGACGTCCTCGGCGGCGACATCGCGAAGCGCTCTGCGGGCCTGATTCGCGCCGGCGGAACGCTGGTAACCATCACCGGTCCGACCGAGGCGCGGCCCGCTGGCGGTACGACTGTTGATTTCGTTGTCGAATCCGATCGCGCGCAACTGAATGAGATTGTCCGGCGGGCGCGGGACGGCCGGCTGCGGACAAACATCGGCAAAGTTGTCGCGCTCGACGATGCGGTTGCCGCCTTCAATCGGACCGAGCGGATGAAGGGAAAGACGATCGTCCGCGCTCACCCGTGAGGACTCGCGGATTGCTTAACGCATACGAAGGTGCGATTCACGCGCCTAAGAAGAGTTTCGATGTCGAACACGATTCCAAACCCAAAAGAAAAGGACAAAAAGCATGGCAACCAAGGCAGGAAAGTCTGTAATGGATTGGGAAAACACGGCGGATTCCAGTACGCCGACCGTTTTCTATCGCACGCTTAACGTGGAGGGGCTGGAGATCTTCTATCGCGAAGCCGGTCCGCAGGATGCCCCGGCCGTTCTGCTCTTGCACGGCTTTCCGTCGTCTTCTCATATGTTCCGCAACCTGATCCCCATACTTGCGGACAAATATCGTGTCGTTGCTCCAGACTTCCCTGGATATGGCGAGAGCTCGGCGCCGCCGGTCAAAGAGTTCGACTATTCCTTCGAAGGGTTAGCGACTGTGACTGAAAAAT
>CBFHAJ010000298.1:0-1590 GCA_965653495.1 uncultured bacterium | reverse complement strand
CCGCGGTGCGCTTCTCGTCGGACGGCAGGCTGCTCGCCGTTGGCGACAGCTCGGGCAACGTCGTCATCTGGGACGTCGCCAAGCGTCGGCCCGTCGGTAACCCCCTGGCCGGCGAAAACGGCACCATCCACGGGCTCGACTTCGACCGGAGCGGCCGCATGCTGGTCACCATGAGCGACGACGGCAACCTTCGGCTCTGGGACGTCGCCAGCCAGAAGCTGATCGGCGCCCCGATCCCGGTGTCGACGGGTAGCGGCGGTACTGCCGAGTTCGTCCCGGACGGCACGCACGTCCTCGGCGACTTCGGACAGGCGGGCGTCGTCTGGAACGTCGATCCCACCGCCTGGGAAACGCAAGCCTGCCGCGTCGCCCACCGCGACCTCACCCGCAAGGAGTGGAGGGACTTTCTCGGCCAGCGGTCGTACCGCCCCGTCTGCCGTGCGGCGCCGGCGAACTAGCCAAACGTCTCTCCGGGCGGATCCCGGAAGGACAGGGGGATTCCACGAGTGGGCCGTGCAGGGATCGAACCTGCGACCTTGGGATTAAGAGTCCCCTGCTCTACCAGCTGAGCTAACGGCCCGAGCGGGTGCGTAGTGTAGCCCCGATGCGCGTTCTTTCCGTGGTGGGAAATCGTCCTCAGTTCATCAAGTCGGCGCCGCTCTCGGTTGCGCTGCGCGAGGCGGGGATCGACGAGGTCGTGCTGCACACCGGACAGCACTACGACGCCGAGCTGTCGCAGGTCTTCTTCGACGAGCTCGGGCTCGACGAGCCGAAGTACCGGCTCGGATTGCAGACCGCCGAGCCTCAGGCGATGCGGCCGCACATCCTCGAGGCGATCGAGTCCGAGCGGCCCAACGCCGTGCTTGTTTACGGCGACACGAACTCCACGCTCGCTGGTGCTGAAGCCGCCGACGAGGCGGATGTCCGGGTCGCACATATCGAGGCGGGACTTCGCAGCGGCGATCTCACGATGCCGGAGGAGCGCAACCGCATCGAGGTCGACCGGATCTCTGCCCTGCTCCTTTGTCCCGACGAGAGATCGCGAGACACGCTTCAGGCAGAGGGCGTCACCGGAGCGATCGAGGTTGTCGGGGACGTAATGGCGGATGCCTCCCTCCGCTTCGCGCTCCTCGCGCGTGAGCGCTCAGACGTGCTCTCGAGGCTTGGGCTCGAGCCGCGTCGCTACGTCGCGGCAACCGTCCACCGTGAAGCGAACGTTCGACCCGAGAGGCTGAGGCGCATCCTCGAGGGGCTCGGTAACGCCAAGGAGCCTGTCGTCCTGGCCGCTCATCCACGCACGGCGCAGACAATCGAACGGGAGCGACTACCCGTTGCCCCGAACATCGAGCTGGTCGCTCCGCTGGGCTACCTTGACTTTGCCGCCCTTGGTTCGGAGGCCCGCGTGGTCGCTACCGACTCCGGCGGCCTACAGAAGGAGGCGTACTGGTACGGCGTCCCCTGCGTGACGATGCGTCCGAGCACCGAGTGGATCGACACGGTCGAGGTCGGCGCGAACGTGCTCGTCGACGACGACCCTGCGTCGATCGCGGCGGCCATTCGCGACGCACGCATACCCGCTGAACGGCCTCA
>CBFHAJ010000297.1:0-1628 GCA_965653495.1 uncultured bacterium | reverse complement strand
TGGTAGTCATGTCGCGCCCGCGGATTGCGGGCGATGGAGACTTTGTCCACCGGGCCAGCGCAAAATAGAAACCGTGACGAAAGCGGTCAAGCCAAGAGTTGACTTGAGGTTATACCGCCGTCTATATTCGCCGTTCCGCGAACCAGCCGAAGTGGTGGAACTGGTAGACGCGCTGGCTTCAGGAGCCAGTGGGCGCAAGCCCGTGGGGGTTCGAGTCCCCCCTTCGGCATGACCGCAGGTGGTGGGTCTTAGATGGTTAGCACGAATTGTCTAACCGGCTAACCGGCTAGTACCTCGGCAGACTGCGGTCCACGTTCACCGCCCACGCGTCGATCCCGCCTCGCAGGCTCCGCACCTTAGCGAAACCGGCCGCCTTGAGGATCTCGAGCGCCTTGAGCGAGCGCGCGCCGTGGTGGCAGTGCGTCACGATCTCCTGATGACCATCGAGCTCGCCCAGCCGATCAGGCAGCTCACCCAGCGGGATCAATCGCGCACCGTCGATGCGGGTGATCTCGTATTCGCGCGGCTCACGCACGTCGATCACCACGAGATCGGGGTTGCGGGTCCACTCGGTCTTCAGGTCCTGCGCACTGATCTCCAGACCGTCGTACGACGGCTCGGCGCCGATCCCGCAGAACGCCTCATAGTCGATGAGGTGCGTGATCGTCGGATGGGAGCCGCACACCGGGCAGTCGGGATCCTTTTCGAGCTTGAGCTCGCGGAACTGCAGCCGCAGCGCGTCGAACAGAACGAGGCGGCCGATCAGCGGCTCCCCGACCCCGAGGATGAGCTTGATCGTCTCCATCGCCTGAATCGAGCCGACGATTCCCGGCAGTACGCCCAGCACGCCTCCTTCCGCGCACGATGGAACGAGTCCCGGCGGGGGTGGCTCGGAGTACAGACAGCGGTAGCACGGGCCCTGCTTCGCATAGAACACGGAGGCCTGGCCCTCGAACCGAAAGATCGACCCGTACACATTGGGTTTGCCGAGCAGCACGCAGGCGTCGTTCACGAGGTAGCGCGTCGGGAAGTTGTCCGTCCCGTCGGCGACGATGTCGAACTCGCGAATGATGTCGAGCGCGTTCTCCGACGTGAGGCGGGTCTCGAACGTCTCGACCTGGACGTTGGGATTCAGGTCCTGGATGCGTTGCCGGGCCGACTCGAGCTTGGGCACGCCGACCATGGACGTCCCGTGCAGCACCTGCCGCTGCAGGTTGGTCTTGTCGACCACGTCGAAATCGACGATCCCGAGGGTGCCGACACCAGCGGCGGCGAGGTACAGCGCCGCCGGCGAGCCCAGCCCTCCGGCCCCGACGAGCAGCACGCGCGCGGCCTTGAGCTTTTTCTGCCCTTCCACGCCGACGTCGGGAAGGATGAGGTGCCGTGAGTAGCGGAGGATCTCCTCATGGGACAGCTTCGGCAGGGCTTCCGCTACGGCCGTCCCGCCGGCGATGCTCGGGATGATCGACACGGTGTCTCCCGATCTGACGGGAGTCTCGCGCTGCTTCAGCTGCCGGATGTCCCGGTCGTTCAAGTATACGTTCACGAAGCTGCGCAGGCGCCCGTCGTCTGCGAACAGGTGTTGCTTCAACCCGGCGTGCTCCCCGGCGAGCTGTTCGAGCAGCTCA
>CBFHAJ010000296.1:0-1655 GCA_965653495.1 uncultured bacterium | reverse complement strand
GCGCCATGCTGCTCGTCGACGTGAGCCGCTCGATGGCGTGGCGTGGGGAGCCCGGGCGCCTCACCAAACGGGCCTACGCCGACCGGCTGGCCGCCGCGCTCGCGCTGATCCTGCTGCGCCAGCGGGACGCGACGGGTCTGATCACGTTCGATGACGCGGTACGCGAGGTGGTCCCGGCGCGCGTGCGGTCGGGTCAGTGGACGCGCGTGGTGCACGCGCTCGAGCGCACACCGGACGGCAGCGGCACCGCGGCGGAAGGGGCGTTGCGCCACGTCACCTCGCTGCTGACGCGGCGCGGGCTCGTGGTGCTCGTTTCCGATCTGCTGTTCGACCGTGATCTCGCGCTGACCGCGTTGCGCTATCTGCGACACCGGGGGCACCAGCTGATCGTGATGCATGTGATGGACCCCGCGGAGGCGGAGCTTTCGGGCCCGCCCGAGGTCCGGTTCCGCGATCCCGAATCGGCGGCGAGCGTCGTGGTCCGGCCGCGCGAGCTGGCGCGGGCGTATCAGGAAACCGTGCGGCGCGAGATCGCGGCGTGGCGCACCGCCTGCCGGCGGCACGGCATCGCATACCACCACGTGCTCACCGACCTGCCCTTCGGCATGGCGCTCCGGCTGCTCGCGTGACGTTCCTGCATCCGCTGGCGCTGCTGGGGCTCGCCGCCGCTGCGATCCCCGCGCTGCTGCACCTGCTCGAGCGCCGGATCCCCCCCGAAGCCGAGTTTCCCCCGCTGCGCCACATCACCGAAGCAGAGCGGCAGAGCGCGCGGCGCCTGAAGCTGCGCCACCTGTTGTTGCTGCTGCTGCGGACCGCCCTGCTCGCGCTGATCGTCCTGGCTGCTGCGCGCCCGCTCGTGCCGGCGCGTCTCACCTCCGCCACAGTCCACCAGCCCACCGCGCTGGTCGTGATTCTCGACAACTCGGTCTCGTCGGGTGTGGTGGTCGATGGGCGGCCTGTGCTCGACCGGCTGCGGGCGGTCGCCCGGGGCTCGCTCGCGCGCGCGGCGACGTCGGATCGGCTGTGGCTGGTGCTTGCCGACGGGGTGGCGCGCGCCGCCACGCGTGAAGCGCTGCTCGCGGCCGTAGACAGCGCCGGCGTCTCCTGGCGGCGGCTCGATCTCACGGCCGCGGTGCGCGCGGCGGCGCGGCTCGTGAACGCGGAGCCGCTCGGCGGGCGCTAGGTGCACGTGGTGAGCGATCTGCAGCGCAGCGCCCTCGGCCCCGGCCGGGCGGACGTGCCGCGCGGTGTGCGGGTGCTCGCCCTCGCGCCGGCGTCGCAGGTCCGCCCCCCGAATCGGGGGATCGGGTCGGTGCGGGTGACGGACGGCGCCGCCCTCGTGAGCATCGTCGGCACGCCGGGCGGCGGACAGGGAGCAGTAACCGCTCGCATCGGCG
The DNA here is from genome assembly GCA_965653495.1 of uncultured bacterium. Taxonomy (GTDB): domain Bacteria; phylum Gemmatimonadota; class Gemmatimonadetes; order Gemmatimonadales; family GWC2-71-9; genus AG41. Next base: position 258 of record CBFHAJ010000296.1, on the reverse strand, counting down.
CCCGGGAGGTCGGGCGGGCACTCGCCACGCCGGGGTCGGTCGTGTCGGTCACGCTGCCGCCGGAGAGCCCGGGCTGGTGGGTGGGCGAGGCGGTGCTCGACGCCGATGAGCTGCGCGCCGACGATCGCCGGCCGTTCGTGTGGCGCGTCGCGCCCCCGGCGGGCGTTACGGCATCGAATGGCGCGGGGCCGTTCGTCGCCGCGGCGCTCGCGGGGCTGGAGGAGGGGCCGCGCGCGCGCCGCGGAACCGACGTGGCGA
>CBFHAJ010000295.1:0-1683 GCA_965653495.1 uncultured bacterium | reverse complement strand
CGAGCGCGCGGCGCACGCCGTCGAGCAGCGCGGCGCCGTGGCGCGCAGCCAGGGCGGCCGGCACGCCCGGCACGGCGTGCAGCTCGCTGGCCGTGCGGGGCAGCGCCCGCGCCACGGCGAGGAGCGCATCGTTCCCGATGATGCGGAAGGTCGCGCGATCCTGTTCGGCCGCGACACTCTCGCGCCAGCGATACACCTCCCGCAGGGCCGCCAGCTGGCGCGGCTGCAGCGCCTTCGCGCCCTTCACCCGCAGAAACGCGTCATCTTCCCCCCCCGTCCCGGCCCCCGTCCAACGCAGGTTCTCCAGCCGCAGGAATTCTTCTTCGGCCCAGGACAGACGGCCCAGACGGGTGAGCGCTCCCTCCAGCGCTACTCGCAACGGGAGCAGGTGCTGGGTATCGGCCGCGGCGTATGCCAGCATCGCCGGCGGCAGCGGGCGGCGGGACCAGTCGGCTTTCTGATGCTCCTTGGACAGCTTCACGCCCGCGTACTTTTCCAGCAGTGCCGCGAGGCCGACCGCCGGCTCGCCCGCCAGGTGGGCGGCGATGCGCGTATCGAACAGCCGCCGCGCCCGGAAGCCGTAGTCCCGGTCCAGAATCCGCAAGTCGTAATCCGCGTCGTGGAACACCTTTTCGACCTTCCCGTCGGTGAGCAGCTCGCCCACCGGGGAGAGATCGGCGATTGCCAGCGGGTCGATGATCGCCGTGAGGGTGGGGCTGGACAGCTGCACCAGGAAGATGCGGTCACGATAGCGGTGAAAGCTCGCCGCCTCGGTGTCGGCCGCGACACGGGGCTCACGTCGCAGCGTCGCGACGGTTTGCGCGAGCGCCGCGGGCGTGCTGATGTAGCTCACTCTTGCAGACTGAGGGCGTCCAGCCCGGCGGCGATCTCTTCCAGCGCCTTCGCGAGCGCCTTGTAGAATTCGGGGTCCGGCGGCTGGGGCGCGCCGCCGAGCGGATCTCCCGCGCACTTACGGGCGGCGCGGGCGGCGTGGCGGATGTAGTCGGTAGCAACCCGCATGGGCGACCTCGGGGATCGGGTGGATGGATCCAGCGCGACTGAGTGAAAAGATACGCGCGACGCTCGCGCCGTGTCGGCTGGGCGACTGGCCCACGCCGCTCGAGCAGGCGCCGGCCCTCGCCGGCGCGCTGGGCATCGCCGATCTCTGGCTCAAGCGGGAAGACCGCGCCGCCCCGTGCGGTGGCGGCAACAAGGTGCGCGGCCTCGAGTTCCTCATGAGCGGCGTGCCCAAGGGCATCACCTTCGTGACCGTGGGAGGTACGGGCTCCACGCACTGTCTGGCGACGGCGGTGCACGCGCGGGCGCTCGGCTGCCAGGCGGTGCTCGCCCAATTCGTTCAGCCCGAGACGCGCGAAAGTCACGCGGTGGCCGCGGCATGCGCCGCCGCGGCCGCGCTCGTGGTGCGCGCGCGGCGCTCCGCCACGTTGCCGCTCGCGGTGCTTGCCGCCTGGCATCGCGCGCGGCGGATCGGAAGCGGCCGGCGCTGGATCCCGGGCGGCGGCGCTCGTCCGCGCGCCGTGCTGGGACACTGGCTCGCCGGGCTCGAGCTCTCGGCGCAGGTCGCCGCGCCGCCCGATGCCATCGTGCTCCCCCTCGGGACCGGGGGCACGGCGGCTGGCGTAGCGCTCGCCGTCGCGACGCTCGGCTGGCCGACCCTAGTGA
>CBFHAJ010000294.1:0-1698 GCA_965653495.1 uncultured bacterium | reverse complement strand
ACCGCCAGTCACCCAGGTTTTTGTAGAGCGCGTTCGCGCCCTGGTTGCTCGTGAAGTAGATGTCGGGGAGGCCGTCGCCGTCCACGTCGCCCAGCGCCACGCCGCCTCCCTGCGCCAGGTGGCGGTTCCACAGGGCGCTGTCGAGCGTCACGTCATTGATGAAGTGAATCCCGGTGCGCGGGGCCGGTACCTCGACAAAGCCGGGGCCGCCGTTCGCCGCGGGGTGGAGATCGCGCCAGCGATATCCGGTCGCTTCGTGCCAGGGACCGGCGGGAAGCGGGGTCCGATGGCAGCCGGCGCCCAGGCAAAGGAGGGTGAAAGCCAACAGGCGCGCCCGAACAGCGACGCGCCTGTCAGCGTCGACGTACCGCACCGCCTGAGTTACTTCAGGTTGAGGCTCTTAAAGATTCTATTCGCCATCATGTGCCCGCGCCCCGCCTGCGTCAGTTCCTCAAAAATCTGGGGCGCGCGCTGCATCAGCAGCGCCGCGTGCGCCGGCGCCGTGGGGTTGCTGTTCGGCGGATTGCTGGCGCCCCCCCACGTGTAGCAGCTGCCGGTACACAGGCGCAGTACGCCCAGCTCCTTCGCGGGCACCGGCATCTCGTGCGGCGTGAGCGGCTCGAGGTTGTCGGTGCGTCGCTGGTTATAGAACGGCGCGATGTTCGAGCCCGGCAGCTCCACGTCCTGCTCGTATTGCAGCTCCTGCAGCAGGTTCGCGTCGCCCGCCGTCGCCGCGGTGAGTCCACCGCGGCCCACGCGCGTCTTGTTGATCAAGGTCGCCGCCGTGGCGAGGTCGGGCGTCGGGCCGCGGATCAGGGCTTCCGCCCAGATCAGATCGTTCTCGGCCGCGAGCACCATGGGAGCGTCCTTCGCCCCCGTCGGCTCACCCTGCGGGTTGTCCGTGCAGGTCGTCAGGCTGTCGTAGCGAATCTGCCCGACCGCGCTCTGGTGCCACAAACCGCGCGACGTGTTCCCGAATGTGCCGGTCGCGGTCCACACGTAGTCGGTCCCGCCGTTCACCGCGTCCCGCTTCGTGCGGAGGATGTCGTTCGCGTAGGCCGAATCACCCCGATAGTACCCGTTCCCGAGACGCTTGTCGGGGGAGTTCGGTTGCTTGAGGGCCACCGTGTCGTACGGATCCGGCTGCGTCGCGGGATCCATCATGTGCGCCACCCGCGTGTGGATCCTCATCGTGGTCATGTCGTTGCTCCAGACCTTCAGGAAGTCGCACCAGGTGATGCACGCGTCCTGGTGGAAGGTCAGGTCGAACGCCGTCCCCGAGCTGATGCCCTTCGATGCATAACCCGCCACCTTGGCCCAGTCCACCGTGGCGTTTTCCGCGGCGTCGCGCGGGAAATACGTCAGCAACCGCGCGGCCATGGTGTTGGCGATCTGGGCGATCTTGACGTTGTCGTATGCCGCCGCAGGCGAGCCGAAGAACGTCGGCGTGACGGTGAACGTGTTGGCGTTGGCTTTCGCGATCGCCTCGTCGAATTTCGCCAGCGCAGCGTCACGTACCTGGGCGCGCGTCGAAAACGCGAGGGTAGTGAGGTCGGTGTTGTAGTCGACGACGAATCCCTGGTCGTAGTTCAGGGCGATGCCGCTCAGCGCCAGCGCCTGCGACAGCACCGCCATCGTCTCCACCATGGCAGAATCGGGTATCCCCGCGAGGTGGTTTACCCGGATCGCGGCGAGCAC
>CBFHAJ010000293.1:0-1702 GCA_965653495.1 uncultured bacterium | reverse complement strand
AACCCCCAACCTGCGGTTTTGGAGACCGCCGCTCTGCCAATTGAGCTACTGGCCTAACCTTAACTATTGGCCAAAATTGCCTACGGCAATTTCGGCGGACATTACTTCGTCGGCCGCCGGCAAAAAGCGCGGTTTTTGCCGGCTGCGCATCACTCCTTCCTTGAGGATCTTCGCCACGACGCCGGCGCCGACGGTCTTGCCGCCCTCGCGGATCGCAAAGCGCAGCCCCTGGTCCATCGCGATCGGGCTGATCAGCTCGATCGTCATCTTGATGTTGTCCCCGGGCATGACCATCTCCACCCCCGCCGGCAGCTCGATCGTCCCCGTCACATCCGTCGTGCGGAAGTAAAACTGCGGCCGGTAGCCCTTGAAGAAGGGCGTGTGCCGCCCACCCTCCTCCTTCGTCAGCACGTACACCTCGCACTCAAAGTGCGTGTGCGGCGTGATGCTCCCGGGCTTGGCGAGCACCTGTCCGCGCTCGACCTCCTCGCGCTTCGTGCCACGCAGCAGCACCCCGACGTTATCCCCCGCCTGGCCTTCGTCCAGGAGCTTCCTGAACATCTCAACGCCCGTGCACACCGTCTTCGCCGTCGGCCGAAGACCCACGATCTCCACCTCATCGTTCACGCGCACGATCCCGCGCTCGATGCGCCCCGTCACCACCGTCCCGCGACCCGAGATCGAGAACACGTCCTCGACCGGCATCAGAAACGGCTTGTCGACCTCGCGCTTGGGGATCGGAATGTAGTTGTCCATCTCCTCGACGAGCTTCACCACCGAGGGCACCCCCAGCTCGCCCTTGTCTCCCTCGAGCGCCTTCAGCGCCGACCCAATCACGATCGGGGTCTTGTCGCCCGGGAACTTGTAGACCGAGAGCAGCTCGCGCACCTCCATCTCCACCAGCTCGAGCAACTCCTTGTCGTCCACCATGTCGGCCTTGTTCATGTACACCACGATGTACGGCACGCCCACCTGGCGGGCGAGCAGAATGTGCTCGCGCGTCTGCGGCATCGGCCCATCCGCCGCCGATACCACCAGAATCGCCCCGTCCATCTGCGCCGCTCCCGTGATCATGTTCTTCACGTAGTCGGCGTGCCCAGGGCAGTCCACGTGCGCGTAGTGGCGCTTGGAGCTCTGGTACTCCACGTGCGCCGTCGAAATCGTGATCCCGCGCGCCTTCTCCTCCGGTGCCTTGTCGATCTGGTCGTACGCCACGAACTGACCACCGTTGGTCTCGGCCATCACCTTCGTCAGCGCCGCCGTCAACGTCGTCTTCCCATGGTCCACGTGACCAATCGTCCCCACGTTCACGTGCGGCTTGTTACGCTCGAATTTCTCTTTGGACATGGAAGTTCCTAACTCCGAATCTCTGACGACTCACAGACCCAGTCGACTGGAGCCCACGACCGGGATTGAACCGGTGACCTCGTCCTTACCAAGGACGTGCTCTACCAACTGAGCTACATGGGCTCGGCTCAGATGTCGACCGCGGACTTACCTGGAGCGGGTGATGGGAATCGAACCCACGTCATCAGCTTGGAAGGCTGAGGTTCTACCATTGAACTACACCCGCTGCTGATGGCGTCCCTCTGCCGGCCGCGAGCCTTCGAACGCCCGCAGCCCTCCACCGCCCACCGGGTGGTGGAGGGGGAAGGATTCGAACCTTCGAAGGCGTAAGCCGGCAGATTTACAGTCTGCTCCC
>CBFHAJ010000292.1:0-1718 GCA_965653495.1 uncultured bacterium | reverse complement strand
CACCCGGACGCCGCCGCGGCGCGCGCCATCTTCCAGCAGAAAACGATCCGCCTCCGCGTCGACCTTGGACTCGGTCGCGCGGAGGCGGTGGTGTGGACCTGCGACTTGACGCCGGACTACGTCCGGATCAACGCCGATTACACCTCGTAGACCCCGCCGGTTACATCTTCTTGGTGCTGTCCTTGGCGGCAGGCTTTGCAGCCGGCTTGGCGTGCTTCTTGGTCGCCTTGTGGGTCGCCTTCTTGGACGTCTTGGCCTTCCCCGAGTCGGCGGCCGGCGCCTGCCCCTGCATCGGGGACGGTTGCTGCGCGACCACGATGGCGGGAGCGGCGAGCAAGGCCAGTGCGACGAGCGTGCGACGAATCATGTCTCGATACCTCCGGAGGGTATAGGGCGAGCCACCCTGGCCCGCTTCACGGTTGAGACCCGGCGCTGGAACGGCGCGTCACGCGACCGCGGTTTACGGTCACACCGTCCTGCGCTGTTGCACGATGCAACATACCATTCATGGCGACGGCGTCGGCGGCCGGCGCGCGCGTACGACGGCGTTGGGCGTCGGCTTGGGCGGGCCCGGGACGTTGGGCAGCTCGCGCCGGACGAGGGCGAGCGCTTCGGCGTGCGTGTGACCGCGCTGCAGCTCGTGCGCGGCCGCGGCGGATACATCGAGCAAGCGCTCCCGCTGCAGGCCCAGGTGGATCGCCGTGATGATCAGGTCGGCGGCGGAATCGGGGTCGAAGCCGCGACCCGCGAGGTCGGCCACGGCATGCATGGCGGAGGCCCGCGGCTGATGCGGCAGCGCCGCGACGACGCGCTCCACCACCGGTGCCGGGAGGCTGCGCCGCAGCGCCCAGGCCACCGTCGTGATCTCCGCCGGAGGCACGGGCGTCTCGCCGCTCGCCCGCACCAGCAGGTCACGCGCGTCGCGCAGCTGGCCGAGGCTCACCTGCACGGCCACCACGATGCGGGGGGCGGTGACATGCTTCGCCCCGCCCTCCAGCGCTTTTTGAATGAGCGGCTCGGTGGGAAGCCCTTCGCCCGACGCCACCTGGACCAGCGAGTCGACCGGCGGGACGGCGACGTCCGGGATACGGCCCTCCAGGCGTGGCCGCGCCGCCTGCGCGGCGAGTGGCTCCGCCACGAGGGCCAGGATCAGCACCAGCCTCATCGATGAGCCGGCCGCACGATCACCACGGAGTTCTCACGCCCGAATTCGTCGGCCACCAAACGCTCGGCCAGATGGTCCGGGACCCAGCGCTCCCCGTCGACTACGAACATGTACTCATAGGTGCCGGTCGGGAGCACCACGGTGGCTCGCCACACGCCGTCGCGATCCACATCCTCCAGCGGAATCGAGCCCGGTCGCCAGTCATTGAACGTGCCGACGACGTGCACGGTCCGCGCCCCGGGGAAGCGCCCCACGAACTGCGCGATGCCTTCATGCTCACCGATGTCCGGCCCCTCATGGCCCATGGGGACGAGCGTGAGGAACGCCACTGCTGCGGCGAGGGCCAGGCTCCACGCGGGCCAGATGCGCAGGGTCAGCGAATGGGGCGTCGTCAGCCAGCGCAGCAGCCGCCGGATGCGCGGCGACGGCGGACGCCGGATCACCGCCATCACCCGCGACTCGACGCTCGGTGCCGGCACCGCGGGGGCGAGCAGGGCGGCCGCGGCCGCCAGCCGCTCCACTGCGGGCCGCAGCTCGGCCGGCAGGGCGGTGG
>CBFHAJ010000291.1:0-1743 GCA_965653495.1 uncultured bacterium | reverse complement strand
GGCGCTCGAGACGAGGCCGACGAGGAGCGCCAGGCCCAACGTGGTGGCGGGCGGCGCGACGGCGGCCGTCAGGGCGAGCATCGCGCCCCCAGCCACGGACCACATGACGCCCCTCGTCATCCGTCGCTCACCGCCGGCGCGCCCGTACGGCCGCGTGGATGGCGTCGAGCGTGCCCCGCTCCGTGGCGCGCTGGTCGCAGTGTCGTTCCGCGAGGCCGCGCGCGGTCGCTTTCGCGCGCGCCAGAGTCGGCTCCGCCGTGAGCTGGCGGATCCGCTCGACCCAGCTGCCGATGGATGGCCCTGCCACGAACCATTCGGGCTGGTCCCGCAAGGCGGGTACCTGTCGCAGCGCCGGGGTATCGGCGCTCAGGACCGGGACTCCCGACGCGAGCGCCTCGAGGATGACGAGCGGGACCCCTTCGGGAAGCGAGGAAGGAAACAGCTCGACATCGGCGGCGGCGTACGCCTGTTGCAGCTGCGGCACGCTCGCGTTCTCGATCAGGCATGTGGCACGACCCCAGCGCTGCTGCAGCCGGTCGAGCTCCCGGCGCGTCGTGGCCGCGGCGCGGTCGGCGACCACGAGCAGCTGGAACGGATCCCCACTTGCCTTCAGAGCGTCGAACGCTCTGATCGCGACATCCACCCGCTTCCCGGGCACATCGCGTCCCACCCACAGCAGCGTCGTCACCCCGGCCTCGAGGCCCAGCGCGATTCGCGCCGCCGCGGGATTCGCCGCGGGGGCCCAGGTGACCAGGTCCACGCCGAGCGGGACCACTTGCACCGGCACCCGGCCACCGCTCTCGCGACGCACGCTGTCCGCGATGCGCTGCGACGGCGCGACCATGAGATCGACGTGCCGGGACAGCGGGCGCGCGAACCGGACATAGTCGCGGATCGAGGCGAGGGCCAGCACGGCGCCGCGCACCGTGAGCGGGGGAACGTTCTGCGCGAGATTGAGGAGCGTGGTGCCGTGCCGGAACATCACCACCGGGGGCCGGCGCGGCTCACGACGCAGGGCGCGGATCACCGACCACGCGCCGCCGTTTTCGCTGATGATCGCGTCCCACGCGTGGAGCGGCGTGGTGCGCACCAGCCGGCTCGTGCCGCTCCACCACGCCGCGCCGTACCGTCCGGCGCGGGCCCCCGGGACGATTTCCATCCGCACGTGATCCGCCGGGCGCGTGGCGCCCCCCTCCGTGGTCGCGACGGTGAGATCCCAGCCTGCCCGCGTGAGCCATTCGACCACCCACGACAGATGACGCTGCATGCCACCCGGCCCATGACTCTCCGTGACCTTCGAGAGGATCAGCGCACGCAATGGCCTATTGCCGCAGCAGGTCGAGAGCGGCACGCAGGGCTTCCTGCCACTGGCGGCGGGTCGCGTACAGGACGAGGGCGGCGGCGGTCGCCGTGACCATCAGCAGCAGGCGGCTGGGCGCACTCTTCTTGAGCGGTGGTCGGGGAGCCGTGATCACGGTAATGGCCGGCGTGTCACGCACCTCCTCGCTGCGCGCGCGCTCGAGATCCCGCGTCAAAGCCGCATACAGACCCTGCGCCAGTTCGACGCGACGGCGCAGCTGGGCTTCGCGCATCTGCAGCAGCGGGGATTGCCGCGTGACACGGTTTTCGGTCAAAAAGGCGGTGAGCGTGTCCTCGACGGCGCGCAACTGTGCTTGCGCGCTGGTGGTTCGTCCTTCGAGAAACTCCCGCTCCGCCCGCGCGCGGGACGAGCGCGCCACCAGG
>CBFHAJ010000290.1:0-1788 GCA_965653495.1 uncultured bacterium | reverse complement strand
GGTAGCTCGGGTTCCCGACGACCCCGACGTTCATGGGTGCGCGAGCGATTCCTCCGCGGCGAGCGCACGCACCCGCGACGCAATGCCGGCTGCGGTGAGCCCGACCTCCGCGAGCTGTTGCGCGCGGGGCGCGTGCTCGTAGATGCGATCGGGCGCGCCCACCACCCCGACCCGCACGCCGGGCGCCACCGTCGCGACCAGGCCCGCGAGGTACGCGCCGAAGCCGTTGGTCACGGTCCCGTCCTCCACTGTCACCAGCAGGCGGTGGTCCCGCAGCAGCCCGTCGAGCAGCTCGCGGTCGACCGGCTTCACGAAGCGACAGTTCACCACGGTGAGGTCGAGTCCCTCAGCGGCGAGCTGCTCGGCCGCGGCGAGCGCCGGCTGGCACATGGGGCCGACGGCGAGCAGCGCGCATTCCTTGCCTTTGCGCAGGACCTCCCAGCTACCGTAGCGGATCGGGGCCACCTCGGCGGCAGGGGGCGCCTCACCGGGCGCCCGGTCGCGCGGGTAGCGGATCGCGAACGGGCCCCCCTCCGAGTGATCGAGCGCGCAGCGCAGCAACCCGATCAGCTCGCTCGCGTCTTTGGGCGCGGTCACCGTCATGCCCGGCACCGCCAGCATGTAGGCGATGTCGTACAGCCCCATGTGCGTCTGGCCGTCTTCGCCCACCATGCCGGCGCGGTCGAGGCAGAAGATGACCGGGAGCTGCTGGATGGCCACATCGTGGATGATGCTGTCGTAGGCGCGCTGCAGGAACGTCGAGTAGATCGCGACCACCGGTCGGATCCCCTGGGTCGCCAGGCCCGCGGCGAAGGTGACCGCGTGCGCTTCGGCGATGCCGACGTCGAAGAAGCGGTCGGGCCACTTCTTCTGAAAGATGTTGGTCCCCGTGCCCGACGGCATGGCCGCGGTGATGGCGACGAGCTTGGGGTATTCACCCGCCAGCTGGCTGAGCGCTTCTCCGAACACCTTGGTCCACTGCGGTGGGCCCGCCTTGACCGGCTTCAGCTCACCGGTCACCGGATCGTACGGGGCGCGGGCGTGATACTTCTCTGAATCGGGCAGGGGGAGCGGGAATCCCTTCCCTTTTTCGGTGATCACATGCACCACGCGCGGCCCCTTGAGGGTCTTGACGATCTCGAACGCCTGGACGAGCTGCGTGATATTGTGACCGTCGATCGGCCCGAAGTAGCGGAAGCCGAGCTCCTCGAACAACATGCCCGGGGACCAGAAGTTCTTGATGCTCTCCTCCATAGTCTTCGCGAAATCGACGAGCTTCTGGCCGCCCACGATGTGGGAGACCGACTCGATCAGTCCCTTCACCCGCTCGCGCATGCGCACGGTGAGCGGGCTGGCGATGATGGAGCCCAGGTACTTGTTGATGGCGCCAACATTGGGGGCGATGGACATGCCGTTGTCGTTGAGGACCATGATGAAGTCGCGCCCCGAGTGCCCGGCGTTGTTCATCGCCTCGTAGGGGAGCCCGCAGGTGAGCGCGCCGTCGCCCACGACCGCGACGACCTTGAATTGCTCGCCTTTCAGGTCTCGCGCCGCCGCGATGCCGAAGGCGGCGGAGAGTCCGGTGCCGGCGTGCCCCGCCCCGAACTGGTCGTGCGGGCTCTCGTCGCGCCGCAGGAACCCGGACAGGCCGCCCGGCTGGCGCAAGGTGGGCAGACGGTCGTTTCGACCGGTGAGAATCTTCCAAGGGTAGCCCTGGTGGCCGACGTCCCACACGATCCGGTCGCCCGGCGATTCGAAGCAGTACGCGAGGGCGACGGTCAGCTCCAC
>CBFHAJ010000289.1:0-1861 GCA_965653495.1 uncultured bacterium | reverse complement strand
CCCAGTGGGCGGCGTGGGAGACTTTCTCTGGCCCAAGTCAAGCGACTTTTTTCTGACAGCCGCAGCTGCTGTCGCGTCATCGTCGCTAGATGATGCTGCTCGTCGTACGGGATTTGACGGTCCCATGGAGTGCTCCCCGTTTCGACTGCTCACCGTGGGGACGTAAGATGCGCCGGGAGGACCCATGGGCGAGCACCGACGGAAGGCCGACGGGCGACGGGTGTTCAGCACGGAGTTCAAGCGAACAACGGTCCAGCAGATTCTGACTGGTGAGAAGACCCTGGCGGAGCTCAGTCGCGAGCTCGACATCTCGCCGAGCGTCATCCGCAATTGGAAGCGGTTTGCCGAGGCCGGCGCGACCACCGCGGTCCAAGCGAGTGAGGACGTCGTGCCTGCCAGCCAGCTGCGGGAGGCGTACGCCAAGATTCGGGAACTCGAGCGGGCACTCGGGCGGAAGACCATGGCGGTCGAGATCCTGCGCGCTGCCCAGGAGGTCGTAAAAAAAACGCCGTCGTTGCGCAGAGAGTCCGGGCGGTGACGCCGTATACGATGACGGCGATCTGCTCGGTGCTCAGGGTTGCCCGGCGCACGGCCTACTACGTCGCGCGGGCCCGGCCGGGTGGCCGCTATCACCGGGCCGACGACGAGGCCGTGCTCCAGCAGATCCGCGCCGTGACGAACAGCCGCGCGACGTACGGCTACCGGCGGGTGTGGGCGATGGTGAACCGGACCTTTCGGGTCGGGTACAACCGCAAGCGCATTCGCCGGGTCATGCAGCTGCACGGGTTGATGCTGGCGCCCCGGGTGCATCGCCGCCACGGGCAGCCGCACGTCGGCCAGATCCAGCAACCGGTCTCCAATCAGCGCTGGTGCTCGGACGTCTTCTTGATTCCGTGCTGGAGCGGTGAGGTGATCTCGGTGGCCTTCGCCATTGATTGCCACGATCGCGAAGTCCCCGCGTTCGTCGCGTCACCGCGGCCGCTGACCGGCGCCGATATTCGGACGCTCATGGACCGCACGCTGTGGGCGCGGTTCGGCGAGGCGACCCTCAAAGCCCCGCACGCGATTCAATGGCTCTCGGACAACGGGCCTCAATACACCGCGACGGCGACGGTGCTGTACGCGCACGAGCTCGGGCTCGTGCCGATCACGACACCGGCGTATAGCCCGGAGAGTAACGGCCTGGCGGAGGCGTTCGTCGGGACGTTCAAGCGGGACTACGTGGACGGCGCCGAGCTGCGCGATGCCGAGACGGTGCTGACTCAGATCGGTGCCTGGTTCGCCGACTACAACAGCCAGGCACCGCATTCGGCGCTCGGGATGCGGAGCCCGCACGACTATCGCGCGGCGATGCTCCGGACCGCGGTTGACGCGACAACCACGTCGCAGGCGACGCCGCATTTGGCTCAGGACGAGCGATCACCGAGGGGGCGGCTGTCTGGGTATCCCCCGAAAATCGGATTTGAGTCGGTCCAGGCGAGCGGTTAACTTAAGCTCCCCGCCTGAGCAGAGGAGTGGGGAGCACTCCACACAACTGACCGGCGCCGACATCCACGAATTCCGCAGAAGCTCTCCAATCGGCGCGTGAATATCATCGTCAAGGTCTTGCGGCAGTCTCTTGATCGAGCCGTGGCCAAGGGATGGCTCGAAGAAAATCCCGCGCGCAACATCGACCTGCTGCGCGAGGACAAGCCGGAGATCGACCCGTTTTCCCTCGGCGAGATCCAGACGTTCATTTCCGAAGGCCTCGACGACGATGAAGATCGGCGTTACTTCAGGGTCGCCTTCTTCACTGGACTCCGGCCCGGCGAGGAGATTGGCCTCCAGTGGGACGACATCGACTGGCGACGGCGGACGATTC
>CBFHAJ010000288.1:0-1891 GCA_965653495.1 uncultured bacterium | reverse complement strand
GCGACGCTGAACGTGTATAACCTGTTCTCCCAGGCCACCAACTACCCCGTCGGTGCCGGCACGGCGAGTCCGTGAACGGAGGAGTTTGAACCTCTGCCGCGAGGAAGACGCAAGCGGCCGAAAAAAATCGACGACGCTGTAAGAGCATAGCCGTCGAAAGACGGTGACGCAGAGCCACGGGACTAAGGCGCACACAGGCAGCGCTAAGTCCGCCGGGCCGCCAGCGCAACACCAGTCTCACGCTGGCGGCCCTTTTTGTTGCCTGAGATCAACCTGTAGAAGGAGTGCTACACAATGCCCTATCTCTTCAAGCTGTCTCAGCGAGTGGCGCGGATGCGCACGCGTGCCCTCCTCGTCGCCGCCGCGGCCTTGTTCGCTGCGTGCGAGACGAGCGATTTGTCCACGCTGAATTCGCCTGCCCGCCCAAGCTTTGCGACGAGCACCGGCGCGCCCGCTCAGGTCACCGACCTCGCGGCGGCAGCCATGACCGATACCTCCGCGACGCTCAGCTTCACCGAAGTCGACGACGGACTCGGCGCGCCCGCGAGCTACGACATCCGCGTCGCTCCGACGCCGCTCGTCTGGGGCGGCACCGTGCCCAGTGTAAAACAGGGAACCTGCGCGACGCCGGTCGCAGGCAGCGCGATCGGTGCGAAGCGCATCTGCACGGTCCTGGGCCTCACGACCGGGACGGCGTATGACTTCCAGCTGGTGAGTTATCGCGGGACCTTGATGGTGAACGCCGTGTTCGGGCCGTTGTCGAACGTGGCGAGCGGGACGGCACGCACGCCAGTGCCACCGCCCGTGACCACCGCGCCCGGAACGGTGACCGATCTCAAGATCGCGAGCGCGACGAATAACGCGGTCACCCTTTCTTTCACTGAAGTGACGGACGGCAGCGGACAGCCGGCGAGCTATGACATCCGCGACACGCCTGGCTCGTCGCTCAGCTGGGGCTCGTCCGCGCCGAGCGTGAAGCAGGGCACCTGCGCGACGCCCGTGGCGGGGACCGCCATCGGAGTGAAGCGTACCTGCACGGTGCTCGGGTTGTCGGCGAGTACGACGTACAGCTTTGAGCTCGTGGCGTTCCGCGGCACGCTCATGGTGAACGCGGTGTTCGGGAACCTGTCGAACGTCGCCACCGGCACGACGACTGCTCAGGCGCCGGCGCCCGTCGCCACGGTGACGGTGACTCCTGGCACTGCCACATTGAACGTCGCGGGCACGCAGCAGCTCGCGGCCGCCGAGCAGGATGCGGCGGGCAACGCGCTCAGTGGCCGGACGGTCACGTGGACGTCCGGTAACGCGAGCGTCGCCACGGTGAGTGCCGCCGGTCTCGTGACCGGGCTGGCCTCCGGGTCGGCGACGATCACGGCGACAAGCGAAGGCAGGACCGGAACGGCGGCCATCACGGTGGCGGCTCCTGCACCGCCGCCGGTCGTCACGAATCCGGGAACCGTGTCGGACCTCAAGGTGGCGAGCACGACGGATAGCTCGGTCACCTTGAGCTTCACCGAAGTGACCGACGGCAGCGGCCGCCCCGCGAGCTACGACATTCGGGGCGTCGCGGGCTCGACGCTCGCCTGGGGCGGGTCCGCCCCGAGTGTGACGCGCGGGACCTGCGCGTCGCCCCTGGCGGGGTCGGCGGTGGGGGCCAAGCGCACCTGCACCGTGCTCGGTCTCACCGCGGCCACGACCTACAGCTTCGAGCTGGTCGCCTTCCGCGGCACGCTCGGCGTGAACGCGGTGTTCGGCAATCTGTCCAACATCGCCACCGGGGCGACCACCGGATCGTCGTCGAGTGGCGGGAGTGGCGGCGGTGGCTCGGGTGGCGGCCCGGGGCAGGTGACGTACTACCGGACGAACTTCACGGATGGGACGACGGGGCCGC
>CBFHAJ010000287.1:0-1908 GCA_965653495.1 uncultured bacterium | reverse complement strand
TTCCCAGCTTGACAGGTGCGAAGCCGAGTTGTTTGGCCAAGGCTGCCACGGGAGCGATCGCGTCCTCGTCGTCGCTCGACAGAAAGACGACCCGGTGGCCACCCTCGACGATCGGGTCGGCAGCCAGGGTGGCCGCAATCAGGTGATTGAAGCCTTTCACGAGCTTGGCGCCGGTGAACGCCTTCGCGACGAAGGCGGATGACGGGAGACCGTCCAGCTCCTCAAGGGGAACCAACGCGTTCATCGCGTCGATGACCGTCTTGCCTTTCCAGCTCGGCAGCGCCTTCGCAACCTCGCGATGCTCCCCGAACGGGACCGCCAAGATGACTGTGTCGGCCTCGAGCGCATCCCGCAGCGACTTGGCGACGACCGTAGGTCCAATCGCCCGAGCCTGCGGCGCCAACGCCTCGGGCGGCCGGCGGCTCGCGACGGTCACGTCGATGTTTTTACGGGCGAAGGCGTGGGCGAGGGCCTGGCCTATCTTACCGAATCCTATAATCGCGTAGCTCATAATGCTTCTCCGATCCGTGTTGGTATTGATCCCCCGCCCTTCAACGGCGCTGGGTTATCCGTTCTGCTCTGTGACGACCTTTGCGTAGACGTCCCGTCGTGAACGACCTCCGCGCGGCCGAGCCGACCGTTCAGCGCAGAAGTCGTTCCACCATGGACACGCTAGTTCCCGCCGATCAGCCACTTCCCGCGATCCCGCGCGATTTCAGATGGCCGAGAGGCCGCCGTCGACAGACAACTCGACCCCATTCACGAAGCTCGAATCGTCTGAAGCAAGAAACAGCGCGACCGTCGCAATTTCCTCAGAACGACCCATCTTTCCCCGCGGGATCAGGGATTCCATCTGCCGCTTCCCCTCCTCGTCGAGAACTTGGTCCTGCATCGGTGTGGCGATCGGCCCCGGGTGCAGCACGTTCACCCGGATATTCCTGCCTTTCAGCTCGTTGAGCCACCCGCGGGCGAATGCGTGCAACGCCGCCTTGCTCGCCGCATAAACGCTGAAACCAGGAATACCTTTCACCGAAGCAACTGATCCAGTCATGAAGATCGATCCGCCATCGTTGAATAGCGGCAACGCCTTTTGCACCGTGAACAGCGTGCCGCGCGTATTCAGGCCGAAGGTCGCATCGAAATGCTGCTCGGTAATCTTGCCCAGTGGGACGGCTTCGCCCGTGCCGGCGCTCGCATATAGGATGTCTATCTTGCCCTTTTCCCGCTTGACCGTGTCGAACAGGCGGTCGAGATCGTCGAGATTGGCCGCGTCGCCGCGCACGCCAGTCACATTCCGGCCAATTAGCCTGACGGCCTTGTCGAGCGCCTGCTGCCTCCGGCCCGTGATGAAAACATAGGCGCCTTCTTCGACGAACCGCCTAGCGCTTGCCAGCGCCAGGCCACTTGATCCGCCGGTGATGACTGCAACTTTACCCTCGAGCTTTCCCATGACTTGTCCTTCCGTTCTGTGAACTGCGTCTTTGGCTCGTGCGGGAGCCCCGAGAACCTGAACCTCGAGATGGGCCCGCCGGCGTCAGGCATTGAGTGCGGAAGCGCGCACATCGGTGGTGCGAAATCGATCCGGTTGGACGACGGACGCCAGTCGCGACGATCGGTGTCCGCTGTTCGGAATTGGGCCGCGCCCGGCGGCATGGGCTATGATGACCGCCGGTGCTACTCACATACGAGATGCTGTTCGAGGTATTGGACACGGGCTTTGGAAGGCGCGCCCCAGCGGTGCCGCATTGCACCATGATCGACTGGGATGACGTTCGCTACTTTCTCGCTGTCGCGCGCGGGGGCTCGGTGCGGGCTGCCGCCGAGCGCCTCGGTGTGAATCACTCGACCGTGCTGCGACGCGTCGTCCAGCTCGAGGAACGCCTCGGGGTGCACATGTTCGAAAAGCTG
>CBFHAJ010000286.1:0-1999 GCA_965653495.1 uncultured bacterium | reverse complement strand
AAGGCGATCGCGACTAGCAGCTGGTCGGTCGCCGAGGCGCAGGGTTACCGCGACGGCGAACTTATCCCGATCGCGCTTGCGGAGCAGATTGTCGGGCAGATCGCCGCAACGATCGATCTCCCGGTCACCGTCGATTTCGAAGGTGGCTACAATGGTGATAACGATGATGAGCTCGCGGGTAATATCGCACGCCTGCTCGATCTCGGGGTGATCGGCATTAATTTCGAGGACCGCGTCGTCAAAGGCTCGGGGCTTTACGACATACGTCGCCAGGCAGAGCGGATTACGACGGTCCGCGAGACCGCGCAGCAAAAGGGTGTCGAGCTCTTCATCAACGCTCGCACCGATTTGTTCCTCGGCCAGGGCAGGGATGAGGCTCAATCGGTTGGCGAGGCTCTCGAGAGGGCGAAGGCGTACGCGGCCGCGGGTGCGTCCGGCTTTTTCATTCCCGGCTTGAAAAAAGACGCCCTGATCGGTCGCATCTGCGAGAGCGTCACGATGCCGGTCAACGTGATGGTCATGAACGGGGTGCCGTCCAACGACCGCCTGACTGAGCTTGGCGTTTCACGCATCAGCTACGGACCGATACCGTACATCCACTTGATGGCGGCGCTCCAGCAGGAAGCGGAAAAAATCCTTTCGTAGCCACGTTCCAGGCGCGGGGTGACGAGTAAACGGCAATGGTTTCGTCGTCCTGCGGCTGTCGAACCAGCGAGGCTTTTCCCCATGGCCGATTTCGCTGGCCGCCCGCTTCTGGTGACCGAAACTGCGTCCGTCTGGGACGTCGCATGTCCAGGCGCCTGCAAGCACAGGAGCGACGAGGAATACGTTGCCGCCACGCACCTCGTATTCCCGTACCGCGGGGTCTACGTGCACCACGTGGGTCGAGCGGAGACCGTGGCCGAAGCCAACCAGGTCGTCATCCTCAACGAAGATGAACCGTACCGGGTTAGCCACCCTTTTGAGGGTGGTGATGCCTGCCTTTCGATCGCCACCAGTACTGCGATTCTGCTCGAGCTGGCGCCTGAACACTATCTCCTGACCAAGGATCGAGCTGCGTTCAATCGGTCGCGCTTGCGGGTTGATACCCACACCCAGGCGCTCGCGGCACGGCTGCGTCACGGTCTTTGGCGCGGCTTCATGGATGCCATCGAAGCCGAGAGTCTTACTCTCACCCTGATACGCCGGGCGTTGGGCGAACGCACGTCGCATGCGCCCGGCGGCAGCTACGGGCGCCAGAAACTGGTGGACCGCGCCAAGCTCGTGCTTGCGTCCGACCTCGGACGTCGGTGGACCCTGGCCGACATCGCGGCTGTCGTCGGCGTCTCCCCCGTCTATCTCACGCAGCTGTTCCAGCAGGTCGAAGGATTGCCCCTCTATCGCTACCAGCTGCAACGGCGGCTGGCTCGAGCGCTTGACCGGCTTGGCGAGCGCGTCGACTTGACTGAGCTCGCCCTCGACCTTGGATTTTCGAGCTACAGCCACTTCAGCGGTGCGTTCAAACACAGCTACGGGCAGACGCCGTTGCAGTTTCAGCGCGACGCCCGCGTCCGCTGAAGCATTTCACCTCGGCATCAGGTTGCTAAAGATCCTGGTAGAGCCGTCGATCCGAGCGAGCTTTCTTAGCGCCCGCCTTCCACAGCTTTGTGTGGACTTTAAACATTGGCGAATTTGCCGGCCGCAGTATCGCGACCCCTTCGGGCCGCATCAGCAATGTGAGGCTCGCGCGAGGACGCGAACAGAATTGAATGGGAGTTGGACTATGATCCCTTTTCAGGTCGACCCCTCTTGGTACGAACGCTACTGGTGGCACGACTCTGCGCCACGCAAGCCCGGCATATTCGCTTTCTTCCGTCGTATCCTTTCGAAGCAGCGATTGACCAGGCGTCAAGGCGTGCGGGCTGACCACCAGATCCCGCACTCACCTCGTGCCATGAGGATAAGATCGGCGCAGCATCGAACGATCGAGGTCGGTGACGCGACGCTGGAATGCACCCTT
>CBFHAJ010000285.1:0-2037 GCA_965653495.1 uncultured bacterium | reverse complement strand
CGAGATCGGCTCCAAGGACAACATCCCGGCGTACCTGGAGCGGGTGAAGCGCGGTGAGTTTCGGTTGTTCGGGTTCGGGCACCGCATCTACAAGAACTACGACCCGCGCGCCAAGATCATCAAGCGCGTCGCCGACGAGGTATTCGACGTCACCGGCAAGAATCCCCTCATCGACATCGCCGTGGAGCTCGAGCGCATCGCGCTGCAGGAAGGCTATTTCGTCACTCGGAAGCTGTACCCCAACGTCGATTTCTATTCAGGGATCATTTACGAGGCGATGAAGTTTCCGATGGACATGTTTCCCGTGCTGTTCGCGATCGGCCGGACCCCCGGGTGGCTGGCGCAGTGGCAGGAGATGCTGCTCGACAAGGAGCAGAAGATCGCCCGCCCGCACCAGATCTACACGGGGGTCGGCAAGCGCGACTACGTGCCGATCGAAGCGAGAGGCTAACGCCGACCCCGCCCCGCGCGCATCCGGACTGACCGCGCGGGCTTCGCCTGCTCGGCCACGAGCGGCTTGGGCTGAAGTGGCGGCACCGACGGCTCGAAGCCGGCGATGATCTCCCGCGGGAACGTCTGACCCACCAGCTTCTCGATGTCGCCCATCAGCAGCCACTCGTCGGGCGAGAGCAGCGTCAGCGCGAGCCCCCGCGCCCCGGCCCGGGCCGTCCGTCCCACGCGGTGCACGTACACCTCGGGATCGTGCGGCACGTCGAAGTTCACCACCATCCGGATCCCGTCCACGTCGATCCCGCGCGCCGCGATGTCGGTCGCGACCAGCACGTCCGACTCACCCGCGCGAAACGCTTCCAGGGTCCGGGTGCGGTGGCTCTGGGCCTTGTCGCCATGGATGGCGTGCGCCGGAATCCCCTCGCGCCGCAGGAACGTCACGAGCTTGTCGGCGCCGTACTTGGTGCGGGTAAACACCAGCGTTTGCCCGGCGGGCTTGGCCTGGAGGATGCGGGAGAGCACGCCCCGCTTCAGCAGCTTGTCCACCGCGACCACCACGTGCTCGATGCCCTCGGCGGGCGTGGCGCGGCGGCCGATCTCGACCGAGGCATGCCCGTCGAGCGCGCGCCGGGCGAGCGCGTCTACCTCAGGCGAAATGGTGGCCGAAAACAGCATCGTCTGGCGCCGGTCCGGGAGCGCGGCCAGGATGCGCCGCACGTCCGGGGCGAACCCCATGTCGAGCATGCGGTCGGCTTCGTCGAGCACCAGGACTTCGAGCTGCGAGAAATCGACGTGCCCCCGCTCCATGTGGTCGAGCAGGCGGCCCGGCGTCGCCACCACGATGTCCACGCCGCGCTTCAAGGCGCGGGTCTGCGGCTCCATGCCGACGCCGCCGTACACGGAGGCCGCGCTCACGTGCAGGTGGCGGCCGTAGGCGCGCGCGCTCTGCAGGACCTGCTCCGCGAGCTCACGCGTCGGGACGAGCACGAGCGCGCGTAGCCCCCCCCCTTCGTGCGCGCCGTTCTGCGCCAGGCGCTGCAGGATGGGCAGCATGAACGCGGCCGTCTTCCCGGTGCCGGTCTGCGCGGACCCGATCAGGTCACGGCCGGCGAGCGCGAGCGGAATGGCTTCCTGTTGAATTGGGGTGGGTTGCTCGTAGCCCTCTTCGGCCACGGCGCGAACCAGTTCGGGCGCGAGCCCGAGCGATGTAAATGGCATTACTGTACTCCACACACGCACGTCGCCCGGAGGCCCAATGCCACCGGCGCCGACGTCACTCTGTTACCGAGAACCTGGGGAATGAGACCGGGCGTGTGTTCAGCGCCGGTACCCGCTCCTGAGCGGGACCGTCCTACGGGAGGATGCCAGCTCTTGGTTCGCGTAAACCTTACATAGGTGGATCAGAAACGTCAAGCGAGGCTATTGCTTGACGCCGTTCGGCTCCTGGTCCCACCACCACATCTGCGGCAGCGGTTTTTGCCGCGGCCACACCTCGTTCAGCGTCTCGCCCTCGAACAGCCGCCCGTTCTTCATGACGTACCGGCTCGGCTCGGGGTTGTGCATGTCGTCGAGCGGGTTGGCGGCGAG
>CBFHAJ010000284.1:0-2073 GCA_965653495.1 uncultured bacterium | reverse complement strand
CAGCTCGTAACCACTTGAGCTAGTAGGCGAGTGCTCCATCCCGGTCGTGTAGAACGTCGCGCGCCAGCCCTTGTCGTCATATTGACTAAGCTGGAGTGTACCGATCCCGGTTTCTTGGACACGCCAGGGGGATATCACCATAGCGCCCCCACCCTCGATCGTCGATCCTGACGCCACTGGGCGATCGCGTTTCATCGGTCATGCCGCCATCGCCGCGGTCCGCGCAGCCACGGGCGTCTGATGGCCGAGCCGCTCGATGAGCCACTCGGTGTTGTACCGCGTGACGAACTCGCCAATGATCCGGCGGGCCTCGGCGAGACTCTGGAAGCGATGGAGATAGAGACACTGCTCCTTCAGCGTTCGCATGAAGCGCTCGATGACGCCATTGCACTCCGGCTCGCCGACGTACGACGGCGTGATGGTCATCCCGAGCCACTTCACCTCGTTGATCCACGCATCAGCGATGTACTGCGGGCCCCAGTCGCAGCGGATCCGGAGTCCGCGGGCGACGTCCTTCGCGAAACGGCCGAACACCTGGCGCACGCCCTGCCGCAGCGGCTCGAGCGCGGCCCAGCGATCGCCGATCTTCGTGGTATGCCAGCCCACGAGTTCGTCGACGCAGTGATCGATGGCGCCGAAGAACCAGCACCAGCCCTCCTCCTCCGTGTAGAAGCGCGTCGCGTCGGTACCCCACATCTCATCCGGGCGGGTCGTGGTAATCGTGCCAGCGTGCGCCGGGTCGCCATTCGGTGGTCCGAGGCGCCGCGGGGCGAGCAGATGATGTGCCCGCATCAGCCGCAAGACGCGCTTGCCACCGATGGCCAGTCCTCGATGAGCCAGGCGCGCCCGTACCTTGCGGTACCCCTCGCCATGGAACGGGGTCGCCGCGAGCACGGCGCGGATCGCGGCGACGACCTCGGCATCGCTACGCGCCGTCTTGGGCCCGCGCTTGGCCGCGAACTGTGGCACGGCGGGCGCCGACGCCGTCGTCCGGTACACCGTCGAGCGCGGCACGCGGAAGACGGCACAGATCATTGTCAGCGGATATCGTCGGCCGGTCCCCAGGCTGATGACGTCTCTCATCGCCGCTGCTTCTTCCACTCGTCCGTGAGCCCCCTTTTTTCGATGAGGTGCTCGGCCAACTCCAGGCGCATCATCAGTTCGCCGATCTTGGCGCGCGCCAGCGTGAGCTCGCGTTCCTCGGGATCACTCCGGGTCTTGAGCCCCCGCGTCCCCTGCTCGAGGAAGATGCGCTTCCAGCTCTCGAGCTCATGGGCCGGCACCTGGCTCTCGCGTGAGACCGCGTCGAGCGCGTCGCCCCGTAAGAGCCGCAGGACCAGCTCAGACTTCCGCTGGATACTCCATCGTTCGGGGAGCTCAGGCTCGTTCGGTGTACTCGACGGCTCCGGCGGTGTCGCCGGCTTCCTCGGCTTCGTCCCCATGCCCGGCCTCCTTGGTCACGGTCATCCTAGCCAACTCCGTGTCCCAAGAAACCGGGTCCGATTTAGGGGTTGTGTCCCTATTTCTGTGGAAATTGCCGGGCGCAACTCCCGGTAATCCTGTCGCGCGAGAGCCGCTCAGATGAGCGGGTCATTTCCCCGCGAGAGGCTCCAAGCGCATTGCGCGAATCCCAGCGGCACCTGCGGGTCCAGAAATGAACTTCAACACTGCCTGGGCCCCTGCTGAGTCACTCGCCGCTGCGCCAAGCGCTGCCGAGAACACGAAGACGCGCTGAAACGGGGTGGGAAGCGGTATGAATTCGATGCCCGGTACGGCACGAACCTCATTCGCGAGCTGAAAGGCCATGTCCGCTTCACCCTTCGCGACGAACTCCGCGTTGTATCCATCCGTGTTCAGCTTGAGCTTGGGTTTGATCTGGTCGGCGATGCCAAGGCGCTGGAATACGTCTGCCATGTGCACGCCGGTGACACCCCCCGAAGCGGGATCGGTGATCACGATTACGCTCGCGGCGAGAAGAGCGCGCTTGAGTCCATCCGCTGAGCTCACGTCCGGTTTCGGGCCGCCCGCACGCAGGCCGACACCGATGTCAGTTCGCGCCAGATCGACCGGTGT
>CBFHAJ010000283.1:0-2089 GCA_965653495.1 uncultured bacterium | reverse complement strand
TCAGAAGTGCATCCACCAGCTCCACTTAACCAGGAACACGTTCTCGGGCGCGACCCCAAACAGTGCCGTCCCGGCGTCCCCCGCATCGCGCCCCTGCGACCACACGACGAACAGCGTCGAGCCCGGACGGTACTCCCACCGCAGCACCGCGTTGGAGCGGAACCGCTTGACGTCGAACGTCGGGTCGGCAAAGCGCACGTCGGCCGCACCGTCGCCGTTGAGATCGGCCTCCAGGCTGTCGCCCACGGCCGTGGGGGTGAAGCGGCGGAACCGGTTCGCGTACACTCCCGCCCGCGGGTCGACGACCTCCTTGTAGTCGCTGTAGCGCGCCGCCGAGAAGAACGGTTGCGCATACAGCTGGAACGTGAGCGTGGGTGCGAACGCGACATCGACCCGGGTGGTGAGCGACGTGGTGGTCCAGTCGATGGCGCTCACGACGTAATGCGGCGTGGTGGAGGTGCTCGCCTGGTCCACGTAGAACATGTCACTGCGCTGCCGCGACACGCTCGGCCCGAGCGCCAGCGTGACGCCGTTCGCCGGCTGCCACTGCACGGTGGGCGTCACCGTCGCCGACCAGGTGTGCGGGGCGCGATCGCGCCTCGCCTGAAAGGTGGCATCGAGCCGCAGACGGCCCCGCCACGGCGACCACAGGTTGCCGAAGGTCGTGTAGTACCCGTCTTCGGCCAGCAGCGGCCCGCCGCGCAGCCGCAGGGAGTTCGCCGGCAGTCCCCAGCCGAGCCGCAGGAACCCGCCCCAGAAGCTGCGCAATTCGCCGCTCAGGTCGATGTTCGCCTGCGTCAGAAACCGCTCTCCGGCGAGCGTCCACCACGACCAGGTGTTGACGTACACGGACCAGAAGTTGAACAAGCGGGTCGGCTCGGGATGCTCGCGGCCTACCCACACGAAGTCCTCGATCCAGTTGGCGCGATGCTCGATGCCGAGATCATTCACCTCGAACCCCGGTGACCGGGCATAGAGCGCGTTGCCGTAGCGCCAGTGGCCCGCCAGCCGATCCGCCTGGAGCCGCAGCCCCCAGCCGGTGAGCGAGGTGCGCGTCGTGTCGAGCGTGAGGTTGGGCGCGTCGGGGCGCTGGAAGTAATGGGCCGACGAGCGCTGCGTCACGGCGATCGCGGCCGCGCTGCCGCGCACGTAGGAGCCGAACAGCGCCCCGAACACCTCGTAGGTCGCGCCACTGGCGCCGCCAAAGCGATGCCGGAAATCGAACGCGCCGGCGTAGGCGGCGCTGTGCAGGGTGTCCAGAGCGGCGCCGGTGAGGCCGATCCGGTCGGTGGCCGTGCCCATGAGACCGATGGCGCTGCGCCCGCCGCGCAGGTCCTTTTGCAGGCGCACCACCCCGTACCCGGTCGCGGGCTCGAGCAGATCGCGATGCGGGAGGCCGAGGCTGTCACGCACGTCCGCGTAGACGGCGCCCGTAGCCGCGGCGAGCGCCCCCACCGACCAGCCGCCGCGTGTCTTGCCGGAGAGCTTCGCGGCGGCCTCGATGGGCGCGCGGTCCGGCTCGCTGGCGTAGCCACCGCGCGTGTTCACGCCGAGCACCGGTGCCCGGCCGATGCGACGCGGGTAGAACAGCACCTCGCTGGGATCCTCGTAGATGGACATCCGAAACAGGCCGGCGCCCTCGACAAAGAACGGCCGCCGTTCCTGAAACGTGGTCTCAAACTCCGACAGGTTGACTTCTGACGGATCCGCCTCCACCTGTCCGAAATCCGGGTGGACCGTGAGGTCGAGGGTAAGCCCGGCCGGCATTCCGAGCTTCGCATCCACGCCCGCCGCGGCGCCGACCGCCGTGGGCTGAAAGAATGGATCCGCCGCGGTACCCGGCGCGCGCGTCGCGCTCGACCGCACGTACGGGACCACCTCGCGGCGCCGCGCGGCCGGGAGGCCGTCCAGTCCAGTCAGGTCGCCAAAGCGCGACACGTAACGCCGCTCGCCCGGGGGGATCGGTGCCCAGCAAGACCATTCCTGGCGCCGCACCACGTCGCGGCAGAAGTTCACACCCCACACGGTCCCGCCCCCGCCCCCGCCCCCCCCCCCGCCTCCGCCCCCGCTCCCGGGCGCCGCCCCCGCG
>CBFHAJ010000282.1:0-2094 GCA_965653495.1 uncultured bacterium | reverse complement strand
CGGCTTCATTGCGTCCCCCCTCTCCCGCAGGGAGAGGGGGACAGGGGGTGAGGACCAACGAACGGAGAGGGGGACAGGGGGTGAGGACGGAGCACCACACATCACTTTCGTTTATGTCCGGCAGCCGGATCTCCACGCCGTTGCGGTTCGCATCCCGCGTGAGCGCGTCGAGCGAATAGAACCCCATCGGTTGGTTGTTGAAGAGCGCGCAGTAGTACTCGGCCGGGTAGTAATGCCGGAGCCACGCTGATTGATACGCCAGCAAACCGAACGCCGCGGCGTGCGACTTGGGGAAGCCGAACTCGGAGAACGCGATCACCTGCGTGAACACGCGCTCGGCGGTTGCGTTCGCCACGCCGCGCGCCGCCGCACCGTCGCGGAACTCCTCCCAGAACCCCGCCATCAGCTCGCGGCTGCGCCGCCGGCTCATCGCGCGCCGCAAGGCCTCCGCCTGGCCCGCCGTGAACCCCGCCAGCGCCTGGCATACCTGCAGCACCTGGTCCTGATAGAGGATCACGCCAAGAGTCTCGGCGAGCGCGTCCTTGAGCAGCGGGTGATCGAGCGGCGGCTCGTAGCGGCGCCCCGCCGCCCGGGCGCGGCGCTGATCTTCGCGGCGGCGCACGTACGGGTTCACCGCGCCGCCCACGATCGGGCCGGGACGCACGATCGCGACTTCGACCGCCAGGTCTTCGAGATTCCTGGGACGGGTGCGGCGAATCATCTGCATTTGCGCCCGGCTCTCGATCTGGAACAGCCCGACGGTGTCGCCGCGGCAGATGCGGTCGTACACGGCAGTGTCGTGGAAGTCGATGCGCGATAGATCGGGCGGCGTGCCGTCGCGCACCGCGATCCGCTCGACGCATTCCTCCACGAGCGACAGCATGCCGAGCGCCAGAAAGTCGATCTTGATGAAGCGCGCGTCGTCGCAGGAGTCCTTGTCCCACTGACACACCACGCGGTCTTCCATGGCGGCGCGCTCGAGCGGCACGATTTCCACCAGCGGCCGGCTCGAGATGATCATCCCCCCCACGTGCTGAGAGATGTGGCGCGGCAGGCCCGCGATCTCTTCGGCGAGCTCGCACAGATCTTTCCATAGTGGGGCAGTGGTGCGGCCCGCGAAGCCCGGCAGTTGCTCGAGCTCATCCGCCAGTCCACCCGACCGTCTGTCCGCCAGCTTCGCCACCTGCTCGATCTCACCCAGCGGCAGATCCAGCGCCTTGCCGATTTCGCGTACCGTCGAGCGCAGCCGATAGGTGGGAAAGGAACAGACCAGCCCGACGTGGTCGTGACCGTATCGGGTGTACACGCGCCGGATCAGCTCCTCGCGGATCTCGCGCGGGAAGTCGAGATCGATGTCCGGGACCGAGGCGAGCGACTCGTTCAGGAACCGTCCCAGAAACAGGCGGTTCGCGATCGGGTCGATGTGCGACAGGCCGAGCAGGTAGCAGACGACGGAGGAAACGGACGAGCCGCGCCCGCGGCCCGGCAGCAGGTTGCTGCCGGCTCGCCGGGTGCCGTCGCGCACGTCCGCCCCCACTTCGCGGGCCAGATCGAACAGGTCGTGATAGACGAGAAAGAATCCACTGAGTCGATGGTGTTCGATTAGTGTCAGCTCTTGATCGAGCCGCCTGATGGCCTCATCGCGGTGGGGGGAGTCGGGAGCATAGACGCGCTCGAGCTTCGCCTGGCACAGTTGCGCCAACGCGCGCGGCGCCGGAGTTCGATCGGCGCCGCGAAAGTCGGGGAAGGTGTAGCCCAGATCGCGCGTCAGGTCGAACGCCCGGCAGCGCTCCGCGATGTCCAGGGTATTGACGACAGCTTCGGGACAGTCCGCGAACAGCTTGGCGACCTCTTCCGGCGGCCGCAGATAGAACTCGGCGTTGGGATGGCGCGCCGTGTGCGATCCGTCGAGCGTCGTGCGGTGGCGGATGGCGACCAGCACGTCGTGCAGCCGGTGGCGCTGGCGGGCATGATAGTGAACGTTGCCAGACGCCACGATGCCAAGACCCACCGCACTCGCAAGGTCAAGCAGGGACACCGTAAGGGCGCGGTCGCCGCGAACGTAGTTTCGCTGCAGCTCGACGAAGAAGTTCT
>CBFHAJ010000281.1:0-2141 GCA_965653495.1 uncultured bacterium | reverse complement strand
CGCTCGCTGCGCCCGCGCACCACGACCTGCACTTCCCGTGGCGTGCGCGCCACAACCGAATACCACGCCCCGGCTCGCAACCCGGTCCGGCCGGGCGCGAGCACTCGGGCCCACTGCGAAAGACGCACCACCACGCCCCCCAGAGTGCTGGAGGTGCGTGAGGTTACAGCAAGCAACGTGCCCTACGTCTAGCGGTCGCCCGCCTGATCGTCGTTCACGCCGTCGTGATTGTCGTCTTCGAACACACTCCTCGCCGAGCGCTGGATGTTGCGCGCGATGGCCGCGGCGTTCGCGGGGTCGGTCGGGTCGATCACGGCCCCACTCTCGTCCTTGAACCAGCTCCCGATGTCCACGGCGATCGTGAAGTTCTTGGTATCGCTCGCGAGGGTGACCGGCGGGTTGAACCTCGCCTGCACCACCGCGTCGACCGCGGAGGTGAACGTGAAGTCATGGGTGGTGCCGCTCGCGTCGGTGAAGACGCCGACCACCTTGACGCTGATTCCCGCAAAGTCCGGGTGCGCCGTCAGGAAGGCGCTCCCGCCCGGCTCGTCGTGTTCGGCCCTGACCGCGTGGACCCGCGCTTGCACGCCGCTATA
Source organism: uncultured bacterium (assembly GCA_965653495.1). GTDB lineage: Bacteria > Gemmatimonadota > Gemmatimonadetes > Gemmatimonadales > GWC2-71-9 > AG41. Next base: position 1,545 of record CBFHAJ010000281.1, on the reverse strand, counting down.
CGTCCCGGCCGGTACGGCGACGTCATCCAACATCACCTGGGTGGAAAGGTCCACCGGCAGGTCCACGAGTGTCGGACCCAGGCGCAGCTCGGCGCAGTCATCGTCTTCACCCGCGGTCGCGCAGCTGCCGGTGCTCTGGAGCTCGATGCGCGAGAGCACCACTTGCGCCTGATTGATGGTGAGCGAGTTGGCGCCGCTGCCGACCTGGATGGCGGCGCTGATCCCCGGCGCCGCCGCGACCGCGACGCCGGACGTGCCCTTCGTGGTGATCGACAGACTGATCGGCTGGGACGGCTTGGGCGCGGTTCCTTCGCACGCCGTCAACGCGAGCGCCGCTGGCGTGAGCCAGAGCGCGCCGAGTACGCGAGACAGGTCTTTCATTTTGCACCTCACCGAAGAGGAAACGGTGAGGTTTGTACCCCCGCGATCAGCGGCGGCTTGTGAGGAGCGTCACCAACTGATGGGCCGAACCTCTTGTCCTCCTCGTGCAGACCCACCCAGCGCTCAGCACCCCGCCCGCGACCAGCGTCGCGACCGCGACCGCATCGCGCGCCGGCGGCACGCCGGAGAGCAGCGCGGCCCGGTACGCCTCGATGGCCGTGGCCATCGGATTCGCGAGAAACAGCGGCCGGAGCGCGAGCGGCACCAGCGCCGTCGGATAGACCACCGGTGCCGCGAACATCAGGACCGTGAGCAACGGCCCGGCGACGACGGCCACGTCGCGATTGGGTGCCGTGGCGACGGCGACGAGCCATCCCAGCCCCAGCGTCGCCGCCAGCTGCAGCACGATGCCAACCGGCAGCCACACGACGAGCGCGCCGAGCGGGGGGATGCCGCGCAGCGCCACGACCGCCGCGATCACGAGGGGGATGGCGGCCAGCGCATCGCGCCGCGCCCCGGGTTCGGCCGTGACGCCGCGGACGAACGCGCGCCAGGCGACGACCCCGACGTACACGAACACGAAGTACGTCGTGGGAGCGACCTGCGGACGTACGAACAGGGTGAAGACGAGGGTGAAGGCGGCGCTTTCGAGCAGGGGCAGCAGCAGCGTCACGACCGTGCTCAGCACGGCGCCCTCGCGTGTGGCTCGAGCGCTTCGAGGCACGCCGCCAGTCGGTCTGGGGAGCGTTAGGTGTCGAGCCCGAGGCTCAAGCGGAACGCGCCCCCCCTCCCCCCCGCCACGGCCCGCGCGAACAGCCGCAGGACGCGGGGCGCGGCCTGGGGGACGGCCAGCTGCCACGGTGACTGCCGTACCAGCCCCGCGAGGGCGTGACCAGCCGTCACACGTTCGAGCTGCGTTGGCTGAGCGGGCGCGACCACCGGGAAGATCACTGTGACGACGGTGGATGGGATGGGGGCGTTCTGCAGGTCGCTCTCGTCGGGGTAGGCGTCGTTGACGACGTGGACCTTCGGCGTGCTGTTGCCGTGGACGACGTTGTACGGGATGCCGTACAGCGGGGAGCTGCCATTGCTGGCGCTGTCCTCCCCCCAGTCGGGGTGCAGGCCGATGGACCCGCCAATGTGCGCGATGATCGCCGCCGAGTT
>CBFHAJ010000280.1:0-2161 GCA_965653495.1 uncultured bacterium | reverse complement strand
GCATATCGTCGTTGTTTTCCGTCAACAAACTGGACCGTGCCCGCTAGTTTTACGCTACAGCTTCTTTCGGGTGCTTAACACTGCAAGCCGGGATCTCAGAGGCGAGTGTCGTGTTATGGAGCGCCGGGATAAACCGGCATGAGGAAGGAGATGCGAGTTCTCTGCATCGAAGGAGTAGCGATCCACGGTGGCCCCGAGTCATGCGTCGGCGTTCGTGAGGGCGTGGGCGAAGCGTTGACAGGGGGCGTGTGGGCGGGGCTATTGAGCCGCGAAATGACAATTAGTTCGGGGTGCCGACGCTCTCATTTCAAGCGGAAGGCGATGCCGCTGGTGGCGTTAGCGCGAGTTGCTGGTGGGCCCCGCGCGGTCGAAGAACCCAGGCACGCACGCAGATCCTCATGCGCGAGAACCGGGAGGTCCCACGGTCGCCCGTGGGCGTCGATGGATGCCTCGTCGGGGATGGTTCGCGGGGTGGTAGTTCGGCGCTGGCGGGCCGTGGGGGGAACGTTTAGGCGGTAATCCCCTGATGGACGAGCGTGGGAAGTCAGACGATCTCGTAGTACCTGCGAAGCCGTCGAACAAGCCCGCGGTTGCGGGTGCGGAGGTGGTGGAGGGAAGGGGATCGGCCGAGGGGAACACGTCCAGCGCTACACGTTCCGGACGCGGTGCCGGGGATGGCGTGTCAACGGGGCTGGAGCGTGTGCGTGCTGTGGCGCGCAGAGATGGGCGGGTGCGGTTCACCGCGCTTTTGCATCACGTGACCGTGGAGCGCCTGGAGTTGGCGTATCGGGCGATCAGTCCGAACGCGGCGCCGGGGGTGGATGGGGTCACGTGGCGGGACTACGGGCAGAACCTTCAGGAGAACCTGGTGGATCTGCACTCAAGGGTCCAGCAGGGGCGCTACCGGGCGGTGCCTTCTCGCCGGGTGTTGATCCCAAAGCCCGATGGGCGGCAACGGCCGCTCGGGGTCGCTTCGTTGGAGGACAAGATCGTCCAGCGGGCGCTGGTGGAGGTGCTCAACGCGGTCTATGAGGAGGACTTTGTCGGTTTCTCCTATGGGTTTCGGCCGGGCCGTTCGGCGCATGACGCGTTGGACGCGCTGGCGACCGGGATCCTGCGAAGGAGGGTGAACTGGGTGCTCGACGCGGACATCCGCGACTTCTTCGGCCAGCTCGACCGAGCCTGGCTGGAGCGGTTTGTCGAGCACCGGATCGCAGACCGACGGGTCCTGCGGCTGATCCAGAAATGGCTCAGGGCAGGAGCCATCGAGCAAGGGGAATGGTCACAGACCGAGCGCGGGACGGCGCAGGGAGCATCGGTATCGCCGCTGCTGGCCAACGTCTACCTGCACTATGTCTTTGACCTATGGGCCGACCAGTGGCGGCGGCGGCACGCGTCCGGGGATGTGATCCTGGTCCGCTACGCCGACGACTACGTGGCCGGCTTCGAGCACCGTGAGGACGCCGAGCGGTTCCTGGCCGAGTTGCGCCGGCGGTTGGCGCGGTTCGGGCTGGAGCTGGCAGAGGAGAAGACGCGGCTGATCGAGTTCGGGCGGTTCGCCGCCCACGACCGGGAGCACCGCGGCGACCCCAAGCCACAGACGTTCGAGTTCCTCGGGTTCACGCACATCTGCGCGAAATCAAGGGCCGGACGATTCAAGCTCAAGCGGACCACCAGCAAGAAGAAGATGCGCGCCAAGCTCAAATCGGTCAAAACCGAGATGACGCGACGCCGGCATCTCCCGATCCCCGACCAAGGACGCTGGCTCGCCCGCGTCCTGACCGGGCACTACCGCTACTACGCGGTACCCGACAACAGCCACGCGCTACGCGCCTTCAGACAGGCAATCGCACGGCTCTGGCTCAGAGCGCTGCGGCGCCGCAGCCAGCGCCACCGCCTGCAACTGGAACGGATGCGCAGGCTGATCGACCGATGGCTACCCAACCCCAGGATCCTGCACCCCTGGCCCGACACGCGCTATGCCGCCAAAACCCTCGGCAGGAGCCCAGTGCGTTAGACGCGCACGCTGGGATCTGCGCGGGGGGCGCCGGGCAACCGACGTCCCTACCGCGATCACCCCTTTTCACGTCCCTTCACCCGGACTGTACGACGCGCGCGACCACACGGGACTGGAAGATGCGCCCATCAGGCGGGCGACGTG
>CBFHAJ010000279.1:0-2232 GCA_965653495.1 uncultured bacterium | reverse complement strand
TGCCCCTTGGTGTAATTGGCAACACGCCTGACTCTGGATCAGGAGAGTCCTGGTTCGATCCCAGGAGGGGCAACTCGAACCGCGATGCCGTCGAGCTGTCGCTGCAAGTAGGCACGCGCCGCCTCGTCCGTCGTCAACCCGATCGCCACCGTAAAGGCCTCCCTCGCTTCGGCTGCCCGGCCGACACGGGCGAGCAGGTGGCCACGGGCGGCCCAGTAGGGCTGGTACCCCCGCATCCGCTTGTCGCCGGCGAGCGTCGCGATGGGGCCGCTCAAGGCGGCGTCCGCCCCCGCGACCTCGGCCAGCGCCACGGCACGGTTGAGGACCGCCACCGGCGAGTGGGTCATGGCGAGCAAGTGATCGTACAGCTGCACCACGACCGGCCAGTTCGCCACGCCCGTCATGCGGCGGGCCGTGTGGGTGGACTGGATCGCTGCCTCGAGCTGGTAACGGCCGGTCGAGCCCCCCTGGCTCGCCTCGTGAAGCAGGTGCTCCGCCTGCGCGATCTGTGAAGCGTCCCAGCGGCTGGTGTCCTGCTGCTCGAGCGGGACGTACGTCCCCGCGCCGTCGCGACGGGCGGGCCGGCGCGCCTCGGCATAGAGCATCAGGGCCAGCATGCCCTTCGCTTCGGGCTCGTCCGGCAGCAGAGCGACCACCAGCCGCCCGAGCCACACGGCTTCCGCGGCGATTTCGGGCGCGCTCGCGCCGTCGACCTCGCTCCATCCCTTGGAGTAGGCGGCGTAGATCGCATCGAGCACGCCTTCCAAGCGTTCTGCCAGCTCTTCCTTCTCAGGCACGCGAAAGGCGATGCCGGCATCGCGGAGGCGCGTCTTGGCGCGCACCAGGCGCTGGCCCATGGTCGCGGCCGGGATGAGGAAGGCCGCCGCGATCTCCTCCGCCGTGAGGCCGAGGATGGTTTGGAGGATCAACGGCGCGCGCATGCCGGGCTCGATCGCCGGATGCGCGCAGGCGAACATCAACGCGAGCCGCCGGTCGGGGATGGTGTCGGGATCCGCGGCGGCGGCGGTCATCTCGTCGGCGATCAGCCGCAACTGCCCCTCACTCGCGGCGCGGGTCTGGCCGCGTCGGATGGCATCGGTTTGGCTTCGGCGCGCCACGGTGAGCAACCACGCCGCGGGATTGTCCGGCACGCCGTCCGTGGGCCAGGTGCGAAGCGCCGCGGCGAACGCGTCGCCCAAGGCGTCCTCGGCGCCCGCGACGTCGCGCGTGCGCGCCGCCAGGAAGGCGACGAGGCGGCCATAGCTTTCGCGCGCCACGCGCTCGGCTGCTCTGGCCGCCGCATCGGCATCCGTCACTTCCGGCCCTGCCCTTCCACCATCGGCCGGATCTCGATCGCGCCGTACTTGCTCGAGGGGCAGCGTTTCGCCCAGGCGATCGCCTCGTCGAGATCGGCGGCGGTGATGAAGAAATACCCGGCCAACTGCTCCTTGGTGTCGGCATAAGGGCCGTCCAGTACGTCCGTCTTGCCGTGCTGTTGGCGGACGGTGGTCGCGGTCGAGCTCGGCTGCAGCCGCTCGCCGGCGGAAGAGCCGGCGGCCTTGGCGAGCGCCGCGTTGAAGGCGCCGTATTCCGCCCAGAGCTCCTTCTGCGGGGCGGCGGCCAGGGCAGCTTCGTCGTGGTGGATCAGCATCATGTATCGCATGCGCGTTCGCTCCTGTAGGGGGACCTGCCCCCATGACGGGCGAGCCCCAGCGATTTCGACAGGTCACCCTGTCTCTCCCCTGCGGCCCGCGCCGGTCGAATCGCGACCCCCTCAGCCGTCATGGCCATGACCAGAGGCCAACGCCCGAATTGAACGGAGGAACCAACCATGAAGGCGACGACGAAGTCAATCGCGTACTGGGCCGCGACGGCGATCATCGTGTTCGCGATGTTCAGCGGCGGCATCGCCGAGCTCACGCACCGGCCGGAGACGATCAACGGGATGCGGCAGCTCGGTTACCCGGTGTATTTCGTGATGATCATCGGCTGCTGGAAGCTGCTCGGCTCCCTGGCGCTCGTGGCGCCGGGATTCCCGCGGGTCAAGGAGTGGGCCTACGCCGGCATCTTCTTCAATATGACGGGCGCCGCGGTGTCGCATCTGGTCTGCCACGATGCCGTCTGGCACATCTGTGTGACGCTCGGCCTCGCAGCGCTGACGGTCGCCTCGTGGGCGCTGCGCCCGCCGAGCCGGACGCTCAGTGCGCTGGCGACGACCGCGGCGAGCGCGTA
>CBFHAJ010000278.1:0-2399 GCA_965653495.1 uncultured bacterium | reverse complement strand
TCCGGTTGAAGTGGTTGATCTGGCGCGCCCCCACGCCCTCCTGCACGTTCGCCAGAGCGTCGAGCTGCACCAGCTGTCCTCCCTTGCCCCGCAGATAGATCCCCCGCATGTCGCTCGGCGTGGCGCGATCCTTGGGGTCGAGCTGCACCATCACGTAGTACAGCTTGTCGTTGCGCGTGAAGGTGCTCACGCGCCGGCCGCCGAGGAACGTCTGCAGGGCGCCGGCCACATCGCGGACGGGTACGCCCAAATCCTCCGCGCGATCGCGGTCGAACGTCACCCGCAGCTCCGGCTTGTTGACGAACAGATCGGTCTGGACGTTCGCGAGCCCCTTGACCTGGGACGCGCGGCCCACGAACGGGCCCATGATCTCGGTGAGTTTCGCGAAATCGGGATTCTGCACGACGTACTGAATAGGCTGCGAGAAGCCGATCGCGCCGGGAGCGTACGGGAACGCCAGGACGCCGGAGAGCCCCATGAGCTGCGGGAACAGGCCTCCGATGGTCTGGTCGACGGTCGCTTTCCGCTCGCTCCAATCCTTCATGATCACGCCGATGAACGCGCTGTTCACCCCACCCGCGAAGCCACCGACGAACGTGAAATAACCGTTGACGCCGGGCGTGCGGCCGATGATTTGCTCCACCTGTCGCACGTACCCGTCGGTGTACGGCAACGACGCGCCTTCGGGCCCACGGACGACGATCAGGAAGAATCCCCGATCGTCCTGGGGAATGAGCTCGTTCTGCAGCCGCGTGGGTGGGAACACCATGAACGTGAAGACCGAGACGGCGACGATCGCCAGCGTCCCAAGCAGCACGGCAGCGCGGTGCTCGACGGCGCGGCGCAGCAGCTGCGCGTACCGCTCCGACAAGGCGTTGAAACCACGCTCGAACATCTGGAACAGCGCGCCGTGCTGGTGCTGCATCCGGAGGATCTTGGCGCACAGCATCGGCGTGAGCGTCAGCGCCACGAAGCCCGAGATCACGACCGCGCCCGCGACCGCGATGCCGAATTCGCTGAGCAGCCGGCCGGCGGTGCCCGTCAGGAATGCCAGCGGCGTAAACACCGCCACGAGCGCGATCGTGGTCGCAATCACCGCGAACCCGATCTCGTTCGTCCCGCGCACGGCCGCTTCCTCCGGCTGTTCGTGCAACTCCTCCTGATGCCGGAAGGCGTTCTCCAGCACGATGATCGCGTCGTCCACCACGATGCCGATCGCGATGGTGAGGGCGAGCAGCGTGAAGTTGTTGATCGAGAAGCCCAGGAAGTACATGATCGCGAAGGTCGCCACGATCGACGCCGGGATCGCGAGCCCCGGGATGATCGTCGCCCGCATGTTCCGCAGAAACACGAAGATGATCAGCACGACGAGAATCGCCGCAATCAGCAACGTGAGGCGCGCATCGTTGATCGAGTGCGTGACGAATACCGATCCGTCGTAGGCGACTTGCAGCTTCACCCCGACCGGCAGCGCCTGCTGGATGCCGGGGACCGCCGCGCGAATGCTGCGCGCGACATCGATGAGGTTCGCCTTGGACTGCCGCACCACGCCGATCGCGACGGACGGCGATCCGTTGTAACGGAAGACCGACCGATCATCTTCTGGCCCCAGCTCGACCCGCGCGACGTCCTTGAGCTTGACGAGCTGCGTGCCCTGGCTCGCCACCGCCAGCTCGGCGAATTCGCGCGGTGTCTTGAGCTCGCCCAGAGACCGGACCGAGAACTCGCGCCGCGTGGATTCGATTCGGCCCGCGGGGATTTCGACATTGCGCGAGACGATGGCGTTCTCGATGTCCTGCACGGTGAGCCCCCGCGCCGACAGGGCGTCGGGTTGCACCCACACGCGCATCGAGTAGCGCCGCTCACCGAAAATGCCGGCGCTGCCGACACCGGGCAGGCTCTGGAGCCGAGCCTTCACGATGCGGTCGGCGACATCGGAGAGCTGCATCAGATCGTAGTTGTCGCTGCTCAAGGCCAGCCAGAAGAACGGTTGCGCGTCGGCCGACTGCTTCGCGATCACCGGCTCGAGCACGTCGACCGGGAGACGCCCCCGCACTCGGGACACCTTGTCGCGCACATCCTGCGCTGCGACGTCGACCGGCCGGTCGAGGTTGAACTCGAGGGTGATCTGGCTGTTCTCCTCCGCGGACGAGCTCGAGAGCGTCCGCAGTCCCTGGATGGTTGACAGCTCCTCTTCGAGCACGTCGGTCACGGCGGTTTCGACGACCTGGGCATTGGCGCCGGGCAGGGTGGTCGACACCGAGATCACCGGGGGATCGATGTCGGGGAGCTCGCGCACCGACAGCCGGGCGTAGCCGATGGCGCCGAACAGCACGAGGGCGGCCGAGAGCATGCTCGCGAGCACCGGCCGACGGATAGCGGTTTCTGAGAGCTTCATA
>CBFHAJ010000277.1:0-2428 GCA_965653495.1 uncultured bacterium | reverse complement strand
TCCCGGGTGGTTCATCTGCTCGACTCCGGTCATGCGCGCAGCGAGCTGGAGCGCGTTTGCGTACCGGGCGGGTACTTCCTGGTCGGCCACGTGTCGCGGGATGAGGTGAGCGTCAAGCACCTACTGCGTGAGAAGCGTGAGTCGCTACTTCGGGAGCGCGGCTTGATCCCCCGGTCGAGGCGCGCTGCGACGCAGCGATTGCTCGACCGGCTGGTAGCGTTGGGAGCGAGCTACATCGAGAGCCGTTCGGTGGTCACGTGGTCGGCGCAAGCGTCAGCCAGGCAGGTAGTGGACGCGTGGGGGCACCTACAATCGATGGGCGGCATGGAACTTGAGCCCCCCGCGCGCGCCGGGATCCTTGCGGAGCTCATGGAATGGGCAGGTCGCGAGCTCGGCGACCCGAATATGGTCAGGGTGTGGCGGGAGCGCTACATCCTTGGCGGCGTGCGGTTGAAGGAGGGTACATCGACGGCTCATTGCTAACGGAGCTCGGCGCGGCGCTGGTTGCGGGATCGCTCACAGATGAGGAGTTGCTCGCCCGCACCGATGTTCCCGCGACAATTCGGATCCTCCCGGAGGCCAACGTCATCAAGATCGGCGGTCAAAGCCTGATCGACCGCGGACGTTCGGCCGTGTTCCCACTGCTCGAAGAGCTCGTGGCCAACCTGCCCGATCACAAGATGATCATCGGCACCGGAGCCGGCACTCGCGCCCGCCACGCGTACAGCGTCGGCATCGACCTGGGTATGCCGACCGGCGTCCTGAGTGTGCTCGGCACGTTCGTCAGCATGCAGAACGCCAGGATGATCCACTACCTCTTGGCCCGTCATGGCATCCCATTCATCGAGCCGATGCAGTTTCCGCAGCTCCCGCTGTATCTGTCCGAACGCCGGGCGGTCGTGTTCTTCGGCATGCCGCCCTACACCTTCTGGCAGCCGAACCCGAAGATCGGCCGGATCCCGCCGCACCGCACCGACACGGGTGCCTATCTCGTCAGCGAGGTGTTCGGTGCGCGATCGATGATCTACGTCAAGGACGAGCACGGTCTGTACACGGCGGATCCGAAGAAGGAACCGGACGCGACGTTTATCCCCTCGATCACCGTCGAAGAACTCGAGGCCCTCTGCCTCGATGACGTCGTCGTCGAGCGCAGTGTGCTCGACATGATGAAGAACGCGAAATCCAGTCGCTCGATCCAGATCATCAACGGTCTTGTGCCGGGCAACCTCACCCGTGCGCTCAACGGCGAGCACGTCGGAACGATCATCAGTGGTTAGCGACGACCCCCCCGACGGGCGACATCACCTGGATTCGCTCCTGATGCGGCAGAGTCTGCTCGACCGCGCGGTGATGGCCGCGACCGAGGCCCCGACGGTGGCGATGCTCCCGCACTGCCACGTCGTCAAGGTCGGCGGTCGCTCGATCCTGGATGGCGGTCGGCGGTCCACATACCCGCTAGTTGAGGCCATCAGCCGCGTCCTCGCGCGCCACAAGCTCATCCTCGGTACAGGGGGCGGCGCCCGAACCCGTCACGTGTTCTCGATCGGACTCGATCTGGGGCTGCCGTCCGGGGTGCTGGCGCAGCTGGCGATCGCAGATGCGCTCGGCAATGCCCACATGCTCGGGACCCTGCTCGCGCCCTACGGGGTCGTCGCCATCCCTCCGGAGATCTTCGGCCACCTGCTTCCACTGTTCATCCAGGCGGCTCCGGGGGTGATCTTCAACGGCGATCCACCCTTCTCGCTCTGGGAACATCCGCCCGGGACTGGCAAAATCCCCCCGCACCGAAGCGATGCCGGATCGTTCCTGCTGGCGGAAACCTTCGGCTGCGCCACCGTCACGCTGGTGAAGGACGTGGACGGAATCTATGACCGCGATCCGAAGGAGCACCCATCAGCCAAGCTGATCGAGGAAATCACCGTCGCCGAGCTCGCGGACAAGAACCCCCCCACGCTCCCATTCGACCGCATCCTTCTCGAGTTGCTCGGCTCCGCTCGGCAGGTGACCCGGTTCCAGGTGATCAACGGCCTGAGGCCTGAACTTCTCGAGCCCGCTCTGCAAGGGGCACGCGTCGGCACCATCGTCCGGCGCGACGCCAGCGACTGAGCCCGGGCGCGATGCGAACGTCGGCCGGATCGAGGCGATCGCGACGTCCCCAGCAGAGCCGCACAGGACCCGATCGCCGGTGCGCCTCTTGGTGGGCGAACCCAGCAAGCGCGACGTCGGGGCCGCTGGGTTCGCCCAAGAGGAGCGGTCTTGGGCGGAGCACACTGCGCCTTGGTCTCGCGTGGAGACACTTGCGATTCGTGCCGCCGACCTCGCCGCTGTCTGTCGAACAAGGGAGTAGCCCCGCCAGCGTGACCGGTCCAGGGTGAAGTAGAACGGGGTGCCGGCTGGCGGTCCGTGCTTCCGCTTGCTGTTGGATTCC
>CBFHAJ010000276.1:0-2433 GCA_965653495.1 uncultured bacterium | reverse complement strand
CAGGAGGACCGCGCCGGCCAGATGTGGAACCTGGTGGGCTTTCAGACCCGTCTCAAGATTCCCGACCAGCAGCGGGTGTTCCGAATGATTCCGGGACTCGAGCGCGCCGAGTTCCTGCGGTTCGGGAGCATTCACCGCAACGCGTACATCAATTCGCCGCGCGCCCTCTCGGCGCACCTCGCCGCCAAGGACGATCCGACGTTGCTGTTCGCGGGTCAGCTCACCGGTGTCGAGGGCTACACCGAATCGGCGGCGACGGGAATCATGGCGGGGATCAATCTGGCGCGGCTGTTGCGCGGCGAGGAGCCCGCCGTGCCGCCGCCCACGACCATGCTGGGCGCGCTGTACCGCTACGTGCACACGGCCGACCCCGAGCACTTCCAGCCGATGAACGCCAACTTCGGGCTCCTGGAGCCGCTGGAGTGGCCCGTGAAGGACAAGCAAAAAAAGAAAGAGCTGCTCGTGGAGCGGGCGCTCGCGGACATGGACACGTTCGCGCGCGCGGTGGGGGTGGAGGTGTTGGCGTGAAGTATTCCCAGGCGGGCCCACTCTTCAGAGTGGGAACGACGTGAAGAACACCTCTCCGCACCCCGAGATCCCCGAGTTCGTCGACTTCCTCTCGAAGGAGCGCAACGACTCCCCCCACACCGTGAAGGCCTACGCGCGCGACGTGGCCGACTTCGCGGCGTTCTGTGGCCGCTACTATGGGGGGGGGGGCCTGGAGCTGGGCCGGAGTCGATCGGCTCGCAGTGCGCGGCTGGCTCGGCGCACTGCAGCAGCGCGGGCTCGCCAAGCGCTCGGCGGCGCGGGCGCTGTCGGCGCTGCGGACGTTCTACCGGTTCCTCGACGCCACGCAGGGGCTGCAGGTGAACCCGGCCAAAGCGGCGCGCACGCCCAAGCTCGAGCGCACGCTCCCGGTGCACCTTGACCGGTCAGAAGTGGATGCGCTTTTCATCGAGGCGGAGCGCCGCGCCGAGGCCGGCGGGTTCACCGAGGCACGCGACCTCGCCATGCTCGAGCTGTTTTACTCGACCGGCATGCGGCTGGCGGAGCTGGTGGGCTTAAACGATCACGACCTCGATCTCGTATCGGATCAGGTGAAGCTGCGGGGCAAGGGGAAAAAGGAGCGGATCGTCCCGGTGGGGATGCACGCCACCCAGGCGCTGCGGCGCTATTACCGCCAGCGCGACGCGCTCGTTGGTCCTCACCCCCTGTCCCCCTCTCCCTCCGGGAGAGCGGGGACGACGGGAACGTATGATCGCAGGGCCGTGTTTGTGAGCCGCCGGGGGCGGCGGCTGACGCCGCGCAGCGTGCAGCTCGCCATCAAGCGGCTGCTGGGAGGGTTGACGCGCGGGCGCCAGCTCCACGTCCACTCGCTGCGACACTCGTTCGCGACCCACCTGCTCGACGCCGGGGCGGACCTGCGGGCGGTGCAGGAGCTGCTGGGCCACGCCTCGCTCGGCACCACGCAGGTGTATACTCATACGTCGGTAGAGCGGCTGAAGAAGGTCTATCATCAAGCGCATCCCCGAGCATAAGGAAATGACGCGCATCCATAGCACCACCATTCTCAGCGTGCGGCGTGACGGCCACGTGGCCCTGGGCGGCGACGGCCAGGTCACGCTGGGCGACACGGTGATGAAGGCCAACGCCAACAAGGTCCGGACGCTCAAGGGCGGCAAGATTCTCGCCGGCTTCGCGGGCGCGTCGGCCGACGCGTTCACGCTGTTCGAGAAATTCGAGGAGAAGCTCGAGCGCTATCCGGGCAACCTGCCGCGCGCCGCCGTGGAGCTCGCCAAGGACTGGCGCTCGGACCGGGTGCTGCGGCGGCTCGAGGCGCTGCTGGTGGTCGCCGACAAAGAGCACGGGTACGTCATCTCGGGGTCGGGCGAGCTGATCGAGCCGGACGACGGCATCCTGGCGATCGGCTCGGGGGGCAACTACGCGCTCGCCGCCGCGCGCGCGCTGCTGCAGCAGTCGCAGCTCGGGCCCAAGGAGATCGTACAGCGCTCGCTCGAGATCGCGGCCGACATCTGCGTGTATACCAACGCCAATATCTCGATCCTGGAGCTGTGATGGCCGGCCCCACCCGAGTGCCTGAAGAGCCGTCGCCGGCGGAAGCCGCCGCGCAGCAGGAGCAGCTCCCCTGGCTGGAGGAGCTGCCGCCCCGCAAGATCGTCGCCGAGCTGGACCGCTACATCGTGGGCCAGGAGGTCGCGAAGAAGGCCGTGGCGATCGCGGTGCGCAACCGCTGGCGCCGCTCCCAGGCGCCCGACGAGATCCGCGACGAGATCCTGCCGAACAACATCATCATGATCGGCCCGACGGGCGTGGGAAAGACCGAAATCGCGCGCCGGCTGGCGCGGCTGGCGGGGGCGCCGTTCCTCAAGGTCGAGGCGTCCAAGTTCACCGAGGTCGGGTACGTGGGGCGCG
>CBFHAJ010000275.1:0-2491 GCA_965653495.1 uncultured bacterium | reverse complement strand
GGCTATTCCGACGTCCGGCACGTGGCGAAGTTCTACGGTCAGTGGGGCGGCGAGACGCATCTCGAGCAGATCAGCGCCGACGGACTGTTACGCATCATCGACGCGGAGCTGCAAGAGAAGGAACCGCCGCACGCCACCGAGCTGACCTGCCACCCGGGGTACGTCGAACCGGGCTTCGCGTCCAGCTACGCCGCCGAGCGCGAGGCCGAGGTACGCACCCTGTGCGACCCGCGCGTCCGGCTGGCGCTCACGGACCGGAACATCCGCCTCATCGGCTTCCGCGACCTGCTGGAGCACGCCGCATGACCACCGCGGTCATCTCGGTCTACAAGGTCGCCAACTTCCCGGACGGCGGCGGCCACTTCTGGGTGTACATGCAGTACGTCCAGGGGCTGCGCGCGCTCGGCTGCGACGTGTACTGGCTGGAGCAGTTCCGCCCGCCGCCCGATCCGGCGCAGGAAGCACCGCTCCTGACTGGCTTCTTCGACCGCATGCGGCGCTTCGGCCTCGAGGGGAAAACGCTGCTCTACGCGGCGGCGCCCAGCGGCTTTCGGTTCGTGGGCTGCGAGCAGTCCGACGTGGAGCGGGTCCTGCGACAGGCCGATGTGCTGCTGAACTTTCATTACGCCATCGACCCCCGCCTGCTCGCGCTCGGCCGCCGCACCGCACTGATGGATATCGATCCCGGGCTGCTGCAGTTCTGGATCAGCACCGGCCAGCTCGCCGTGCCGCCGCACGACTGCTACCTGACGACCGGCGAAACCGTGGGGACGTCGGCCGCGCGCTTCTCCGATTGCGGGCTGCCATGGCACCGGATTCGCCCGCCGGTCTGTCTCGATCATTGGCCGTTCACCCACGATCCCCGCGCCGCTGCGTTCACCACCGTCTCCAGCTGGTCGACCACTGACTGGCTCAAGGTGATGGAGAACGGGAAGACGGTGCTGCGGGAAAACACCAAGCGCGTCGCCTTTCTGCGCTTCGCGGAGCTGCCCCGGCATACCAGCCAGCCGCTCGAGCTGGCACTCTACACCGACGAGCGGGACGCCGACGACATCGCTTGCCTGCACGCGCACGGCTGGCGGATCCGCCATTCCCGCGACGTCGCCGGCAGCCCCGAGCAGTACCGCTCCTACGTGCAGCGATCCCGCGGCGAGTTCAGCTGCGCCAAGGCGTCCTGTATGGACTTCCAGAACGCCTGGGTCAGCGATCGCACAGTGTGCTACCTGGCGAGCGGGAAGCCGGTCGTGGTGCAGGACACGGGGCCGAGCTCGTGCCTGGTCAATGGCGCCGGGATGTTCCGATTCTCTACCGTCGACGAGGCCGCCGCCGCGCTCGAGGCCATCAACAGCGACTACGCGCGTCACTGCCAGGCCGCCCGCGACTTGGCCGAAACGCATTTCGATTCGCGGCGCGTCCTGGCGGACGTGCTGAACGCCACCCTGCACCCCCCCACTCGCCATCTACCGGAGGCTGCATGACTGCGGTGCGCGCCGCGTCCATCACCCGCCTGTCGCTGCTCGTCGCTCTGCTCGCAGGGGCTGGGGTGTACCCCGTCGCCGCCCAGGTCGGCACGACGACCGACATCATCGTCGGGACCGTCATCGGCCCCGACGGGCAAGCCCTCTCTGGGGCGAACGTGGAAGCTATTTCGCTCGAGACCCAGGTGTCCCGCCACCGCACCACCGACGGCCGGGGGCGGTTCACGATCGTGTTCCCCGACGGCGGCGGACAGTACCAGCTCGTCGTGCGCTTCATCGGCATGGCGCCGGTGCGGGTCAACGTCGCGCGCCAGGCCGATGAAGACCGCCTCGTCGCCAACGTGCAGCTGGGCCTCAGCGCAGTCGCGCTCGAGCCGCTGACCGTTACCGGCCGTACCCGCCCGTCCGAGCGCGGCGGGCCCGGGGCATCCGAGCGCAGCCTGAGTCCGGAGCAGCTGCTCCGGCTGCCGGTCGACCCGTCCGATGTGAACGCGGTCGCCGCGCTCACCCCCGGGGTGGTGGGAATCGGATCCAACGACTCCACCGCGACCGCGTTCTCGGTCGCCGGCCAGCGTCCGACCGCAAATAGCATCACGCTCGACGGTGCCACCTTCGGCACCGGGAGCGTCCCGCAGGAGGCCGTCCGTTCCACCCGCGTCGTCACGAGCGGGTACGACGTCGCGCGCGGCCAGTTCGCCGGCGGCATCGTGGCGTCGACTACCCGGAGCGGCACGAACGTGCTGCAAGGGTCGTACACGTACACCCTGCGCGACCGCGACGTCGCGTGGGGGGAAGCAACGTCGTCGGCGTTCGGCCAGGGCTCGACGCAGCAACAGTTCAGCGCCGGGATGGGCGGCGCGATCATCCCGAACAAGCTCTTCGTGTTCGGCGCTCTGCAGGGACGCTGGCGCGGGCAGGCGCTGCCCTCGCTCAGCTCCGCCGACGCAGCCACGCTAGTGCGCCTCGGGGTGAGCCCCGACTCCGCTGCCCGCTTCCTCAACCTCGCCCGGGCG
>CBFHAJ010000274.1:0-2503 GCA_965653495.1 uncultured bacterium | reverse complement strand
CTACAGCGCGCGCCCGGGTGTCGCCGCCACCCGGCTCGGCACGCCGGTCCCACCCCACGTGGTACGCGACCGCGCCCGCGAGCTGCGCGTACTGGGAGAGCGGAAAGCGGCCGCTTACCGCGCGGCCCGGCGCGGCGGGCGCGGCGACGGTGTGGTGTGCGGCCGGTCGCAAGGCAACGTCGAGGTCCTCACGCAGGACTACCTTTCGGTCTATGTTCCCACCGACCAATGGGACGGCGCGACGCGCTTTGAGGTGACGATCTAGGAGCCATGGCCCGCATCTACATCGAGACGTACGGCTGCCAGATGAACGTCGCGGACTCCGAGCTGATCCTCGGCGTGCTAGGGCGCGAAGGGTACGTCGCCGCGCCCGACGTGGCCCAGGCCGACGTCGTGCTCGTGAACACCTGCGCCGTGCGCGACCACGCGGAGCAGAAGGTGCTGTCCCGGCTGGGCGAGCTGAAGCGGGAAAAACGTCCCGAGGCCGTGCTCGGCGTGGTGGGGTGCATGGCGCAACGGCTGGGCGAGCGGCTGCTCGAGCGCGTGCCCGAGGTGGGCCTCGTGGCTGGCCCCGACGGCTACCGCGCGCTGCCGGAGCTGATCGCGCGGGCTCGTGCCGGCTCTCGGGCCGCCGATCTCGACTTCAAGACCTGGGAGCATTACGAGGACGTGCCGCCGCAGCGGGAGACCGGGGGGGGCGCCTCCGCCTTCGTCACGGTGCAACGCGGCTGCGATTATCGGTGCACCTTCTGCATTGTTCCGATGACTCGGGGGGCCCAGCGGAGCCGCAATTTGGCCGACGTGGTGCGCGAGGTGGAGTCGCTCACTCGCGCCGGCACCACGGAGGTCACGCTCCTTGGCCAGACGGTCAACAGCTATCACGACGGCACACACGACTTCGCCGACCTGCTGCGCGCCGTGGGCGCGGTGGCGGGGGTCCGCCGAGTACGATTCACGTCGCCGTATCCCACGGATTTCACCGAGCGCGTCATCTCCGCCATGGCACAAACGCCAGCGGTGTGTGAGCACGTCCACCTGCCGGTGCAGAGCGGCAGCTCGCGCGTGCTCAAGCGCATGCTCCGCCGCTACGATCGCGCGCGTTACCTGGACGTCGTGGCGGCGTTGCGTCGGGCCATCCCTGCGATCGCCCTCACGACCGACATCATCGTCGGGTTCCCGGGCGAGACCGAAGCCGATTTCCAGGAAACCCTGTCGCTCGTCGCGGCCGTCGGGTTCGACGACGGCTACACCTTCAAGTACTCGCCGCGCGAGGGCACGCCCGCCACCCGCCTCAAGGACGCCATACCCGACGACGTGGCGGGCGAGCGGCTCGAGCGCCTGGTGGCCGCCGTGCGCGACCTGGCGCGCCGCAAGAACGTCGCGCTGGTGGGGAGCGTGCACGAAGTGCTCGTCGAAGGGCGCGCCAAGCGTGGCGGACTGCTGCAAGGGCGCACCCGCACGAACAAGGTGGCGCTGTTCCTGGGGCCGGACGAGTGGATCGGATCCTATCGCACGCTGCGCCTCACCGGGACCACGGGCTCGACCTTCACCGCCCGAATTGACGGGCGGGAGCTCGCCCGGGAGCTTTCCGTCGTGGGGTAACGAACGTGACGTTCGAGGTGGTGCAGCGCGAATACAACAAGCTGCGCCCGCAGCTGCCGCGCTTCTGCGGCTGCGACACGTGCCGCGGCGACGTGCAGGTGTACGCCCTCAACCGGCTCGCGCCGAATTACGTGTCCACGCCTCAGGGCGAAGTGCTGGTGGAGCTGCGGCTCGATTCCGATCAGGAGAAGGCCAAGCTCGACGTCGCGCTGCTCGAGGGATTCCGCAAGGTGGGGCTCGCGCCCCGCTGCGGAGCGAGGCCGGTGCAGCTGATGTAGCGGGACTCGGGGCTCGGGGTTCGGGACTCGGGGGGCCGTTCCCGAGCCCCGAACCTCGAGCCCCGAGCCCCGACTAGTGCGGCCGCCGATTCTCTTTCTCACAATAGCCTTTGCGGTCGGGCTCTATCTGGGCCTCGATCTCCTTGCGCGCGGTGCGCCGTACGTGTTTGCTCCCGTGCTGCTCGCGAGCCTCCTCTTCGTCAGGCGTGCCCCCCTCGGCGCCGCGCTTGGCGTCATGGGGGTCGCGGGGACGATCTGGGGCACGGCCGCCACGCGGGAGCGCGCAGCGACTTGTGCCGGACAGGCCGCGCGTGCCGCGATCGTGCGGCTGCTCGATCCCGTCTCCCAGCAGGGCGGCGTCGTCGATGCCAAGGCGCAACCCGGCCGGTGCAGCGGCGCGCTGCGGCTCCGCTGGCCCGAGGATCATCCCGCGCGCGGCGGCACCGAGTGGGTGGTGGCGGGCCGCTGGAGCGGGACAGCCGACCGGGGCGTGCTCGTCGTGCGCCGGGTGGTTCAGCTCGACCCGGTGCCGCGGGGCCGGGGCGCGCTGCGTGATCGGCTCAGCGCCCGCAGCGCCGAGCTGTTCGGCGCGCGGGCCAGCATCGTCGACGCGCTGGTGTTCT
>CBFHAJ010000273.1:0-2530 GCA_965653495.1 uncultured bacterium | reverse complement strand
GGACTACTGGCACAACGCGGTGCAACAGTGGAAGGCGCGCCACCCCAACCTGCGGCCCGCCCTCGCGCCGCCGGTAGTGTCGCTGTTCTCGCCGGGCGTGGGGGGGGGGAGCACGACGCTGACGGGGGTCGTGAGCCTCACGGCGACGGCCGCCGACGATCACGGCGTAGCGCGCGTGCAGCTGCAGTTGAACGGCCAGAACATCGGGCCGGCGCTCACAACCGACGGGCCGGCGAGCAAGTACACGCTGGTCTGGGACTCGACGACGCTGCCGAACGGGACCTACACGCTCACCGCCATCGCGACCGACACGGCGGGCAATACGACGACCTCCCCTGGAGTGACGGTCAGCGTCAGCAACTAACGCGGCGTCTTGCGGCGCTCCACCCAGCTGCGGCGATCGCGCCCGGTGCGACGATCGGCGCCCGTGCGCCGCTCCTCGCCCACCGGCTCTTCCTTAATGCGGCGATCGATCCCGCTGCGGCGGTTGTAATTGCGCCGGCGGTCGTCCTGGCGACGATCGTGGGAGGCCACGCTCGTTAGGCGCCTACCGCACCGCCGTGCGGCGGCGGCGCTCCACCACCGCGCGGCGCTCGAGCCCCGAGCGCCGCGCCTCCGGCACGCGCCGCTCCGCCCGGCGGCGGTCCACCGGCACTGTGACGAACCGCACACGTCTCTCGCCCACACGGCGGTCGAGCGCCCGGCGGCGATCCATGCCTGTGCGACGTCGTGCCATCAGGTGAGTCCGAGCAGAAGTGGAAGGGCTCGAAAGTTTGCGGCGCGCAGAGCGGTATGTCAATCGCGTTCGGAGAGATACGTTCGACCGTTACTCTCACCCGGGCCCGGTACTCTTTAAGCCGGTATGCCCGTCACGACTGCTGCACACCGACCCTGGTCCGATCTGGCGCTGCTGGAGCGCATCGCTGCCGGCGATGCTCGCACCCTATGGGAGCTGGCGGCACGGTACGGCGCGACGCTGCGCGAGGTGGCGTTCGGCATCCTGCGCGATGCGACCGCGGCCGATGACGTTGTGCAGGCGACGTTTCAAGATGTGCGGTACGCGGCGGCGCGGTTCGACCCGGCCCACTTCCCGGTGGAGCGCTGGCTGGTCGATTTGACGCGGGTGCGGGCGCTGGAGCAGCGGGCTCCGCTCACCGCTAGAATGCCCCGTTAGGTAAAGACGTTCAAAAGCCCCGGAACCGATATTAGCCGCCGATTCACGTCCTCACCCCTTTGATCCCCTCTCCCGTGCGGGAGAGGGGAAACGAAAGGCTGACTGTCGTTCCCCTTCTCCCGAAGGGAGAGGGGGACAGGGGGTGAGGACTACAGTCCCAGTCTCAGCCCGATCCCGATCGGCCAGAACGTGGCGACGTGGCCGAAGTTCGCATCCCGCATCCACTCGCGCTCGATGCGCAGCTCCAGCGTCACGCGCGGCGACAGCGTAACGTCCGCGCCCACCCCTCCCGACCAGAATGCGTTGGTGTGATAGAACGTCTGGCCGTTGTCACTGCTCTTCAAACGATAGGCGCCGACGCCGAGCGAGAGCACCGGCCTCACCGCTGAGCGCGCCAGGGGGGGGGCCAGCTCCACGCGTCCGAACCCTTCGAGCAGCGTCACCGACGCCGTGGTCGTCGTACGCTGCACGTTGAGTGAGCCGCCCGTGCCCCCGATTGCCAGCGACAGACCGGCGGCCTCGGCGATGGTGCGGCGCAGGTAGCCGCCGCCGGCGCCCCCGGAGATCGACGTGACTCCGGCGAGGTCGACCCAGGGGTTGTTCGCGGCGAGCGACGCGCCGCGCGCGCCGATCGCCCACGGGCTGGTCGCCGTCGCGGGCAGCTCGATGTCGACGGGCACCCGCACCTTGAGTCCCGAGCCCGAGACCTGCACCTCGCCGAAGCCGCTGCGGCGTGGCTCCAGGGTCACGACCCCCTGGGAGTCTCCGGCGACGACCGCCTGCAGCCCGATCCGGCGATTGGTCGATGACGCGGTGAAGTCCGCGAGCCCCGTGTGATTGCCGTACGCGTCGCGCGCTACCACCCGCAGCACCACCGTGTCGCGTGAGCGCACGGTCACGCTGCCCACCACCAGCGCGCCGTTGCGCTCCACCAGGAGCTGCTGCGCCGGACCGGACTCGACCCGCAACGTGGCCGTGCGCGTGAGGCCTCCGACCTTGGCGGTGACTACCGCGGGTCCGGCGCGCTCACCCAGCGTCACGCGCACGCGCACCTGGCCGCTCGAGTCGCTCTGCGCGGCGCCGGGGGTCACGCTGGCGTTGGTCCCCGTCAGGGTCACGGCCCTTCCCGCGAGCGGGACCCCCGCGGCATCGCGCACCTCGAGCACGAGCGGCTGCGGCAGCGGCGTGCCGGCGGCGCCGTGCTGGTCCGCGCCACGGACGAACTGCGTCTGCTCTTCAGACGGAGCCCTGGGCGGAGGGGGGGGGGCGGGGGGGAGGCGGTGGTGCCTGGGCTTGCGGCACTGGCGTGGTGACGAGCGCGTTCTCGCTCCCGGGCCCGAGCGCCCCGCCGCCGGG
>CBFHAJ010000272.1:0-2560 GCA_965653495.1 uncultured bacterium | reverse complement strand
CGGAGGCACAGGGCTGTACATCCGCGCGCTCGCGGAGGGGCTGTTCCACGAGCCGCCACTCGACCCGGGCCAGCGCGACCGCTTGCGCGCGTGGGCAGCGCGGCTCCCGGCAGCGCGGCTGGCGCATTGGGCAGCGCGGCTCGACCGCCGTTTTGCGGGGGGCGGAGGGCAGCGCGCCGCACGCGCCGTTGAGGTGGCACTCCTGACCGGCCGTGCGCTCAGCTGGTGGCAGGAGCACGCCCGCGCGAGCGGCGCGATGCGCCCGTGGTACATTCATCTCACCTTGCCACGTGACGCGCTGGAACGCCGCATCGCCGACCGGGTGGACGCCATGCTCGTCGGGGGGGGCGAGTCGCTGGTCGAGGAAGTGCGGCGGGTGCTCGCGAGTGGAGTGGCCGCCGACGCGCCCGGCCTGGACGGCGTCGGATACCGCGAGGTCGTGGCCATGCTGGCCGGACGCCTGCCCCTGGCGGAGCTGCGAACGGCGATCGTCGTCGCGACGCGCCGCTATGCCAAGCGGCAGGAAACGTGGTTTAGGAACCAACTGCGTCACAAGCCGTCAGTCGTCGGCCGTCAGGAGGTCGTTTGGACGCTGGACGCGACGGGCGACGCGCGCGGGCTCGCGCAGGCGATTCAGGAACGCTGGCGCCTCATGAAAGCGGATGACTGATCTTCATGCGCATCGGCATCACCTGCTACCCCACCTACGGCGGCTCCGGTGCCGTGGCGACCGAGCTGGGGCTCGAGCTCGCGCGGCGCGGGCACGAGGTGCATTTCGTCTCGTACGCGAGTCCGTTCCGGCTGCGGGGGTACGCCGAGCGCGTGACGTTCCACGAGGTGACCCAGACCGAGTACCCGCTGTTCGAGCAGTCGTCTCCCTACGCGCTTGCGCTCGCGGTGAAGCAGCACGAGGTGGCGGTGCGGGAGAACCTCGACCTGATGCACGTGCACTACGCCATCCCCCACGCCGCGACGGCGTGGCTCGCCAAGCAGATGCTCAAGGGACAGCGCGACCTGAAGATCGTCACCACGCTGCACGGCACCGACATCACGCTGGTCGGGCAGGACCCGTCGTATTACACGCTCACCAAGTTTTCCATCGAGCAATCGGACGCGGTGACCGCGGTGTCAGCGTTTCTGCGAGACGAAACGTATCGGGCTTTCGGCTGCGTGAATTGCAACGTCGCGGTGATTCCCAATTTCGTCGCGACCACGGAGTACCATCCCGCGACCGACAAGACGTGTCGCCGCTCGCTCGCGCCCGCGGACCACAAGGTGGTGGTGCACGTATCGAACTTCCGGCCCGTCAAGCGGCTGCGCGACGTGGTGCGGGGGTTCGCGGGGATCCGGCGCGCGCTTCCGGCCACGCTGGTGCTGGTGGGCGACGGCCCCGACCGCGACGCGGCCGAGCAGGAGGCCGATCGCCTCAAGCTGCGCCGCGACGTGCGCTTCCTCGGGAAGGTGGACAACGTCGCCGACATTCTGCGTGGCAGCGACCTGTTCCTGCTTCCCTCCGAGACCGAATCGTTCGGCCTCGCGGCGCTCGAAGCGATGGCGTGCGGCGTGCCCGTGCTGGCCAGCGCCGTGGGTGGCCTGCCCGAGGTCGTCGTCGACGGCGAGACCGGTCTGCTCATGCCGGTGGGGGACCTCGACGCACTGGTCGCGAACGGCGTGCGGATTCTCACCGACGGCGCGCTGCTCGAGCGCATGCGGGCCGCCGCCGCCCGGCGCGCCCTCGAGTATTCCGCGGATCGCGTCGTGCCGCTGTACGAGCGGCTGTACGAGGACGTGCTCCGTGGTTGACGTACTGCGGCTGGTCCGCGCCCACAACCTGTTTCTCGCCGCGCTCGGCGTCCTCGCCGGCGGCTGGATCGCGCACGGCGCGCTCACCACGCCACGCGTGCTCGCGTTCGCCGCGGTCGCCGCCATCGGCTTCGGCGCCGCGGGGAATGCCCTCAACGACATCTGGGACGCCGCGGGCGACCGCGTCAATCGCCCGGCCAACGAGCGGCCGCTCGCCGCCGGCCGCCTGACGCGTGGCACCGCGGACCTGTGCGTGGTCGCGGGGACACTGCTCGGCCTCGCGGCCGCCGCGCTGGTCAATGGGACGGCGATACTCGTAGGGCTCGCGGCGCTCGCCGTGATGATCGCCTATTCGCCGGTGCTCAAGCGCCGCGGTGTGCCGGGGAACTTGGCGGTCGCGCTGGTCGCCGGGCTGCCGCTCTGGTACGGCGCCATCGCCGTCGGACGGCCGGCGGCGGGCGTCGTCCCGTGGGTCCTCGCCGCCTGGCTGCATCTGGTGCGCGAGATCGTGAAGGACCTGGACGACCAGGAAGGGGACCGCACCCTGGGCCGGCGGACGTTGCCGCTCGTGCTCGGCGCCCGTCCGGCCCGGGTGATCGCGGCCACACTGGCCGCGGCGTTCGTGCCCCTCTCTCTCGTGTTGCCGGCGCGCGAGCATTACCGCGCGGCGTACTTTCTCCTCGCCGTGTTAGCCCAGCTCACTGTGCTCGTGGTTGCGAGCCGGCTCGTGACCGGGCGGGGCGGTGGCGGGGGGGCC
>CBFHAJ010000271.1:0-2574 GCA_965653495.1 uncultured bacterium | reverse complement strand
GGTGCGTGTGGCGCGGTACGAGGGGAGCTCGAGCACGAGGCGCTCCGCGACGCGCTTGGTGGCGCCGAGGATGCTGTTCGGGTTGACCGCTTTGTCCGTGGAGATGAGGACGAACGTTCCGACGCCGTTGCGCGCGGCGCACCGCGCGGTGCGCAGCGTCCCGACCACGTTGTTCCAGACGCCCTCGAGCGCGTTCGCTTCGAGCATCGGAACGTGCTTGTACGCCGCCGCGTGGAACACATAGTCCGGCCGGTAGGCCTCGAAGATCTCCTGCAGACGCGCCGCGTTGGTGACGCTCGCGATCGCCGGGATCACTTCGGCGTCGGGGCAGGCCTCGCTGACTTCCCGATGCACGAAGTAGAGCGGGCTCTCCGCGCGCTCCAGCAGCACGATGCGGCGGGGATGGAGCCGCGCGACCTGGCGCGCCAGTTCCGAGCCGATGGAGCCGCCCGCGCCGGTGATCAGCACCGAACGGCCGCTCAGCTCGCGCTCCATGGTACCGAGATCGAGGCGCACGGCGTCGCGCCCCAGCAGATCGTTGATCTGGACGTCGCGCAGGTGACGCAGCCGCACGGGACCGCTCGCAAGGAGATCCTGCAGCGGGGGCAACACCTTGCACTCGATGCCGGTCTCGGTGCAGCGCGTGACGATGCGCCGCATCTCTTCCCCCGAGGCCGACGGGATCGCGATCGCCAGCAGCTCGACCTGGTGGCGGCTGGTCAGCTCGAGCAGCCGGTCGGTCCCGCCCAGGACCGAGACGCCGTGCAGCGTCCGGCCGTGGAGGTCCGGCGCATCGTCGATCAGCCCCACCACGTTCAACAGGCCCCGCGGGTCGTGCTGGACTTGCCGAAGCAGCTGCTCACCGGCTTCACCCGCTCCAACAATGAACGTGCGGCGGCCGCGTGCCGGCCCCCCCACCGCCGGCAGCGTCCCTTCGCGCCACCAACGCGACGCGAACCGGATGCCGCCCAGGAGAAAGATCGCGACCACCCAGTCGAGCAACGGCACGGACCGCGGCATGCCTTTGATGCCACCGGTGAAGAACAGGAACGCCACGAACACGACCGAGCTCAGGCTCACCGCGACCGTGAGGTTCACCAGGTCCGCCATCCCGACGTAGCGCCACCAACCGCTGTAGGCGGAGCACCGTTGGAAGAACAGGAGCCGCGGGATCAGCAGCCAGGGGAGCGTGACGGCCCAGCGATGCAGCTCTTCCGGTGGGATGGCGAAGTCGAACCGGATGGCGTACGCCGCCAGATACCCGACCGAGATGAGAATGAGGTGCACGACCAGAATGATCGAGCGACGATACGGGTAGAGACGCTGCATCGGGGTTTGGCGCATGGCGGACCTCTGCGCGTTCTGCACAATGCATGCTCAGGCATTCGCGGTTGCGCGGCCTTCTTTACCGTCTGGAGACCGGTCCGCGACGGGGGAGTGGGCGAAACCCGGGAGAGGATGAGGCCTCCACGCCACACCACACTTTCCTTCTATGTGGGAAGCGAGCAGCACCGACTGCGCAAACTGAGCACCTGACCGGTCCGCCCGAGCCAGTGTCCCGCCGCTGCCGCGGTATCCGCCTTGCAGCACTGCAGGGAACTCAACGGGGCACACGCGAGATATGTCGAGGGAGCGGTCGCAATTACCGGAGGTGGCATCGGCGGACTCATTATGGATTCGGCCGCCCACGCTCCCCGGCGAAGGGATGACGCGGGGTGGGGCGGCGGCCGAAACCGACTGGCAGCACTATTTCGGTGCGGTGCGCCGTCGCAAATGGCTCGTCCTCGTTATCACGCTCGTCGGGACCGCCCTGGGCCTGGTGGCGAGTCGGCTGCTGCGACCTCCCTACTCGGCGACGGCGCTCTTGTGGTTCGAGACCAAGGAGGCCGCCAGCGACCCCCGGGCCACGGACGCCGACGAGCTGCTGAATCCGTCCGGCTGGATCGATCTGGTGGAGTCGAACGCGGTGCTGGAAGACGTGATACGCCAGCGCCGGCTGTTCGTCCGCCCGCGGAATCCGGCCGACTCGACCGTGCTCGCCGGGCTGCGCCTCGACGGTACACTGGCGCCGGGACGCTACCGCTATGTCGTGGACGCCGCCGGAAAGATGTTCACGCTCACCACCCCCGGGGGGACCGTTCAGACCGACTCGGTCACCGCGCCCGTCGGGAAGGGCTTGGGGTTCAGCTGGACCCCGACGGCGGAGCTGCTGGGTGCCGGTCGCAGCGTCGAGTTCGAGCTCACCACCCCGGCCGAAGCGGCGCGCGAGCTCCGGAAGACCCTCTCCGTGAGCACCGACGTCGATCCCACCCTGTGGCACACCGGGACAAACGCGAACTTCCTGCGCGTGCGCCTCGCCGGCGCGGCGCCGGTGGATCTCGCCGCAATGGTGAACGCCATCGCCGATCGGGTAGTGGTGGTCGCCGCCGACCTGAAGCGCATCAAACTGGTCGAGCTGGGACGCATCCTGGACGACCAACGCCAGCACGCCCTGCGCACGCTGCGGGACGCGGAGGCGGCGCAGCGGGACTTCCGGGTGAAGAGCGCCGGCGTGCTGCGGCAGAGCGCGCCGCC
>CBFHAJ010000270.1:0-2631 GCA_965653495.1 uncultured bacterium | reverse complement strand
TGAACTCGCCGGTTCGCCTCGCGGACCTCACGTTCCCGCAGGTGAACCGGCTGATTCATCGCACCCGCCTCGCGTTCATCCACCTCGACAATCTGCTCGCCTTCGCCAAGCGCGACCGCGACGGCCGCGTGGACGGCTACATCACGGCCTACCTGCCGGACGAATGCCTGCTGCTGTTCTTCAGAAAAGGCGAAGCGGTCAACGCGGCGTCGCTCCATACCAGCGGGCGCCAGGTCGTGACCATCACCGAAGCCCTCAAGCGGATGCGCGCCGAGGTGGAGCGCGGCGAGCTGGCGTATGGCGCCGCCCCCCTGGAGCAGCTCGCCTGGATGTACCAGTCGTGCGCCGTGCCGGTGGAGATGCGCACCGTCGATGGGTCCAACCCCGGCGCGTTCTTCGCCACGTTCGCGCGCGATAAGACCAGCGGTATCCTGGAGCTGACGTCGAACGCGCGCGTGTCCTACGTGCGGTTCGACGACGGGCGCTACCACAGCGGCTACTTCTGCGACCGACCGGATATCACCGGTATTCCCAAATTCCTCGAGTCGCAGTTCCACGCGGGCCCGGACGGGCAGGCGCCGGTTCTCACCGCGACGGTGTTCCCCTACGTGGCCGACCTGCCGCAGCAGGCGCCCAACGCCCTCATCAACACCTACCGCGAGCTGTACTGGCGCATCGTGGACGAGGTGGACAAAGAGTTTCCCGGTGAGGCCCGGCGGCGCGCGCAGAAGGTGAGCACCGGGATCGCGGACATGCACAAGGCGATCGCGATTCTCTCCGCGCCGCGCGGGGCGGAGACGCCCGATGCCGTGGTCCAGCCGGAGGAGCTGTCCAACGCGCTCACCGACTGGTCGCTACAGCTGCTCGAGGGCGTGGAGGTGATGATGCCGGGCACCGCGCCCAAAATCCTGCGCGAGGCGACGCGCGAGCACCGCTACGTGCTGCAGTCAGCCGGCTTCTACGGGCGGCTTCCGTGGCAGGTGTCCTGGTGAAATGGCCGGCACCCTGTACGTCGTCGCCACGCCGCTCGGCAACCTCGACGATCTCTCGCCCCGGGCCGCGGCCACGCTGAGTCGGGTCGCCGCCGTCGCGGCGGAGGACACCCGCCACACGCGCCCGCTGCTCGCGCACGTCGGCTCGCACGCCGAGCTGGTCAGCTTCCACGCCCATTCGAGTGACGCCGCGCTGCGCCGTATCCTGCATCTGCTCGGAAGCGGCAAGGACGTGGCCCTCGTCACCGACGCCGGCACGCCGGCGGTGAGCGACCCCGGCGCCGAGCTGGTCGCGGCCGCGCGCGAGCGCGACATCCCGGTCGTCACCATTCCCGGCCCCACGGCGGTCGCGGCCGCGCTGGCGGTCTCCGGGCTGAGCGCCGATCGCTACCGGTTCCTCGGCTTCGTGCCGCGCACGGGAGCGGAGCGGCGCCGCCTGCTCGTGCCGGTGGCGCAAAGCGAATGGACCGTGGTGCTGTTCGAGGCGCCGCTGCGGGTGGCCGAGCTGCTCGCCGACCTCGCCGCCGCGTGCGGCGGAGAGCGCGAGGCGGCGGTGGCGCGCGAGCTGACGAAAGTGTTCGAGGAGACGCGCACCGGGACCCTGACCGCGCTGGCGGGTTACTACGCCGATGCCCCCGCGCGCGGGGAGGTGACGGTCATCGTGGCCGGCGCCGGGAAGCGCTCCCCCGCCGCGTCGGCGGAGCGCCCCCCCGATCCCGAAGCCCGCGCCCGCGCCCTGCTCGCCCAGGGGATGACGCGACGCGACGTGGCCGAACAGCTGGCGGCGGAAACGGGGATCACGAGAAACACGGCGTATCGGCTGGTGAACGAGCTATGAACTCCGGCGGACAGGCGGTCAGGCGGACGGGCGGACTGGTGCTGCTGCTCACGGTCGGGGTTCTGTCCGCCCGTCCGCCCGTCCGGCCTTCCGCCCCTTCTCTCACGATCGGTCGCCTCCACTACGATGGCGGCGGCGACTGGTACACCGGCCCCTCCAAGCTGACCAACCTGCTCGCCGCGATTCACGCGCGCACCGGCCTCGCGGTCGCGCCCCGCGAGCGCGTGGTCACGCTCGCGAGCCCCGAGCTGTGGGATATCCCTTACCTCTATATGACGGGCCACGGCAACGTACGCTTCTCCGACCAGGAGGTGGAGGTCCTGCGGCGCTACCTCGAGCAGGGCGGGTTCCTCCACGCCGACGACGACTACGGCATGGACAAGTCATTCCGCCGCGAGATCGCGCGGGTGTTTCCCGATCACCCGCTGGTTGAAGTGCCGTTGACACATCCCATCTATCATCTGGTCTACGACTTTCCCAAGGGGGTCCCCAAGATCCACGAGCACGACGGCCTCCCCGCTCAGGGGTTCGGCGTCTTTTTGGGCGAGCGGCTGGTCGTGTACTATTCCTATCAGACGGATCTGGGCGACGGGTGGGAAGGCCCCGAGGTTCACCACGACCCGCCCGAGCTGCACGAGGCGGCACTACGCATGGGCGTGAACCTGTTCACGTACGCGGTGAGCGCGCTGCCATGACCGACACGGCGGCGCGGTTGCGGCGGCTCGGCCGGCCGCGCGCGCGCGGGCGCGGTGTTGCTCGCGGCCGCCGGCATCGCGCTCGCGATCGCCGGGGCGGGCGTGG
>CBFHAJ010000269.1:0-2687 GCA_965653495.1 uncultured bacterium | reverse complement strand
AACACTCAGAGAGCTGATCGAGGGCGGTCCCAGCGTGCTCCTCCCGGCCACGGCCCGCGAGCTCGAGCGGCTGCGCGAGGAGTACAGCTTCTTCCACTGGCACCTGGAGTTCCCTGACATCGTCCGGGTCCCCCACCCGCACGCCGACGTCGGGGCGCGCCCGGGCCAGGATGGCGAGCGCGGCGCGCGCCGCGCCCGACGGCCCATGGTGCAGGTGCACGTCGGTGACGCAGGCCAGCCGCAGGCCCGCGAGCCGGGGGTCGAGGCCGGGGACCGGCAAGTCGTGGCGGGTGACGTCGATCGCGGTGGGCTCACGCAGGAAGCTGTCACCCAGACCGGCGGCGGCGACGAGACCGGCGGCGGCGCCGAGAAAGCGGCGCCGCGAGAGAACGCGGGACATGTCGGAAAGCTAAGTGTAACCCGATACGCCGCACCACTTCGCGCCGTCGCGCGCGCGGGGCTCGCCCTGAAATGCGACCGCCGCCCGCGGTGTGGCGTCGTCGTCACGCTGCGCGGGACCGTCACTCACGTGGTCAGTGCGCGACGCACGTGGGTGAGAATAGTGCGGGAGGTCACGTGCACATTGTTCACCGCGGGGTAACGCGCTTGTTACGAGTCTGGTACACGGTTTGCCCCCCCCGCCCCCGACTTCGACACGCTGCTACGCGCGTCGAGCGGAGGAGGGGGGAATCATGCGCTGGGGTCATAACGTCGCGATGTACTCGCCCGAAAACATCGGGCTGGGTCATCTCCGTCGCAACATTTTGGTCGCCCACGAGCTCCTGGCCCGCGATCCGAACTGCAACATCCTGCTGTTCGCCAACTCTCCGGTGGCGCCCTTCTTCAAGACCCCGGAGCAGATGGATCACGTCAAGCTTCCCAGCGCACGCAAGCTGGCGGCCGGCGATTGGGGACCGGCCCGCCTGCGGATCGGGAAGGGCCAGCTGCGCGCGATGCGCGCCGACCTGCTCAAAAGCGCGCTGCTGCAGTTCCGGCCCGACCTGTTCCTGGTGGACCATATGCCCGCCGGGGTGCTGGGCGAGCTGCAGCCGGCGCTCAAGGCGCTGAAGCACGAGCAGGCGAATTGCTTCACGGTGCTCGGGCTGCGCGACATCCTGGATGCCCCCGCCGCCACGGCGCGCGCCTGGGAGCGCGAGGGCGCGCGCGACGCGCTGCGGCACTATTACGACCGCATCCTCATCTACGGCAGCGAGGAGATGTTCCCCACCTCGCACGCCTATGACCTGCCCGTGCCACCCGCGGGGCTGCATTACTGCGGCTACCTCGTGGACGAGAGCCGGCTCAAGCCGGCGCGTGAGGTGCGGGCCGGACTGGGGATCGGGAGCGAGCGCTTCGTGTTCGTCTCCGCCGGAGGTGGGAACGACGGTGAGCAGATCATGCGCACCTACGTCGACGCCATCCGCTGGCTGGGCCCGCGCGCCGACTTCTTCACGCTGATTGCCGTCGGGGCGAACGCGCCCCCCACCTTGACGGGTGAGATCGAGGCGGCGGCGCGGGATCTTCCCATCCGCGTCGTGCCGTTCGTCCAGGACAGTCCCAGTCACATCGCCGCCGCGGATC
The DNA here is from genome assembly GCA_965653495.1 of uncultured bacterium. Taxonomy (GTDB): domain Bacteria; phylum Gemmatimonadota; class Gemmatimonadetes; order Gemmatimonadales; family GWC2-71-9; genus AG41. Next base: position 1,106 of record CBFHAJ010000269.1, on the reverse strand, counting down.
TGGTCGTCTGCATGGCGGGCTACAACACGGTGGCCGAAGTGCTGCACCTGAAGAAGAAAGCGCTGGTGGTGCCGCGCAGCGGTCCCAGCGCGGAGCAGCGCATCCGGGCGACGCTGCTCGCGGAGCGGCGGCTCATCGACGTGCTCGATCCGGATGAGCTCACACCCACCCGGATGGCGGAGCGGCTCGAGGCCGACCTGGGGCGGAGCGACTTGCCGGCGGCGAGCGGCGCCCCGCGGCTCGACGGTGCCGGCGTCGCGGCCGAACGCCTGCTGGAGCTGCTGCGGGAAGGTGCGTACGCGGCCACGGCGTGAGCATGCCCCCTCGCCACCCCCGTACGCTCCTGCTGTACGCGCAGGACAACCGCGGGCTCGGTCACATCACGCGCGCCCTCACGATCGCCGGCCGCGTGCTCGAGACCTACCCGGATCTCGTCGCCTACATCGCGACCAAATCGGCGCTCGGCGGCTTCACGCTGCCCGAGCGATGCTAATACATAAAGCTGCCCGCCCGCGTGCCGCTGGGCGGTGACGAGGACGATCCCGCCGAGCGGCAACGCTTCCGCGACATCCGCAGCCGCCTGTTGGTCGAGACGGCTCAGAGCCTCGCGCCCGAGCTGGTGCTCGTGGACCACGAGCCCCTCGGCTCGGCGGGCGAGTTCCGCGAGGGCCTGTACTCCCTCAAGGCGCGTCACCCGGCCACGCGGTTCGTGTTCGGGCTGCGCGACATCATGGACGATCCCGGCACGACTTGCGCGCAATGGCGCGAGCTGGGCGTGTACGACGCGCTCGCCGAGCTGTACGACGGGATCGCGGTGTTCGGCTCGGCCGCGTTGTACGACGTAGCGGACGCCTACGCGATCCCCCCCGCGGTCCGTCCCAAGCTGCACTACTGCGGCTACATCGTGCGCGACTGCGCCGACGTGGCGGCGCAGCGCGCCGCGCTGCTCCGCGAGCTGGGCGTGCCTGACGGCGAGTCCCACGTGCTGGCGAGCGCCGGCAGCGGCAGCGACGGGTATGCGGTGCTCGACGCCGCCGTCGGCGCGGTCGGGCGGCTGCAGGCCCGGCGCCGCGACGTACGCGCCGTGGTGGTGACGGGGCCGTTCA
>CBFHAJ010000268.1:0-2753 GCA_965653495.1 uncultured bacterium | reverse complement strand
ACAAGATCCCCGAGATTGCGCAGCTGCAGCTCGACGCCGGCGCCATCGGGATCACCGTCGCCAAAGTGGGGGAGGCGGAGGTGTTGCCGGGCGACGACGTGTTGGTCGCTTACCCGCTGGTGCAGGCGAAGCTGCCGCGTCTGAGAGAGCTGGTGAAGACGCGCCGCGTGAAAGTCGCGGTCGATTCGGTCGCGGTGGCGCGTGACCTCCCGGGGATCGAAACGCTGGTGGAAATCGACGTCGGCGTGGGACGCTGTGGTGCGCAGTCACCCGAACAGGCGGTCGCGATCGCCCAGGCGTGCTCGAATTTCCAGGGATTTTCTATTGGCCCTCGTGGCTCGACGAGGCCGGCTTCCAGGCGGCGTGCGTGAAGATCGACGCGGTGCTTGATGCGCTCGCCGCGTCGGGCTTCGAGGCGAAGATCGTCTCTGGAGGGTCGACGCCGGGTGCCACGAAAACGCCGTTGATTCCGCGGACCACGGAAATCCGGCCAGGCACCTACGTGTTCTATGACGCGAGCAGCCTCGCCGCGCAGCTGTGCGACGAGGCGGACTGCGCGCTGCGCGTGCTCACTACGGTCGTCAGCACCGCGGTGCCGGCACAATGCGTGATCGACGCCGGGTCAAAAACGCTCTCGAGCGATCAGACGGTGGGTGCCGGCACGTTCGGCCACTTCGTGGGACGGCCCTGGACCCTGCGCAAACTGAATGAGGAACACGGCTACGTGGAGATCGCTCGGAACGCGCCGGCGCGCGTCGGAGAGAAGGTCTGGCTGGTGCCCAGCCATGTCTGCCCGACGGTCAACCTGCACGACGAGATCTGGTACGGCCGCCGCGGCCGGGTGGAAGGGAGCTGGAAGGTCGCGGCCCGTGGCAGAGTACGTTAGAGCTTCTGCAGCATTCGATCGATCACCCGGCCTATCAGTTCGGGATACCGCTCAGGAGGTGTCACGGCGACGTCGTGCAGTGACATGCCGAGGTCTGTCTCCATCGCTCCGACCACTGCCCATCGCGCGTACGTGGCGGCTGGTTGCCCCACGCAACCTCTTCCGGCGAGCGCCTGTCGAAGGAGCACCTCACCCGAGACCGGTGACCGTGTCAAATCTCTACACCGCTGTGACTTTGCTTTGCCTCGTGCAATCGGGACCCGTCGCCGTGCACTTCGTCGCCGATGAAGCCGACGCGGTGCTCGCGATCCTCCGCGCGCGTCAGGCCGGCAGGTCTCCCTCCCAGAGCGACTGGACCGCCCTGTTCTCGAGCGCGGGGTACCGCGCGCTGCAACGCCGCGAGAGCGCCATGGGCCGGGCATTCACCGATTCGAGCTTCCGCGCGTTCGTCCTGTCGGACACCCTGCTGGCGCGCGCGGCAGCGCTGGAGCGCACGCTCGCGGCCTGGAAGACGCTGGATGTCAGTGCCGCGGCCCGGCGCGCGCTCGCCTACCTGCCGGCTGGCACGCCGCTGCGCGCCACCGTGTTCCTCGAGATCAAGCCGCGCGGCAACAGCTTCGTGTTCGACCTGGACGGTGCGCGCGCCATTTTCCTGTACGTCGACCCGACCGAGGCCCGCGGCCAGGTCGAGAACACCGTCGCCCACGAGCTGCATCACACGGGAGTGGCGGCCGCGTGCGCTGGCCCTGACGACTCCACGCTCGCGCCGCCAGTCCTCAAGGCGCGGGAATGGGCCGGCGCGTTCGGTGAAGGCTTAGCGATGCTCGCTGCGGCCGGCGGTCCCGACAGCCATCCCCACGCATTGGACGACGCCGAGACGCGGGCGCGCTGGGACCACGATGTCGCGAACTTCAACGCGGATGTCGCGCGACTGCAGGCCTTCTTCAGCGAGATCCTGGACGGCCGCCACTCGGCGGACTCGACTCGGGAAATGGGAATGTCGTTCTTTGGAATCCAGGGCCCCTGGTACACAGTGGGCTGGAAAATGGCGGTCACCGTCGAGCGCGCGTACGGGCGCGATCGCGTCGTCGCTGACGTATGCCGTCCCGCGGACCTGATGGCCGCGTACAACCGGGCGACGCGCGCCAGTGGCAATCCCGCGCAGCTCGCGCTCTGGTCCGACGACCTGCTCCGCCGCATGGGTGTTAACTGACGGGGGCCTCGTCGCGGCGCCCGCGTTTTCGAATGCTGACGAGCTTCTGGCAGGTGGCGTGCACGTCGCCCGCGGCATTCACGAGGTCGACGGTGAATTCCCGATCAGCCTTTCCGGAACGGTCGACGTCGGCTCGCAGCGCGGCGACCTCCGCGGCCGCGAGCCGGAACGAGGCGTAGAGCTGCTCCCGGCCCGGGCGGCGGAAGCGAATGGTGGCGGCCTTGTCCCACACCTCGTACTCGGCGCCGAGCAGCTTGATCAACATGATCATGTAGACGGGGTCGATGGCGCCGTACATGCTGCCGCCGAAGATGGTGCCGACATAGTTGCGCGTGCGCCAATTCAACGGCAGGCGGATGCGCACTTCGCACCAGTCGGACGCGACGTAGGTGATTCGAGCGCCGGTGGCGCGATAGGCCGGAAACCAATTGAAGCCCCAGCGGGCCAACCGGGTGCGCCAGGATTCGGGCATCACGGATCGCGCTCAAACTGTAGGCCGTCGTTACGCCGCGCAACGAGATGTAACCTGCGTCACCGTCTCTTCACCGCCACACCCCGCCCCGCGCTGAGGCCGTGACACAACTGTTGCCGCTCCTCGGCACCTCCCGATGGTCAAACCCGGTACGTGGTGCCGGTGCGGCGATTGCAGCGTCG
>CBFHAJ010000267.1:0-2779 GCA_965653495.1 uncultured bacterium | reverse complement strand
TCCGCCCGTCTCACTCCTGTCATCGACGTGCGGGCGTACAGCTTCTGGTACGGCACGACGCAAGCGTTGTTCGACCTGACGTTCACGATCCCGCGGCGCGCCGTCACCGCTCTGATCGGGCCGTCCGGGTGCGGTAAGAGCACGTTCCTGCGCTCCATCAACCGCCTGAACGAGCTGATCCCGCGCACCCACCATACCGGCGATCTCTTGCTCGAGGGGGTCTCTGTCTTCTCCAAGGGCATGGACCCCGTGGCACTGCGGCGCGAAGTCGGGATGGTGTTTCAGCGGCCGAACCCGTTCCCCAAGACCATCTTCGACAACGTGGCCTACGGGCCGCGCATCAACGGGCTGGCGCGCGAGCGCGACATTCCCGAGCGGGTGGAGCGCGCGCTGCGCCAGGCCGCCCTGTGGGACGAAGTCAAAGACCGGCTGCAAGCGCCCGGGACCAGCCTGTCGGGGGGCCAGCAGCAGCGCCTCTGCATCGCGCGCGCGCTCGCGAACGCCCCCGAGGTGCTGCTGCTGGACGAGCCCTGCTCGGCGCTCGACCCCGCGGCCACCCAGCGTATCGAGGAGCTGTTGGTGGAGCTGAAGGAGAACTATTCGATCGTGATCGTGACGCACAACATGCAGCAGGCGTCCCGGGTGTCCGACCTCACGGGCTTCTTCTATCTGGGCCGCCTCATCGAGTTCGGCGACACGAAGCAGATCTTTACGAGGCCCGCGGACGAGCGTACCGAGGCCTACATCACAGGACGGTTCGGATGAGCGCCTCACCCCGTGCGGCACACCGCCACTTCCACGACGAGCTTTCCGAGCTCAAAGCCAAGCTCCTCACGATGTCGGGCGAGGCGCAGGAGGCGCTGGGGCACGCCCTCGACGCGCTGCTCAAGCGCGACGCCGAGTTCGCCATCCAGGTCATCGCCGGGGACCGCGCGATCGACGCCCTGGAGCTCGAGATCGAGGAGACCGTGATCGACCTGCTGGCGACCCAGCAGCCGATGGCGCGCGATCTACGGCTGCTCGTCGCCGCCACCAAGATCGCCAACGACCTGGAGCGTGTGGGCGATCACGCCGTGAACATCGCGCAGTCGGCGCAGCGCCTGCTCGGCGCGCGCATGTTCGCGCCCGAGCCGGAGCTGCTCGAGATGGCGCGGCACGCGCGCGCCATGCTTTCGGGCGCCCTCGACGCGTTCGTGCGCGGCGACGCCGCGCTGGGGCGCGAGATCTGCCGCCGCGACGACTCCGTCGACGCCCTGAACCGCTCTGTGTTCCGGATCCTGTTGACGCACATGATGGAGGACCCGCATATCATCGGAGCGGCCATGGAGCTGTTTCTCGTCAGCCGCAACCTGGAGCGCGTCGCCGACCTGGCGACGAACATCGCGGAAGACGTGGTGTTCGTGGTGGAGGGAAAGACGATCAAGCACCACGCGGAAGGATGATCGGGCCCCCCCCTCCCCCCGCGCTGCGCCGTCGCTCGAGGAAGTCCGGATTCGCGAACAGCTTGATCAGCGCCATGCCGGCGACGAATCCGCCCACGTGCGCCCAGAACGCGGTCCCGCCCTCCATGCGCGACAGCGACCCGACCGTGCCGAGCAGCAGCTGGTACACGAACCAGTAGCCCAGCATCACGTACGCCGGCAGCGCGATCGTCGTAACGAAGAATCCCAGCCACACGAGCGTATGTACCCGCACGCGCGGGTACAGCAGCACGTACGCCCCCATCACCCCGCTGATCGCCCCCGACGCGCCCACCATCGGCACTGCCGAGTGGGTGTTGCTCACGATCTGCGTGAACGCCGCCGCGAGGCCGCACACCAGGTAGAACACCACGAAGCGCGCGTGTCCCATCGAGTCTTCGATGTTGTTCCCGAACACCCACAGGAACCACATGTTGCCGATGATGTGCAGCCAGCCGGCGTGCATGAACATCGACGTCACCACCGTCCACCAGTGGGGCTCGGCGCTGATCGCGCAGCGCATCCCCTCGCCCATCGGGACGGCCGTGCCCGGCGGCACCGTGCGCAGCAGCTCGCCCGGCGTGAGCCCCAGCTCGCACACCGAGCTCAAGAGCTGCGGCGTGCTGGCACCGGCACCCTGAACGAACAGCCAGGCCAGCGCGTTTACCACGATGATGGCGATGGTGATGACAGGCGTCAGGTCGGTGGGATTTTCGTCTTTGTAGGGGATCACGGGGGAAAGATACCCTCCCCAACCTCCTGTCAGAATGGCATCTTTCGCGGGCACAGGGCTTGCCACTGCGACGACCGATCGATTTCACGCATCGACATTGAGATAAGGAGCGCCGGTCATGGCAGAGAAAATCATCGGGATCGACCTCGGCACCACGAACTCCGTGGTGGCGGTCATGGAGGGCGGCGATCCCGTGGTCATCCCCAACGCCGAGGGCGGGCGGGTGACCCCGTCGGTGGTGGCCTTCACGAAGGATGGCGAGCGGCTGGTCGGGCAGGTAGCCAAGCGCCAGGCAGTCACTAATCCGCAGAACACGGTCTTTTCAATCAAGCGCTTCATGGGGCGGCGGATGGGCGAGGTGGTGGAGGAGACGAAGCGCGTTCCTTATAAAGTGGTAGAAGGTCCCAACGGCCTGGCCTCAGTCGAGATCCAGGGCAAGCGCTACACGCCGCCCGAGATCTCGGCGATGATCCTCCAGAAGATGAAGCAGACCGCCGAGGACTACCTCGGCCACAAGGTCGAGAAGGCGGTGATCACCGTCCCGGCCTATTTAAACGACTCGCAGCGGCAGGCGACGAAGGACGCC
>CBFHAJ010000266.1:0-2907 GCA_965653495.1 uncultured bacterium | reverse complement strand
CTCAAAATCGACAGGGCCCCGGCGAACCGCCCGGGGCCCTGCGTACCACGCACGTCACGCGGTCCTACAACGGGACATTTCCGAAGTCGTTGAACTGCGCAACCGCGCCATCGCCGATCGAGAACGAGTAACCGAAGCCGCTCGGGCACGCGGCGACCGCGGTTTGTGGGGTGGTCTCGTGCCAGCCGGTTTGCACCTCTTCACAAATGGTGTAGGCGCCGGCTGGGAGTCCGGTGAACGAGTAATTCCCATTGGCGTCTGTGACGGCTGAGCCGCTCACGGGGCCGCTCAAGTCGATGCACCAGCCCGCGAGGGCGGGGAAATCGGGCGCGGTGTCCACGAACACCTGACCCTGAATGGTGGCGGTCCCCGTACCGGCCGGCGCCTGACCGCACCCTGGCGGCGGCGGCGGCGGTGGCGGGGGCGGAGGTGGGGGCGGGGGCGGCGGTGGTGGAGGTGGCGGGGGCTGGGGCGCGCACAGGCCCTGATGTGCATTCACGGCGCCCGAGTCCGATCGATTCTCGTCGCCGTTGCCGTTGTTGCAGGAACTGTTGCCAGGCAAGTCCGGACTCTGAGACGCGCCGATCGCCAGCGGTGTCGCCAGCAGGGCGAGCACTACCACAAAGGCACGCATCGAACGCTCCTATTGGTTTGGAGAGACTGCACTCAAGGAGGGCGCTGCGGCCTCAAGTTGCCCCATCGGGCAGATTCAGAATCAACGCACCACAGATAGAGGGCTGTGCCCGACATCACATGGTGTCGGGCCGCAGGTGGTGGCAGGCACGAACTCAAGCAGTTACGGCGTGACGTTTCCGAAGTCGTTGAACTGCGCCGTGCCGCCGACACCGATCGTGAACGAGTACCCCAACCCGCCGGGACACGCAGCTCCGCTCGTTGGGAACGTCTGGTGCCAGCCCGTTTGCAGCTCCTCACAAATCGTGTACGTCCCAGCCGGCAGACCGGAGAAGGTGTAGTTCCCCGCTGCGTCGGTGAGCGCCACGGCGCTCACCGGGCCGCTGAGATCGACAGACCAGTTCGCCAGACCCGGGAATGCCGGCGCGACGTCCTGGAACACCTGGCCCTGGATCATCGCGGTCCCCGTTGGCGGCGGGGGCGGCGGGGGCGGCGGGGGCGGATCGTTCTTCAGGCACTTGGCGTCACCGCTATCGCCATTGCGATCTTCCGGATGCTTCGCGGCGCGCTTCGCGCATTTGTCTGCGTCGTGACCATGGCCCCGGTCGCCGTCGCGCCCGTCGGCGTGGCGAATCGGGTGCACACCGGTCTGATTCGAGCCGCCTTGCTCCTGGGATGTGCTCGCGACGAACGGTGCCGCGACAAGGGCGAGCACGACCACGAGGACACGCATCGTACGCTCCTGCGCTTTTGGGGAGGCGAAACTCAAGGAGGAGGGCGCCGCGGCCTCGAGTTGCCCATGTGGGCGATTCCAGAATCACCTCCGGGTTGGATAGCGGGCTGTGGGGAGAATCACGCGGTGCCGGGCCGCCCGCGTGGCAGGCACGAACTCAACAGGTTAGCCGCGGCCCCACCGGCGCCGCCCGTACGCCACGCTGGCGGCGAGAATGCCCACCACGAGCGGAAACACCGCGGGCGCGACGCCCTGCGTCGCCACGGTCACCGTCGTGGCCCCGATCATAATGACGACCAGACCCGCGGCGGCGAGCGGCGTCAGGTAGGTCCGGACTTTGAAGATCCCCGGGAGAATCAACCCGAGAGCTCCGGTCACCTCGCACGCACCGATGAACTTGAGGAATAAGGGCGGCAGCGGACTCACCTTCGCCAGCGCCGCCAGCGGCAGCGCGAGCTTGAACCCGCCGGCGAACAGGTACAGCGCGGCCAGAATTCCCTGCAGCACCCACAGCGTCACGTGCGATTGTCTGGTGGTGAACGGCATTGGTGCCTCCCTTGGCTCGAGTGCGGAGCCGGCGCATCTGGCTCCTTACTAAAGCGTCGATCGAAGGTTACCCGGATCGACCGCGTTCCTAAACGCCCGCGCACCCCGGGGCTGACGACGCCCGATCGCGGTTTGACAGCTGACCGCGCCGGTTCGTAGCATTCCCCCTTATGCCCATTCCCACGGAACCGATCGGCAGCATTCCCCGGCCCCTCGAGCTCGTCGCCGCACTGGGCAAGGTAGCCGCCGGCAAGATGTCACGCGCGGAGCTGCAACCACTGTTCGATCGCGCGGTTCGCGACACCATCCAGCGCCTCGAGGCAACCGGGTCTCCCGTGATCTCGGACGGCGAGCAGACCAAGCCGAGCTTTGCCACGTACCCCATCGACGGGCTCGACACACTGGCGCCCGGCGGGGTGACCATCCCATTCGCCGACGGCCACACCCGGCAGCTGCCCCGGCTCGCCGGTGGGGGCGCGTTCCGCTACCGGACCTACGCGGTGGCGTACCTGAAGGAAGCCAAGAAGCACGCCCGTGCTCCGGTGAAGCAGGCGGTCATCTCGGCGTCGGCGCTGAGTCTGTTGTATCCGCAGCAGGGGATCGCCGGATATGCGCGCGAGGCGTTCATCGAGGACCTGGTGCGGGAAGCGGAAGCCGACATCCGCCAGTGCCTGGCTGCGGGCGCGGCCAACGTACAGATCGATTTCACCGAAGGACGGCTGGCAGTGAAGCTCGATCCGTCCAAGGGGGTTCTCAAGAGCTTCATCGCCCTCAACAACCGGGTGCTGGAGCGCTTCACGCCGGCGGAGCGGGCGCGGATCGGCGTGCACACCTGCCCGGGCGGCGATCAGGACTCGACCCACAGCGCCGACGTGGACTACGGCGAGCTGTTGCCGAGCCTGTTCGAGCTCAAGGTCGGCAACTACTATATCCAGCTCGCGAGCGAGCAAGACCCCGCGCGCGTGCTCAAAATCATCAAGCAGCACGCCCGGCCC
>CBFHAJ010000265.1:0-2968 GCA_965653495.1 uncultured bacterium | reverse complement strand
CGCCTCCGTGGCGGGGCCCTGGATCATGCTCGGCGTGATCGGGGGGTTCATCACGGCGATCGTCACCATCTTCAAGAAGGAGTGGTCACCCATTACGGCCCCGATCTACGCGGCGCTCGAGGGGCTCGCCCTGGGGGGACTGTCCGCCCTGCTGGAGACGAGGTATCCGGGAATCGTGATGCAGTCGGTGGGTCTCACGTTCGCGACGCTCGCGGCCATGCTGCTGGCCTACCGCTCCGGGCTCATCCAGGCGACCGAGAAGTTCAAGCTGGGTGTGATCGCCGCGACCGGCGCCATCGCGCTGTATTACCTGATCGGCTTGGTGCTGTCGTTCTTCCATGTGGGCATGCCGTTCCTGCAGGGGAACAGCACCGCGAGCCTGGTCGTCAGCGGCGTGATCGTCGTCGTGGCGGCGCTCAACCTGATCCTCGACTTCGACTTCATCGAGACCGGCGTGAACGGCGGCGCACCGAAGTATATGGAGTGGTACGGCGCGTTCGGCCTGATGGTCACGCTGATCTGGCTGTACCTCGAGATCCTGCGCCTCCTCGCCAAAGCCCGCAGCCGCAGATAGACGAGCCGGGGAGGGGGGCCAGTGCCGGCCCCCCCCCCTCCCCCTGCAACCCTGGATCACCGCTGCACATCCTACTTCGTAGCGCCTTCCGTCCGCTTTCTTCGAGGTGGCCTATGCTCCGGTGGCCGGCCGTTCTCCTCCTCCTGGCGACAGGTGTCGCCGCTCAGCAGGCTCCCGCGGCGTCCCCCGCCGCCGACTCAGCGCGCATTGCGCACATCCTGAGCCTGCTCGAGGTCGCTGACACCTCCGTGTGTGAGCTCGCCGGCCAAGCGCTCGCGAACGGTTGGGGCTTCCATTGGGAGGCGAATCGCTTGCCGGTGCCAATGCCGACGCCCACGCCCATGCCGATGCCCATGGCCATGCGCATGAACATCCGCGTCCCGCACATCAAGCCCCACGTGCACGTCCGGTGGGGAGGCTGGTTCGGAAACGCGGCCGTGCTCGGTCCCTACAAGGCGGTCCTGCGGAGCGACAGTCGTTGCGTGCGCAACATCGCCGCCCGCGTCCTGGGGCAAGCGCATGCCGCCGGCAGCTTCGAGACGTTCCGCGCGTTGCTCAAGGACGCGAGCCCGGGCTTGCGTGAGACGGGAGCCCTGGGCCTGGCGGAGCTGGAGGACGAACGCGGCCTCGAGCCGCTGCAGAGCGCGCTCAAGGATCGCGACGCCGCCGTGCGGGCGATGGCAGCGCGCGGCCTGGGAAACCTCGAGGATTCGACCTCGATCGGCGCGCTGGCCGCCGCTCTCAACGACGAATCGGCCCCGGTGCGGGTAGCTGCGGCCTGGGCCCTGGGCCAGATCCGCGATCCGGGCGTCATCGATCCCCTGACGAAAGGTCTGGGGGACCGCGCGCCTGAGGTGCGCGCCATGGCTGCATGGGCGCTCGGCGAGACCGAAAGCCGGCGTGCGACTCCGGCGCTCGGCAAGGCGCTCAAGGATCCCGTTGCCGACGTGCGCCGGTCGGCCGCGTGGGCGCTGGGGGAGGTCGAAGATCCCGCGAGTGTCGTGCTGCTGGCGCCGCTGCTGCGCGACGATGCGCCCGACGTGCGGCGCATCGCGATCTGGTCGCTGGGACAAATCGAGGACCGGAGCGCCGTCGAACCGCTCGCCGGAGCGCTCAAGGACGCTGACGCCGACACCCGTCAGCTGGCCGCGTGGGCCTTGGGACAGATCGAGGACGAGGCGGCGGTCGACCCCCTCGCGGGCGCGCTCAAGGATCGCGAGCCCGTCGTGCGCGTGGCGGCGGCGTGGGCCCTGGGGCAAATCGAGAGCACCAGGGCGGTGGAGCCGCTGAAGGCCGCGCTGAAGGACGACGCGAGCGAAGTACGCGACGCCGCGCAGTGGGCCCTGGCGCAGGTCGATCAGGACGGCGAGCCGCGTCCCCGCGTCAGGGTCCACCCGCGCGTCAGGAACCGGATCTAGGCCGGCTCCGAGAGGTCACCCGGCGAAGCAGTAGGCGCAGCCCTTCTCCTGCGTCCGGTTGACGGCGATCACGCCCGACGGCACCACCTGCACGCCGGGCAGCAGGTTCGCCACCCAATCCTTTTTTATGGCCTCGGCCTGCATCCCCATCTCGCTCGCCACGCGCATGCTGTAGAACGTGAGCGCGACATTGCACACGCCCACCAGCACGCCCTTCGTGATCAGCTCGTCCGTGCCCATCCCCGGGATCGGGACGTCGCCGGGCTTGAGGTGAATCAGCGGATGGCGCACGGCGGGGCCCTTGGTGGCTGGGTCGGTGATCTTGAACGTCTCCCCGAGCTTGTACTTCGCCCACATCGCGCTTTCCATCGCGAACGGAATCCCCGCGTGGCGTAACACGATCACCACCGTATTGTCGGCGTCGGAGGTGCCGTACGTCTCGTTCGTGGTGTTGAGGAATACACGGGCCCAGGCGAACACGAAGCCATCGTTGGGCTCCGGAGTGTCGTAGAGCATCTTATGCTTTCCGGTGATCTTGTTCAGCCACGCCTCGAACTCCGGGTTGGCCGATGCTGCCGACGCGCCGGCGCGAGGCGCAGCCGCCGCGAGGGTCGGCACCAGGCTGCCGAAGCCCAGCGTGGCGGCGCCGGCGGCGAGGCGTCCCAGGAATCCGCGGCGGTGGGTCGAAAAATTCGTGAGCTCCGGCATAACGGTCCTCCTGTCCAGGAATGAAAAGGTGGTCATCATGGTACTCGCCGGCGTGGCGCGGCAAGGGTCGGGTATGCCACGTCGGGGGGGGCATCGCCGTGCGGCCAGTCGTGCGCCTTGTCGGCGTAGTCGGGGCGTGCCTGCGCGTTGATGAAGGCGGCCGCGTCGATCGCCTGCTGATCGCTGAGCGTCCCGGGTTGATCGAACGGCATGTTGTCCCGGATGAACGCCGCCGCGGTACGCACCCGCGCCATCCCCGCGCCGATGT
>CBFHAJ010000264.1:0-3103 GCA_965653495.1 uncultured bacterium | reverse complement strand
GAACGAGCGCAAGCAGTCGCGCTCCAAGTACGGCGCCAAGCGGCCCAAGGGCGGGGGCGGGGGCGGGGGTGGGGGGGGGGCGGCGGCATGAGCCGTAGAAAGAAGGCCGTCCGCCGGCCGGTGCCGGCCGATCCGCGCTACGACAGCCAGACCGTCTCCAAGTTTCTCAACAACCTGATGGAGCGGGGCAAGAAGTCGCTGGCGGAGCGGGTGTTCTACCAGGCGATGGACCTGATCGAGCAGCGCACCGGGCAGCCGGGCGTGAACGTGTTCAAGCAGGCGCTGTCGAATGTCAAGCCGGCCCTGGAAGTGAAGTCGCGGCGCGTCGGCGGCGCCACGTACCAGGTACCCGTGGAAGTGCGGCCGGAGCGGCGCACGGCGCTGGGCATGCGCTGGCTGATCTCGTACAGCCGCGCGCGCCGCGAGAAGAATATGGCGGAGCGGCTCGCGGCCGAGCTGATCCTCGCCTCGAAGGGCGAGGGCGAAACGATTAAGAAGAAGGAAGACACGCACCGGATGGCGGAGGCTAATCGCGCCTTCGCGCATTACCGGTGGTAGGCTAGAGACCAACAGACGCTCATCCAGGGAGGCGCTCCCTCCCGGATGCCAGCGGAGCGAGACCGGCCCGAGTGACGGGCGTCACGGTCGCCCCGCGTTTTTGCTGAGGAGAGGTATGCCGCGCGTTACACCACTCGATCGCATTCGCAACATCGGCATCATGGCCCACATCGATGCCGGGAAAACGACTACGACCGAACGCATCCTCTATTACACGGGCCGCACCTACAAGCTGGGCGAGGTGCACGACGGCACCGCGACCATGGACTGGATGGAGCAGGAGCAGGAGCGCGGCATCACCATCACGTCCGCCGCCACGACGACCTTCTGGCCGCGTCGCAGCCAGCAGTTCCGCATCAACATCATCGACACCCCGGGACACGTGGACTTCACGGTCGAGGTGGAGCGCTCCCTGCGGGTGCTCGATGGCGCCATCACCGTGCTCGACGCGGTGGGCGGCGTGGAGCCCCAGACCGAGACGGTGTGGCGCCAGGCGGACCGCTACCACGTGCCGCGCATCATCTTCGTCAACAAGATGGATCGCGTCGGTGCCGACTTCGAGATGTGCGTCAAGATGGTGCGCGAGCGGCTCGGCGCCAACGTCGTGCCGATCCACCTGCCCCTCGGCGCGGGCGAGCTGTTTACCGGGATCATCGACCTGATCCGTCAGGTCGAGATCGTGTACGACGACGAGTCGCTCGGCAAGAAGTACGTCGAAGGCCCCGTGCCGGCAGCCCTGAAAGACAAAGTGAAGGAGATGCGCCACCACCTGCTCGAATCGATCGTCGAGCAGGATGACGCCATTCTCCACAAGTACCTGGAAGAGCACGAGCTGACCGAAGACGAGATTCGCACCGTGCTGCGCAAGGCAACCATCTCCGGCAAGGTCGTCCCCGTGCTGGCGGGCGCTGCCTTCAAGAACAAGGGCGTGCAGGCGCTGCTCGATGCGGTGGTGGACTACCTGCCGTCGCCGATCGATGTGCCCGCCATCCAGGGTCACCTGCCGCACCACGACGCGACCCACGCGGTCCGCCACGCCTCGGACGAAGAGCCGTTCTCGGCGCTGGCGTTCAAGATCATGACCGATCCGTACGTGGGAAAGCTGACCTTCTTCCGTGTCTACTCGGGTGTGCTCTCCGCCGGCTCATACATCTACAACAGCACCAAGGACAAGAAAGAGCGCATCGGGCGCCTGCTGCAGATGCACGCCAACAAGCGCGAGGAGATCGAAGAGGTGCGCGCGGGCGACATCGCGGCGGCCATCGGCTTGAAGGACACCAAGACCGGCGACACGCTCTCCGACGAAAGCCACCCAATCATCCTCGAGGCGATGAAGTTCCCCGAGCCGGTGATCTCGGTCGCCATCGAGCCAAAGACCAAGGCCGACCAGGACAAGCTCTCGATCGCGCTGCAGAAGCTCTCCGAGGAAGACCCGACGTTCCGCGTCCACACCGACGCCGAGACCGCCCAGACCATCATCTCGGGGATGGGCGAGCTGCACCTGGAGATCATCGTCGACCGCATGAAACGCGAGTTCAAGGTCGACGCCAACGTGGGCCGGCCGCAGGTGGCGTACCGCGAGACCGTTCGCAAACGGGTGGAGGAAGTCGAGGGGAAGTTCATCCGCCAGACGGGCGGCCGCGGGCAGTACGGCCACGTGGTGATCAACCTCGAGCCGGGCCAGCCGGGGACGGGCTTCGTGTTCGAGGACAAGATCGTGGGCGGCGTGATTCCGCGGGAGTATATCGGTCCCGTCGAACAAGGCGTAAAGGAAGCACTGGAGAACGGCGTGCTGGCGGGCTATCCGATGGTCGACGTGAAGGTGGAGCTGGTCGACGGGTCGTACCACGACGTGGACTCGAGCGAGATGGCGTTCAAGATCGCGGGCTCCATGGCCGTGAAGGAAGCGGCGCGCCAGGCGCATCCGGTGTTGCTCGAGCCGATGATGGATGTCGAGGTGGTCACCCCGTCCGACTACATGGGCGACGTCATCGGCGACCTGTCCGCCCGACGGGGGAAAATCGGGGGCATGACGCAGCGCGCCGATGCACAGGTGGTGGCCGCGACCGTCCCGCTGTCCGAAATGTTCGGCTACTCCACGACCCTGCGCTCGATGAGCCAGGGCCGGGCCATCTACAGCATGCAGTTCAGTCACTACCAGGAAGTGCCGAAGCAGAAGGCGGAAGAAATTGTGAGTAAGGTGAAAGGCTAGAGAGAGGGATCATGGCCAAGGCGAAATTCGAGCGTACCAATCCGCATGTAAACGTCGGCACGATCGGCCACGTCGACCACGGCAAGACGACGTTGACCGCGGCATTGACGAAGGTGGCGGCGGACAAGGGGCTCGCGACCTATGTGACCTACGACCAGGTGGCGAAGGCGTCGGAGTCGCAGGGGCGGCGCGATGCGACGAAGATCCTGACGATCGCGACCTCCCATGTGGAGTACGCCACGGCGAACCGGCACTACGCCCACGTGGACTGCCCGGGGCACGCCGACTACGTGAAGAACATGATCACGGGGGCGGCGCAGATGGACGGGGCGA
>CBFHAJ010000263.1:0-3161 GCA_965653495.1 uncultured bacterium | reverse complement strand
TGGAGCTGAGGGGGCTCGAACCCCTGACCTCCTGGGTGCGATCCAGGCGCTCTCCCAGCTGAGCTACAGCCCCGAGCGGAGGCGGAACTTAGACGTCGGCCCCCTAGCTGAGCAACCCCTGAAAACTAACCGCAACCTCCACCGACTTCTATCACCATATTATCTCCCATGCGTCCCGTCTCTCTGACCTACTCCGGCGCCGTCGGCGTCCCCATCGAAGACGTGTTCGGCCTGCTCTCCGACGCCGCGCGGATGCCGGAGTGGCTCCCGTTTTGCCGCTCGGTCGTGCCCAGCCCCACGCGCCGCGGCAAAGGCGACCGCCATCGCGTCAGCTTCGAGCGCCAGGGCAAGCGCATCGACATCGTCATCGAGGTCATCGACTTCGTCCCGCCCACTACCCTCGGCTGGGTCGAGATCATCCACCGCCGCGGCTCCAAGACGTTCTTCAAGCTCGACTTCCAGGGCGGGTCCACGCGCATCACGATGAAGTACGTGTGGACGCCGGCGAGCTGGCGGGCGTGGCTGCTGGGCCAGTTCTATCGGCGCAGGAACGCGCATCGGATGTTCGACGGGCTACTCCAGAACTTGCGCAAGGCGTTGGGGAGATAACGGGTGGTGCGTGATTGCACCCGTCAATCTGTAAAAGGCACGTCGATGGTCAGGCCGTCTTTAGCGACTACCGTCTCCTTGAACACTTCACGAGCCTCTTTGACCAACTCCTCGGCGCTAATCGAGTAACGAGCGGACACGTGGCTCAGCACTAGCCGTCTCGCTTTGGCGGCGAGCGCCACCTGCGCCG
The DNA here is from genome assembly GCA_965653495.1 of uncultured bacterium. Taxonomy (GTDB): domain Bacteria; phylum Gemmatimonadota; class Gemmatimonadetes; order Gemmatimonadales; family GWC2-71-9; genus AG41. The sequence goes on along the minus strand of CBFHAJ010000263.1, from coordinate 2,362 downwards.
CCTCGCGCGCCGTCGAATGCCCCGTCTCCCGGGCGCGCTCCTTCTCTTCCTCCCCGAACGTCGCCTCGTGAATCAAGAGATCTGCCCCTTGTGCCGCGTCGACCACGCCCGCACACGGCCGCGTGTCGCCGGTGAAGACGACGAGCCGCCCCGGCCGCGTGGGCCCCACGATCCCCTCGGCCGCGACCTTGCGCCCGTCCGGCGTTTCGACGCTCTCGCCGCGCTGCAACTTTCCCCAGAGTGGGCCTTCGGGGACTCCTGCCGCGCGGGCTCTCTCCGGATCAAATCGCCCCGGGCGCTCATGTTCACGCAGAGCGTAGCCGACGGATCCGCCGCCGTGCTCTGTCGCGAACGCGCGGACCTCGTAGCCATCCCTGCTCGCACCTCCCCCCACCTCCACAACTTCCCCCGGCTTTACCTCCACGATCTCTACCTGAAAGGGCACCCGCTCCACGCCCAGCTTCAACGCACTCTCCAGCAGCTTCTTCGCCCCCTTCGGCCCATACAGCGTCATCGGCTCGGCGCGCGTCTGCAGCCCGAGCGTCCGCACGAGGCCGATCACTCCCAGGAAATGGTCCGCGTGAAAATGCGTGAAGAAGATTTCCGACAACGCGAAGCTCACCCCGAAGCGCATCATCTGGCGCTGGGTGCCTTCGCCGCACTCGAACAGCAGCGTCTCTCCCTCGCGCACGATTGCGACGCCGGAGACGTTGCGCTCGACGGTGGGCCGGGCGGCGGAGGTGCCGAGGAACGTGACGGAGAGCATGGGGGCGAATATAAGATGGGTGCGTGGTGCGTGGTGCGTGGTTTTCTCCGATGCCGGACCAACGTCCGACGAGGCAGAGTCGGGAGCGGAGGATACCACGCACTACGCACCACGCACGTTGTGGCTCTCTACGAACCGCCCGCTCAGTCCCGAGCCCAGCAGGAACAACGCCCCGGACACCACCATGCCCTGATGCAATCCGATGATGAACTGCCCCCGTCGGCTGATCAGCGCTCCGAGGAGGGCGATCCCGATCACTCCCCCCACCTGCCGGCAGGCATTCAGTACGGCGGACCCGACTCCCGCCCGCTCTTTCGGCGTGTGCTCGATCGCGGCCGCGGTCATCGCGGGCATGGCGAACGCGGCGCCAAGCCCCATCAGCACCATCGGCCACACGGTCGCATGCAGCGACGCACCGGCTCCGATCAACGCCAGCCCCCCGAGTCCCGTGCCCCCAACCCCGAGCCCCACCGCCATCGGGAGGCGAGGGCCATACCGGGCGGTAATCTGACCCGACACGAAATTCATCACGCTCACCACCGCCGTCTGCGGCAACAGCGCGAGTCCGGTCGCGAGCGCGCTGCGATGCTGGATCTGCTGGAAGAACAGACTCATCAAGAACAGCTCGCCGTAGAACCCGAAACTGAGAATCGCGCCGACGGCATTTGCGGCGGAGAACGTCGGGTCGCGAAACAGCTCCAGCGGCAGCATCGGATGCGCTGCGCGGCGCTCGCTCGAATACCACAGGCCGCCCGCCACCACCGCGAGCAGCGCCGCGCCCACCACCGGCGCCGAGGTCCATCCCCAGGCGCCGCCTTGAATCAGCGCGAAGGTTATGCTTGCGAGCGCGGTGATCGCGAGCCCCTGCGCCACGAGGTCCAGGTCCCCGGGCGCATGGCGCGGCACCGGCGGCACTGCTCGCGCCGTCAGCCAGATTCCGCCCAACCCCACCGGCAGGTTCACGAGAAACACACTGCGCCAGCTCCACGCGTGGGTGAGCACGCCACCCACCACCGGGCCCGCCGCCACCGCGACCCCTGTTGCCGCGGCCCAGATGCCGATCGCCTGTGCCCGCTCGCGTGGGTCGTGATAGTGATGCCGCAGCAGCGCGAGCGACGCGGGCACCTGCACCGCGGCGCCGATCCCCTGCAGCGCGCGGAACGCGATCAGCATGCCGAGGCTCGACGCGATGCCGCACAGCCCGGAGGCGAGCGTGAACAGCGCCAGGCCGGCTATGAACGTCTGTTTGTTGCCCCAGCGGTCGCCCAGCTTGCCCGCGGTGAGCAGCAGGTCCGCGAACAGGAGCGCGTACCCGTCCACCACCCACTGCATGCCGGCGATCCCCGTGTGCAGCGCGCGCGCCATGTCGGGGAGCGCGACGTTGACGACCGTGGAGTCGAGCACGGCCATGAAGTAGCCGAGGCAGACGGCGGCGAGGATCCGGGGGTGGCGGGGGAGCATGGGCGCTCGGCGGTTGCAAAGAGAGTGCCGGAACGATAGTGCGTGGTGCGTGGTGCGTGGTATTCTCCGCTGCAGCGTCCGTTCTGCGGCAACGTGAAACGGGCATCCTAACTGGGGCTCACGGGCGGACGCCGC
>CBFHAJ010000262.1:0-3190 GCA_965653495.1 uncultured bacterium | reverse complement strand
CGGGGCGGCTTGCGACGAGCGGGGTGGAGCGGGAGCACGCGGCGCGGGCGGGAGCGGCGCGGCGGGCGTGCTGTGCGCCGTGCCGGGAAGTGCGTCTGCGGCCGGAGGGGGCGGCGGATCGTGCGACACGAGGGGAACGCCGGTGAGCGGCACCGACTTGATATCGCGCCAGGGCTCGCCCTTGAGAATGCCGTCGGTCCCGAGCGGACTGGATGGGCGATCCGCCGCGTGGGGAACGACCGCATCACGCGACTCGAAGTCTGCCGGCGTAGCGACCGGCCCGGACGCCCGCCGCTCGGGCGCCGGCGGCAGGACCCGGATCCGATCCACTCCCTGAGCCGTGAGGCGGCTGGCCATATCATCGGAGCCGGGCTGATCGGCCAGAGCCCGCAACACCTCGAACAGTTGTGCGGGCGGCGGCTCGGCCGGCAGCTCGATCTCGCCGACGCCGTGCAGGTCCAGGCGCTGCACCAGTCCCACGAGAGCGGCGCCCTCGCAGCGGACCCCGTTCACCTCGAGGTTCGCACCGACCGCCCGCAGGGTGACCGCGGTGTCCCTGAGGAGAGCGAGCAGCGCACGGAACTCCGCCTTCTGCTCCTCCTTCGCGCCGGGATCGCGAAACAGGGTCACACAGCGGGCGAACCGTGCCGCGAGGGTTTCGTAAGTCGACATCGGGCGGTCAATCTAGGGAGAACCGCCACCCCGGGCAACGCGGCCTTCCGGAGTGGGTGGGGCGAAAGATAGATATAGCGCGACGCCGCGAAACCCGGACCCATGACCACCACACGTCCGTCGGGGGCGATCGTACGCGCGCTGCGCGCCGCCCATCTGCACGACGCACCGCGCGCCGAGCTGCTGCGGCTCGCGTGTGAGCGCATCCGCGCGCTGGGGTCCCCGTTCACATCCGTCTATGCCTACATGCTCCACGGCGACGAGCTGCAACTCGAGGCCTTCGCCGGCCGCGAAACCGAGCACACGCACATTCCGGTGGGGCGCGGCGTGTGCGGCACCGCGGTCGCGACCGGCGAAGATCAGGTCGTGGCCGACGTCGGTGCCATCGGCAACTACCTCGCCTGCAACCTCGAGACCAAGTCCGAGCTGGTGGTGCTGATCCGGCGGGGACGCAGCATTCTCGGGCAGCTCGATGTCGACTCGGATGTGCCGGCGGGATTCAGCGCGGAGCATCACGCTGAGGTGAAAGCGGTCGCGGACGCGCTCGCGGTGTTGCTGTAGGGCCTGCTACGCCTCGGTGCGGGTCTCCGGGGCGCCCTCGGGAACACCGAGCAGGCTCAGCCGGCCCGCGTCGGCGTCGTGATCGATCAGCTCCGCATAGCGTCCCCATTCCACGATCGTTCCGAACAGCGACTCCACGGGAATGAACGGGAAGTAGATCGTCAAGTCGGCGAGCACCTCCTCGTCTTCGACCGCGCCCTCGCTTTCCCGGAGCATGGCGATGAGGCGTGCGAACAGGGGCTGCTTTGCCAACCGGCCGCGCGTGGCATCCTTGCGGGCGGCGTCGTCCATCGCCATGACCTCGCGACCCCCCGCCGTCAGCTGCACGACCTCGCCCGGGGTCGTGACCCAGCCGAGCTGCTCCGCGCCGCGCACCACGGCCGACATGCGGTCGTAGTCCACGCCCAGGTCCTCGGCGAGCTCGAACACGGGCCCCTTGTTGTCGGGTCGGGTGAGGAGGTGGTCGAGGAGCCCTGTGACCTCGGAGACGTGGACCCGCGGGAACGGCAGCAGCCGCTGCGGCGCCGCGGGCGCGGCCTCGGGAAGCAGCGTGGCGGTCAGGATGGCGTGCAACCGGTCCACCATCGCCTCGAACTCCGGGCTCCGCTCCTGGCGGGGATAGGGGAGCGGGTTCTCCAGCACTTCGCGCACGTGCCCGGGACTGGTCCCGAACACCACGATCCGCCCCGCGAGGAACACCGCTTCCTCCACGCTGTGGGTCACCACCACGAGCGTGTTCACGCCGGTCGCCGGATCGCGCCACAGGTCGACCACCTGGCTGCGGAGGTTTTCGGCGGTGAGGGGATCGAGCGCGCCGAACGGCTCGTCCATGAGCAGGATCTCGGGAGCGACCGCGAGGGCGCGGGCAAACCCCACGCGCTGCTTCATGCCGCCCGAGAGCTCCTTGGGGTAGGCCTGCTCGAACCCGTCGAGGCCCACCAGGTTGATGGCGCGGGCCACGGCGTCGCGCCGAGCGGGCCCGTCTACGCCGCGCGCCTCGAGCCCCATCGCCACGTTCTCCGCCACCGTGAGCCAGGGCAGCAGCGCGAACGATTGGAACACCATCGCCGCCGCGGCGAGCACGCCCTCGAGCGGCTGGGCGCGGTACAGCACGGTCCCCGCGGCCGGACGCGCCAGCCCGGCGAACAGGCGCAGCAGCGTGCTCTTGCCGCATCCCGACGGCCCGACGAAGGCCACGACCTCGTGCTCGCGCACGGCGAGCGAGACGTCGCGCAGCGCTTCGAGCACCTGCCCGTTGGGGAGGCGGAAGCGCTGCGTGACGCCGCGCGCCTCCAGCAGCGTGGTCCCCGGCGTCATGCGGCGAGCCCGAAACGGGCCTGCGCCCACTGCATCAGCGACCGCCACACCAGCCGGTTCCACCCCACCACGATGAGACTCATCAGCGCGATCCCTCCGGCGAGCAGCGGGAAATTGGCGTGGGCGGTGGCCACACTGATCAGGCTCCCCAGGCCGCTGGTCGTCCGCAGCTTTCCTCCGGCCTCGATGTACTCGGCGACGATCGAGCCGTTCCACGCGCCGCCCGCCGCCGTCACCCACCCCGTCACGAGCGCGGGAAACGCGGCCGGGAGATACAGCATCCGCCACCGCGCCAGGCGCGGCAGCCGAAACACCGTGCTCGCGTCCTTGAGCTGCTCGGGAATCGCCGCGACGGCGGAGATCACGTTGAAGAGGATGTACCATTGCCCCGCCAGCACCATGAGCGCGACGGCGCCGAGCCCCAACCCGATGCCGATGCGCTCGAACAACAGGATCACGATGGGAAACAGCATGGGGGCGGGGAACGACGCGATGACCTGGATCACCGGCTGGAGGGCGCTCGCGAGACGCGGCGAGCGACCGATCAAGACGCCCGCGGGCACGGCCCACGCCGTCGACACGATCACCGCGCCCCTCACACGCGCGAACGTGAGGGCCGCCGAGGCGACCCGCATGCCCC
>CBFHAJ010000261.1:0-3192 GCA_965653495.1 uncultured bacterium | reverse complement strand
ACGCCGGAGAACACCAATGCCTTGAACGCCATAAGACCCTCGCGCCGATTGCGGTCCGGGCCACCTGCCATGACGCCGCTCACCAAGGCAAGTGAGGTTCTCACAAGGACTGCGGCTCGGCACATTGCCGCAGGCGTGGTGAATGCCCTGATCCGTGGTGCCGCCGATGGGTATCGCGGTGATCGAGTCGGTGCGCAGCTGCGCCAGCCCGGTGGGGACCGCGGGCGGGCGCGGATGGGTGACGCTGAGGGTGAACGTGCCGGTCTGCCCGGCGCCCGCGGCCGCTTCTATCTGATAGGTTCCGGCTGCGCCGAGGCGCTGGTAGCGGATGCAACCCGTGCCGCAGCCGCCGTTCTGGGCGAGCACCGGCGCCGCCGCGGCGAGTGACGAGTCGAGCATCACGTACCCGTCGAACGCGGTCGACGTGATCAATAACGCCGCGCAGTCGCGCGTGGTGAGCGAGTCGCGCACCACCACGTCGGGCACGACTGCTGCCACGTTGCAGGGGTGCACGACGAACTCGATCGGCACGCGCGCCGGGCTCGAGTCCGCGTTCTCTCCCGTGACGACCAGCGTGTCGCGATACAGACCGGTCGGGAGGCCGGCGGGGTTGAACGAGAGGTGCAGCTTCGCGGGCGCGAGACCGTCGCTCGCGCTCACCGTGAGCCATTCTCCGCCCAGCCGAAGCTCGGCGTGGAACGCCATGGTGCCCTGCCCCGAGTTCGCCACGGCGATGCTGTCGGCGGGCTGCGCCGTGCTGCCCGCGGCGGCCGAGTCGCGGAGTGTACGCGGCGCGACGCTCAGCCTGGCGAGGGGGGGCGGGCTGTTGGTGAGCTGGTCGACGTGACAGGTCGCGAGCAGGAACAGCAGTAGGACGCGCGCCACAGCGCCCGCGCCCTGTCGCGCGCGGGCGAGGCTTCGACCCAACCCGCTCACCTTCCCAGGGCCCACTCGGTCGCCTCAGTGGCGTCTGGGAAACAGGTGTAGCAAGCCGCATACCGGCTACGTCGGGGGTGCGGACTGGGTGCGACAGCGGCGAGTGTGGCTAATCTGCTACAACCCAGCGGCGAGCCGGGGAGGGAAACGCTAAGTTAATGGGCGGTACAGGACTCGAACCTGTGACCTCCGGTATGTGAGACCGGCGCTCTAACCAGCTGAGCTAACCACCCGTGAACGGCTGGACGTAGGTTGTAAGCCGCAAGCCCCAAGTCGTGCGGGCACACATTTACGGCCAGCCTCCCAGTGTGGGCCCTCCAGGACTTGAACCTGGGACCTACGGATTATGAGTCCGCTGCTCTAACCACCTGAGCTAAGGGCCCGCGAGGAGAGCAAAATACTGTGCGGAGTGCGGAATGGGGAGTGCGGAGTTGAAGCGGGAGGCCTCGCGCGCCACGACGCGCGTCCGCACATTCCGCACTCCGCATTCCACACTCCGCATTTGATCCATGCGCCGCGTCCTCATCATCTCCCACACGTACATCCCGCCGTCCCACCGCGGCAAGCTGCGCGCGCTCGCAGCCCGCGGGCTCGACGTCACGGTCGGACAGCCGCAGCGCTGGCGCGATCCCATCCTCGGCGCGACAACCGAGACCGCGTGGGAACGACAAAACGGAGTAGAGGTCTTCCCCCTGCCGGCGCGGCGGCACGGCGAGGCCGAAGCGCTCAAGTTCAGCGGCCGCGCCCTGGTCGCGCTGCTGCGCGACAAGCGGCCGGACCTGGTGCAGGTCGAAGAGGAGCCGACCACGCCGGCGGCGCAGCAGGTGGCGCGCGCCGCGCGGCACCTCGCGCTGCCACTCGTGCTGTTCACCCATCAGAACGTGGACGCCCCGTTGCCCTGGCTGGCGCGGCGGCGCCGCCGCCGCATGCTGCGCCGGCTGAAGGGGGCGATCGCGGCGAGCGGGGCCGCGGCCGCGCTGGTGCGCCGCGTCGCGCCCGACCTGCCGGTCGCCGCCATCCCCCAGCTCGGCATCCAGGTCCCCACCGAGCTCGAGCACACGCATCACGAGGGGATGGCGATCGGGTGCGTCGGCCGCTTGGTGCCAGAGAAGGGAGTCGATACTTTGCTGCAGGCGCTGGCGGAGAATCGCGGCCATCGCTGGCATCTCACGGTGGTGGGCGACGGGCCCGATCGGGAGCGACTCGAGCGGGTCGCCTCCCAACTGCGGCTCGCGGCGCGCATTCGCTGGGCCGGCGCGCTTCCCCCGGAGGAGATACCCAAGCTCTGGTCCGAGCTCGATGTCCTGGTGATGCCGGCGCGTGACTTACCCACGTGGGCCGAGCCCGCCGCGCACGTGGTGGCGGAAGCGATGGCGTACGAGGTGGCCGTCGTGGGTACGAGCGCCGGCGCGACGCCGGAGGTGATCGGCGACGCGGGCGTCATCGTCCCGGCCGACGATCCGCTCGCCCTGGCGGGGGCGCTGCGGCGACTCGCCTCGCCTGACCAGCGGCGCCCTCTCGCTCAAGCCGGTCGCGCGCGCGCGATGCAGCACTTCTCCGACGATGCGGTGGCGGCGCGCACGCTGGGGTTTTGGAGGAGTCTGATTGGTGAAGCCTGAATGACTCGCGTCCTCCTCGTTCCCGATCTCCCGCTGGAGCGCTGGCCGTCCATGGACCGCTACGCGCACCGGCTGCACGACTGGCTCGACTCGAGCGATCCGGGATTCGAGGTGCGGCTGGCCGCCTCGATCGGCGACCTGACGCGCGACGTGGGCAACGGCCGCAGCTCGGGCGGCTATCCCCGGTGGTGGGCGCAGGACGTCGATCCCACCAAGTTTGTCCTGCCCGGTCCGCTGCACGAGCCGCAGCGCTACATGGCTCGTTATTTCCTGTATCCGTGGTGGCTGCGGCGCGAGGCGAAGCGCGCGCAACTGGTGCACATCCTGGATCACAGCTATGCGCACATGGTCACGCGCGTGCATCATCGCCCCGCCGTCGTGACCGTGCACGACCTCATGCCGGTGATTATCCTGCGCTCGCCCACCGACGGCTGGCGCGAAGGCGTGCGCAACCGTTTCCTGCGCCGGACGCTCAAGGCCCTGCGCCTCGCCGGCGCCTACATCGTGGGCACCGAATGGCTCAAGCGCGAGCTCGCCACATGGCTGGGCGACGACCGGCGCATCAGCGTGGTGCCGTTCGGCGTGGACCGGGCGTTTTTTTCCGAGGCGCCCGGCGCGCGCACCCGCGGCCGCGCCG
>CBFHAJ010000260.1:0-3196 GCA_965653495.1 uncultured bacterium | reverse complement strand
TAAGCTCTCCACCAGCCGCTGGTACACCCCGAGCGGGTCGCCGGCTCGCGTCAGTGGCCGGCCCACGACCACATGAGTGGCGCCCAGCCGCACCGCGTCACCCGGCGTCACGGTGCGCCGCTGGTCGGCGGCCGCGTCGCCCGCCTCCCGGATCCCGGGCACCACGATCCATGGATCCGGGCCCAGGGCCGCGCGCAGCAGCACCAGCTCGCGGCCCGATGCCACGACACCACGCAGCCCCGCCACGACGGCCAGTCGCGCCAGTCGCTCCGCCTCGACCCCCAGGTCCGGAACGCCTCGCCCGAACACGCGCTCGGCTTCGGCCGCATCGTGCGACGTCAGGATCGTGACGCCGACGACGGCGACCTTGCCGGCCGCGTGCGCGGCGGCGGCGAGCATGGCTGGTCCGCCGAGCGTGTGGACCGTGGCCATGGCGACCCCCTGCTCCGCCGCCCCGGCTACGGCATCGGCCACGACGCTGGGAATGTCGTGCCACTTGAGATCGAGAAACACGCGCAGCCCCCGCGCCACGAACTCCCGCACCAGCGCGGGGCCTTCCTTGGTATGAAGCACGGGCCCGATCTTCACCCACGTGAGCCCCGGAAGCCGGGCGGCGAGCGCGAGGGCGTCCCGCCCGCTGGGCAGGTCAAATGCGACGATCAGCTCAGCCACGGGCCAGCTCGCGGACGACGCGCTCGGGGACCCGGGGGTCGCACAGGGCGGCGGTCCCGATGGCCACCAGCGCCGCGCCCGCCGCGAGGTACTCGCGTGCATCCCGCGCGCTGCGAATGCCCCCGACGCCGATCACGGGAATCCCCACCCGCTCCCGCACGCGTCGCGTGGCCAGCGCGCCGATGGGCAGCAGCGCCGGCCCGCTCACCCCCCCCCCTCCCGCGCCGTTGCCGAGCCGGTGGTCGAGCATGCCGGGGATCGTGTTCACGAGCGTGACCGCGTCCGCGCCCTCGTCTTTCGCGGCCTGCGCCACGGCGGCGATGTCGGGAAGGACCGGCGAGAGCTTGACGGTGAGGGGCCGGGTGGCGACGGCACGACAGCGCCGCACCAGCGCAGCCACGCTCTCGGCCGTCGCGCCGAACTCCAGGCCGCCGGCGCTCGTGTTGGGACACGACGCGTTGATCTCGAACGCCGCGATGCCGGGTGATTGGGTGAGGCCCGCGATTACGCAGGCGTAGTCATCGAGCGTGGCACCCGCGACGTTCACCAGCACTCGAGCGCGGCGCAGCGTAGCGGCGAGCCACGGCAGCTCGTGCGCGCGGACGGCTTCGAGCCCCGGGTTCGCGAGACCCACGGCGTTGAGCATGCCGCCGGCGAACTCGGCGACGCGCGGAGCCGGGTGACCCGACCGCCGCTCCGGTGTGACGGCCTTGGTGACGATCCCGCCGAGTGCTTCGAGGTCGATCACGCCGGACACCTCGCGCCCGAAACCGGCGGTACCGGAGGCAAGGAGGACTGGGTTCTGAAACTCGACGCCGAACAGCCGGACCGGCGTCACTGACCTCCTCCGCCCCCCGTGGGCCCGGCGATCGCGAGCTTGCGCTCGAACTCGAGGAGGTAGGCGACGATCCCCTCGGCGATCGCATTCGCGAGCTTGTGTTGCCCCAGGCTCGAGGCGAGAAACGCACCGTCGGTGCGATTGGTGGCGAAGCCGGTCTCGAGGAGAATGGCTGGGCGCCGGGCCGTCGTGAGCACCATGAAGCCCGCTTGCTGCACGCCGTGATCGCCCCCCGGATGGACGCGCGCCACGGAGTCCTGGACCAGCGCGGCCAGCTGGGCCGACTCCCGCAAGTACTCGTTGAGCTGGAGATCGCGCAGGATGTAGCCCAGCGGTCCCGTCGGCGCGCTCGACGTACCCGTCTCGAAGCGGATGGCCTCGTTTTCCATCTTGGCCACGCGCTCCTGATCCTCCGTCTTCGCGTCGGAGAGGAAGTAGGTTTCGACGCCGCTGGCGCGCTCGGAGCGGCGGCCCGCCGGCATGGCGTTCACGTGAATGCTCACGAACAGATCGCAGTCCGCCTTGCAGAACGCCCCGCGATCCGCGAGATCGACGAGCGTGTCCGTGGCGCGCGTGAGGGTCGCGCCGATGCCGCGTCGCACCAGCTCGGCCCGCAGCAACCGTCCAATCGCGAGCGTGATGTCTTTTTCCGCGAGCCCGTCGGGGAAATACAAACCCGGGTTGCCGGGGTCGGGGCCGCCGTGCCCGGGGTCGATCACGACGAGGTGATGGAGGCGGAGGCCCGTCAGTGGATTGGGCGGCGCTGCAGTGACCGATCGCGCCGGGGTCGGGGCGGTCGCGGGCGGCCGCGTCGCCGTCGCCGCCGTCGCGGCGAGCACCGGTAGTTCCTCCAGCCGCAGTGCGGCGGCATCCCAGCGGTAGCGCGATCCCAGCGCGCGCGGCAGGCAGTCGGCCAGCCAGTTGAGCGGCAGGAACAGCGTATCATGCGCGACGTACGGCTCACCCACCAGGCCGTACACCACGCCCGCCGCGCGCACAAACGGCGCGCCCAGCTGGAACACGAAGGTGGTGCCGCCGACGCCCACCGTCGCGCGCGGGCCGTCGAGCGCGAAGGTCAGCTCCAGCGGTCCCGACAGCCGAGGTGCCGCCACGGCCGCCGGACCGTGCTCCGTCGAGATGGGAACGGTGGTCTCCCCGCGCGGCGTCAGGATCACCACGCCCTGCGCGGGGCCGGCGGGAGCGGCAAGCGCGAGCAGCAGCGCGATCACGCCCGCTTCCCTTTGACGTCGCGGGCCAGCTCCCGCTCCACCACTCGCCGCTTCAGGTCCTCGCGCTTGTCGTGCAGCTTCTTCGCTTTGGCGAGCGCGATCGCCACCTTCGCGGTGCCGCTCTTGAAGTACAATTCGAGCGGCACGATGGTGAGTCCCTTGCGGCTCGTCCCGCCGATGAGCTTGCGAATCTCTGAGGAGTGTAGCAGCAGCTTGCGGGATCGGGCCGGAGGCGGGTTGTTGTAGCTGCCAGGGAGGTAGGCTGAGATCGTCATCCCCTCGAGCCACACTTCGCCGTTGCGGACGTGCGCATAGGCTTCTCCGAGGCTCGCTTTCCCGGCCCGCAGCGACTTCACCTCGGTGCCCGTAAGAACGAGGCCGGCCTCCCACGTTTCCAGGAGGTGGTAGTCATGTCGCGCCCGCGGATTGCGGGCGATGGAGACTTTGTCCACCGGGC
>CBFHAJ010000259.1:0-3217 GCA_965653495.1 uncultured bacterium | reverse complement strand
CCGACCACGCGCCGGTGCACCTGCGAGCGGAACTGCTCGGCGCCGAACAGCACCAGGCCCAGGTAGCGCCCGCGCTCGGAGATATCGAGCAGCATTTTCTTCACGTACGTCTCGGGCCCGTCGGCCGGAGCGTACTTGTTCAGCTCGTCCACGAACACCACCACCGCGTCCACGCCCAGGTCACGGCGCTCCAGCCGCTCCCGCAGCTGTGAGACAACGCGCGCGAACACGAGATCCTGTCCCAGCGGATCGACGTTCGCCACGTCGACCACGTACACCGTCCGGTCGTCGAACCGTCCCCAAGGCAGGTCGTTCGAGGGACCGTCGTCGGTCACCAGACCCTTGCAGCGGGTGGAGATGTTCGCGAGGCGATTGCGCACCTTGCGGATCGTGGCGATGTGGTGCGTGCGCCAGGTGTCGCCCCGCCCCCCCGCGAGCTCGAGACCGTCGAAGATCGATCGGAACAACCGCTCCAAGTCGGCGAACGTGATCACGCGATGCGATCCGCCAAACCCATCCTCGAACGGCTTGTCCACCACCCTGTCCGACAGGAAATCGATGAAGGCATCGGCCTTGGCGTCGATGTCGTCGCGGTTGAGCAGCACCTCGGCGTAGTCGAGCACCTCGCGCAAGCCCCAGACGAGCGGCTCCACGTCTCCCACCAGGTCGGGATGGGTGCGCAGCGTGTTCAGGTTGACGCCGTCAGCCTTGAACGGCGCGTAGTAGCGGACCCGCTCGAACGGCTGTGCCACGACCCCGAGCCGCTGGTAGCGCCGCTGATCTTCGGCATCGAGCTCCCCGGGACGATCGAGAAAGCACAGGTCCGGACCCTTCACGTTGAAGCACACGGCTGCGACGCGGCCCTTGTGCGGTGGGAAGTGCTGAAAGATCGACGCCAGCAAGAACTCCACGGCGCTCGTCTTGGTGGCGAGTCCCGAGACGCCGGAGATGTTGAGATGGGCCGCTTCGGGACCGAGCAGGAAGTCCGCGTCCAGGTAGACGGGAGCCTCGAGCCCGCCGGACGTGTAGAGACCCACCGGAATCGCGGTCGGCTCGGCGCCCGCCAGATAGGCGTCCATGCGGAGCGCCTGGGCCACGTCGGCATCGGTCGCGACGTGCACCTCGCCGAGTGGGACCGGCTGCAGCGGCTCTTCGGGATGCTGGCGCAACACCGCCGCCGTCCACAAGCGGATTTCCTGGCGTAGCGTGGGACTCTCAGCGGCCCGCGCCGGATCACCCTCGGCACCCACGACGTCGTGGAGAGGCGTGGCCAGATCCGAGTAGGCGAAGCCGTCGGTCACGACTCCGTGGACGACGCGCCCCGAGTCCCCAGCCCCGAGGCCCTTGACCCTCACGATCGCTCCAATTCCAATGGTCGTGTCGTTCGCGGTCCAGAAGTGGAATTGGTGCGGCGTCGCGGGCTTCTGCTCGGTGGCGACGACGCGGCCCACGGGAGGGGGTGCGGAAGGCGGATTGCGTCGCTCGCTCACGATCCAGTCCGCGGGAGGCGGGATGCCGTGTGCGGGATGAGGTGGCGCGGGGCGCGTGCCCTCAAGTAGGTCTCGACGTCATGGATAGGGTAAAGTAACCGGTCCCAGCGCCGGTCGGGGGTCGCGAGCGGAGCCCGCTCTCCCACGAGCCACGCCGAAATGGCCGACGCCAGTGCGACCGTGGCGGGATGGGCCCGCGCCTCCACCCGGACCAATCCGTACAGCAGATCGTTTCCCTCCCAGGGCCAGAGTCGCACGTACCAGGAATGGATGTCGCGGCGCGCGCCACGGCTCCGTGGCTGGAACACGCTGGTGCGATGGCCGTCCGGCACCGTAAGCGCACGCTCCAGCTCGGCGCCCGCGAAGTACTCGGCGCCGTGGCTCTTGACCACGCCGAGCGCCCGCGGGTGCGCCGACAGCGCGGCGGAGTCCGAGAGCACGCCGTCCACCACGAGCCACTCGTCGGCGCCGAGGGCAGCAAGCCGCCGCTCGGCGAGGCGACGCTCGAGGGCGGCGCGCGCCTTCTGCACCTCCACTCGGGCCGCTGGCACCGCCCGCGCCGGCTGTGCGGCGTCGTCCGCGGCGAACTCGAGCACCTGCACACCGGCCGACTCGAGCGCCGCGCGTACCGCCGGGGCCAGGTGATCGAGCCGCGTGACCGCGAAGGACTCCGCGCCCTCCGCCACGGTGCGTGGACGGCGGTCCGGCCCACGCCGGCGAATGGCGGCGGCCACGTAGGCCGAAACGATCGGGGTGACCCCGGCGTACCCCACCACCCGCCACTGCTCGATGCCATCGAGGAAGCACACGGCCGCGGGTGCAAGGGGAGCGGCGTCTCGGAGCGGGTGGATCTGCAGACCGCTGTCCTCGACCGGATCGGCGCCGGTGAATTCCTCGGTATCGCTGCGCCCGAGGCTCGCCTCGGGCACGTGCGACGCGGGCACCGCGCCCGCGGCGACGATTGCCTCGACCCACGCCGGCGACGTGACGCGGCCGGTCATCGCGTCCGCAACGCCCAGCCGAGATAGGTGACGCTGAGATCGTCGACCAGCACACGGCGGCCGCCGTCATCCGCCCGCGCGATGCCTTTCATCTCCTGTACGACCATCCCGTTGCGCGTGAGCTTGTCGGTCAGCTCATCGGGCGTGATGAAGCGCCGGAAGTCGTGGAACCCCTCGGGCATCGTGTGCTCGACGTACTCCTCGGTCCAGATGACCTGCAGAAACCCCGCGATGGTCCGATTGTGCGTGAGAAAGGCGAATCCCCCTCCGGGCGCGAGGACGGCGGCGACGGCAGCGAGCGTGCGATCGACATCGTCCACGTGCTCGAGCACGTCCACGGCACAGACGAGATCGAAGAGCTCAGGGAAGCCGGAAGCCCCCAAGTCCTCAGCGGTCCCCAGTCGATAGCCGATCGTCAGCCCGGCACGCTGCGCGTGATCGCGCGCCGCGGCGAGCGATTGCTCGGACGGATCGATCCCGGTCACCACCGCGCCCTCCGCCGCGAGCGCCTCGGCCAGGATCCCGCCGCCACACCCCACGTCCAGCACGCGCTTGCCGCCGAACCCGCCGAACACCTGCCGGAAATACTCCACGCGGACGACGTTGAGCTCGTGCAACCCGGCGAACGGCCCAGCGTCGCTCCACCACACGCCCGGGACGCGCTCGACGAGACGGTCGTACTTCTCGGGCTCCGAGAGGCCGCCGAGTCGGGGGAGGTCGGACATG
>CBFHAJ010000258.1:0-3222 GCA_965653495.1 uncultured bacterium | reverse complement strand
AGGAGCCGTGATCACGGTGATGGCCGGCGTGTCACGCACCTCCTCGCTGCGCGCGCGCTCGAGATCTCGCGTCAAAGCCGCATACAGACCCTGCGCCAGCTCGACGCGCCGGCGCAGCTGGGCTTCGCGCATCTGCAGCAGCGGGGATTGCCGCGTGACGCGGTTTTCGGTCAAAAAGGCGGTGAGCGTGTCCTCGACGGCGCGCAACTGCGCTTGCGCACTTGTGGTGCGTCCTTCGAGAAACTCCCGCTCCGCCCGCGCGCGGGACGAGCGCGCCACCAGGACATATTGTTGCATCTGATTGAGGATGCCGGCAGCCAGCCACGCGGCCGCTCCCGGATCGTAGTCCCACACCCGCACCGTAATGACGGAGCTGCGGCTGTTCACGCTCACGTCCACCCGCTTGCGGAGCTTCGCGATCGTCTTGAGCAGCAGCTCCTCGGCGCGCGGCGCCTGAAGATTGTAGTGCGCCGCCAGCGACGGGGCGGGTTTGGTCCGCACGAACACGGCGGCGGGAATGGGGAGCTGGGCCACGTGGTCCAGGACCGTGTCGCTGACCGACAGGTCGTCGAACAGGTACGGACTGGCGCCCGATGAGGGCAGGGTCAGCCCCAGCTGGCCCGTGAGGCTGGACAGGTCGCTCAGGCCGGCCAGCCGGCTGGGTGCGTCCACCGTGAAGGACGCGATCGCCGTATAGCGGTTGGGGACCAGCAGCGACAGCAGGCCGGTCGCCACGGCCACCAACAGCGCGAACCGCAGCGACGGCCCGAGCGTGTGCGCGCTCCCCACGGTGCGGTGGATCGCACGGCCCACCCGGCCCAGCGCCGGCGCCTCGGTCACACCCGTCATTCACTCACAAATGCTTGATCACGTAGATCGCCGTCACGGTGCTCGCGACAATCTGCACGATGGAGGTGAACAGCTGGACGTAGTTGGTCCGACCCGCCGTCGTATCGCGCACCGGCACGAACACCTCCGACCCGGGCCCCGGCTTGGGGGTGCTCGTGAAAAACAGCGTCTTGCGGCGCGTGCGGACTTCGCCGTTGGCGTACTTGACGCTCACCCGGCCTTTGTCCGCCTGGGCGCTGAAGCCGCCCGCTCCCTGCAGGTAATACGCGAGGTCGGCCCCGCGCTTCCACAGGACGCTCCCCGGCGACGTGACCGCACCGGTCACCTTCACCGCGGGCTGGTATTCCGGGATCTCGATCGAGTCTCCCGGCTGCAAGATGAGATTGGACGACGAGGTGGTGTCCCGCGTGGCTTGCGGCAGATCCACGTTGATGCGTCCGACCTTATCGACGGCGCGCACGAACCGGATTCCCGCCGGATACGCGCGCGGGGTCAACCCGCCGGCCCGCGCCAACAGATCGGCCAGCCGATCGGTCTTGGTGCGCAGCGAGTACGTGCCCGGATAGCGCACCTCGCCGGCGATCACCACCGTGCGCTGGAACGCGAAGTCGGGTTGCTTCAGGATCAGCACGTTGTCGTACGGTTCCAGCAGCACCTCCGGCGCGCCGCTCCCCGGCACCGCCACGCCGGGGGGCCCGACGTAGCGGCCCAGAGAATCACGGTCGAATAGGTACGTGGAGTCGAGCGCGACCCGCAGCGTCGTGGCCAACTGGCCCTGGGCCCGGTCCTGCGGCAGGCGCGCGATCTCCGCCTCCGTCAGCGAGGCGCCGACCTTGGGCCCGCGCGCCAGCAGGACCAGATCGCGCAGCGTCATGCCCGGCCGCCAGGCATACGCCCCGGGCTTGTTCACCATCCCGGCGATGCCCACGTGATACACCTCGACGAGCGGCGGGACGGAGTCCACCGCCACCGAGTCACCGTTCTGTAGTGACAGGTCCGGCACCACGACGCCGGACATGGGGTCGCCGGGACCGCCACTCGCTCTGGCCGGTGTCAGCGGCACGTCGAGCACCGCCCGCGGTGTGAGCCCGGGCCCGCGCTCGGCTACGGGCAGGATGCGTTGGACCGAGATGCGCTTCAGCGCCGCGTCCGCGCGGAAACCCCCGGCGGCGCCGAGCAGGCCGACCAGGGTCTCGCTGGGCTTGAGATCGTAGATCGCGGGCCGCACGACCGCTCCCGTCACCTGCACCCGCGTGCCGTGCACCGGCACGAACACGACGTCCCCGGTCTCGAGCCGGATGTCGTTGCGGGTGTCGCCGCGCAGCAGGTAGTCGTACAGATCGAGCGTGGCCACGGTCTTGCCGGCGCGCTGCACCTCGAGGCCGCGCATGTTGGCGCGGTCGGTCACGCCCCCCGCGGCATACAGCGCCGTGAAGACCGTGCCGAGCGAGCTGATCTGATACGCGCCCGGCTGGGTCACCTCGCCCACCACGTACACCTGATTGACACGCACGTTGGCGACCGAGATGTCGAATCGCACGGTGGCATTGGGCCCCCCCCGCACGCCGGAGTACACGCGCCCCAGCCGCCCGTACAGCACAGTGCGCAGCTGATCCATCGTGAGGTTGGTGACGAACACCTGCCCCACGTCGGGAATGAGGACGAACCCCTCGCGGGTGACCGGGAGCGTGTACGCCAACTCGACTTGACCGGTGAGAATCAGCACGAGCTGGTCGCCCGGACCGAGCTTGTAGTCGGGCGGCACGGGTCCCGAGAGCGTCGGCAGGAACTGCGTGGTGGCGCGGCGGAACGCGTCCACCCCGAACACTGGGCTGCGCCGTCCCAGGCTGACCTTCATACGAATCATCCCGGTGTCGACGGCGAGCGTTTCCGACTCCACCGAGATCGCCGGGAGCCCGAGGGCCTGGATGGCGCTCAATTCGAGCGGACCGGGCGTCACGGTCTTGCCGGGGACGGGTGTGCCGAGGTAGGCGTCGAGCAGCGTCGACGGGTACCCCGACGCCTGGAGCCGGGCGCGGATCTGCTCGGGCGAGAGGCCCGACTGCTGCAGCCGTTGGCGCAACGAATCCGCCAGCTCGGGATTCTGTTGTGCCTGCTGCAGCAGCTGCTGGGCTTGCGCGGCCGACGGAAGCGAGGGAGGGGGAGGGGGGGGATTCTGACCGCCGGCCACCACCGAGCTGCCCATCATTAGCAATACCGCGCCCACCGTTGCGCGTCTGCTTCTTCCTTCAGTCATCGCGCTGCTCCCCTCCCCCAAGGGCTCAACGGGAACGGGCCTGCAAACTGCGCCCTAACTGCCGAGCCGTCAAGGTGTTGGCAGCGCCCCCTCCCAGCCGAGTCGGTAGCTCAGCC
>CBFHAJ010000257.1:0-3270 GCA_965653495.1 uncultured bacterium | reverse complement strand
GGAGTCTGCGCGAATCCACCATGCTCCGTGCGTTGGCGAGAAATACAGCATCGATTGCGTCGCGCCACGTCCGGTCAACCACCTCGTCGATCCCAGGCTGACGGCACGTACCGTCACTGACGGCGGCACCGGGACCGAGCTGAACGACACGCCGCTGTCGTGCGAGATGAGGTATCGCGTCTCGCCATACACCGCGACCGTCGAGTCAGTGCCGAACGTGGGCGACACGGAGCTGTTCGGCCGGGATCATGCGGCGGTGCGCCACCCCTTGCTCGACGCCATCGACCGCCTGCCGGCCCCGCGCATCGGCTACCTCGGCAACCTCGCCGCCTACAAGATCGACATCGATCTAGTATACGCCATCGCCCGGCGCCGGCCCGACTGGACGGTGCTGCTGGTGGGGCCACGGAATCAGGGGGACACCCGCGACGCCGTCCGCCCGGATGGCGCGCCGGCGAATGTGTTCTTCGGCGGCGAGGTCCCGCATGCGCTCGCGCCGGCGATCATCGATCGGTTCGACGTGGCGTTGCTCCCGTCGGCCCAGCACGACGTCATGAAGGCGAGCTTCCCCCTGAAATTCTTCGAGTATCTCCTGCGGGGCCGGCCGGTGGTGTCGCGTCCGCTCCCCTCGCTCGCGCCGTTTCGCGAGTGGTACGACGAAGCCGTGACCGCGGACGACTTCGTGGCCGCGATTGCGCGACGCCTGTCCGCGGACACTCCCGCGCTGGCCGAGCGACGGCGGCACTTCGCTCGAGGCTTTGGATGGCCGGAGCGCATGCAGCAGTTGCGGGCGCTGCGCGAGGAAGTCAGGCAATCCCGGCCCGCCCGTGGGGCTGCCACATGAGCGCGCTGACCGGGTTGAAGCAGTGGATCCCGCGACCGATCGCCGCGGTGCTCCGACCCCCCTGGTGGCGGTTCCGCATCTGGCTCGAACAGCGCCGCTACCAGTTCGAGTACAGTCGCGACTGGTACGATCTCGGCTACCACGACAAGATGGACGCGATCAGCGGCGGAACGGCCGGCACCCTGGATTTCTGGGAGGCGCGGGGCTACCACGCGCGCCTCATGCGCGTGTGCGACCAGCTGGACCACTTCGTGGTCTTCCCGGCCCGGACGCGGTATCTCGAAGTGGCCTGCATGTACGGGAAGACGGCGTTTTGGCTCGCCCGGCGCTATCCCCAGCTCGAGGTGTGGACGTTCGACTTCTCGGAGCGATTCGTGGCGCACTGCAAGGCGCACAACCCCATCGGCGATCGACTCCACATCTGGCAGGGCGACTGCACCGACATTCGTGATGGGGAGCAGTCGTTCGACGGCTTCTTCGATTTTGCCACCTGCATCGATGTGACCGAACACCTTCCCGAGGACGTGTACCAGGGGCTGTTGCGGGAGCTGGCGCGCGTCGTGAAACCGGGTGGGCATCTGCTGCTGATGCAGGGCAACACTCCTCAGGTCGAGCACATCCACGTGATTGCGGAAGCGCAGCTCGTCCGCGATGTGGAACACGTCGGCTTCCGGCGATTGACGACGCTTCCCGAACGTCATCACCTGTTTGAGCGCCAGCCACGCTGAAGTGCTCCTCGACGGATCACGCTTCCATGGACGGCTGCCCTGTCTCTTGTGTCGCCACGCGCGGCGGCGCAAGACGCAAGAGGAATGGCGCACCATCTGTGGCCGCTGCCGTGCCTTGTCCGAAGAGGAAGTGACGCTGCTCTATTGGAATCAGGAAGGCGATCCCGACCGCGTCGTCGTGCCCCCCAACATGTTGCGCCAGTCGCGCATCAATGCGGACGCGCGCTATGCACTGGCGCTCGAATGCTTGCGGGCGTGGCCGCTGCCCGGTGGAGCGCGCATTCTGGACGTCGGCTGCGGCATCGCCGCCCAGGCCGGGATGTTCCGCGGATTCCGCTACGTGGGGGCTGATGTCAACACCGCGCGCCTCGGATATGGGGCGCGAGTCCATCCGGGCGCGCGGTACGTGTCGCAAGACGTCACGCGGTTAGGATTTGCGCCCGGCAGTTTCCACGCGGTCGTTTGCCTCGAGGTCGTCGAACACCTGACGCCGGCCGCACGTCCGGCCTTCGCTCGGGAGCTGCTGCGCGTGTTGCGTCCGGGGGGGCTCCTGGTGTTATCGACTCCCGACGGGCGCATGACCGCTGCCAAGCGGGTGTTCGGCGCCAAGTGCGAGCGCAGTCATGAGTCCGAGCTTCCGCCAGCGGCAGTGGAAACGCTGCTGACCGCGGCGGGGGGACGGGTGATAGCGTGCCAGGCCATTCCGAACCTGGTGCAACCCGCCGGCCCGCTGGGCGTGGTGCTGGCGCAGCTGATGGCCGACCGGCCCCCCTGGCGCGACCGCCTGGCGCGCTGCTGGGACCGCGCCGGATATCGGACGCTCATGTACAGCGTGACGCGCTCGTGAAGACTTCTGGTGCCGCCAAGACCCTGGCGCTGGTGCTGGGCGGCATGACCGGCAAGGCGCTCGGCTTAACCCGCGACATCGCCCTCGCGTACTTCTTCGGCGCCAACCGCGCCGCCGATGCGTTTCGGGTCAGCCTGCTGGCGGCGCTCGTGCCCACCCACTTCTTCATGGGGGATGTGCTCTCGTCCGCCTTTGTGCCCCTCTACATGCGCTACCGCGGCGCCAACCCCGCCAGCGCGTTTCGTCTCTTGCGCGTGACGAGCGCGTATCTCCTCGGCGTCGCCCTCGTGCTGGTCGTCGTCATCTGGTTCAGCGGTGGCACCCTGATCCGCCTGGTCGCCCCCGGTCTCGCCACCGAGACGCATGCGGTGGCGACGCGGATGATTCGCTGGATGGGATTGGGCGTCCCTTTCTATTGTATCGCGGCTCTGCTGGCACTGTACGGAACGTGCGTGGGGCGCTTCCGACCCATCGCGCTGGGCCCGGCGTTCCAAAACGCCGGACTCGTGGTGGCCATCCCGATCGCCGCCTGGCTCCGCGACCCGGAGTGGATCGGACTCGGCTTCGCCGGCGCGTTCGCCCTGTACCTGGCGTACGTATTCTGGGAGCTGCGCCACACGGAATCCCTGGCTCACTCTGCCGCGATCCCGGGAGGGGGAGGGGGAGGGGGAGATGAGCTGCGGGCGCTGTACCGCACGGCGACTCCGCTCCTGTACATCATGGTGCTGGGGCAACTGCTCGCCGTCGTCGACCGGATCGCGGCGTCGTTTGTCGGCGTCGGTGCCATCGCGTCGCTGGACTATGCCCGCGTATTCGTCGAGACTCCGCACGTGCTGGTCGGCACCGCGATC
>CBFHAJ010000256.1:0-3321 GCA_965653495.1 uncultured bacterium | reverse complement strand
CGGGACGAGTCCCGCACGGTCGCGACGGAGAACTCGATCGCCCGGCCGCTCGCCCGCGCGCTGGCCGGCGGCGCCCACACGAACCCGAGCCGGGTGCCGATGGAGTCGCCCACCGTGCCGCGGTCGACCTCCACGCCTTTGTCCGTGGCCAGCGTGTAGCCGTGTCCGCCGGCGTCGACCGCGAGGCGATAGTTGCCCGGCCGGTAGCGGTCGCCCACCCGGAACGACTCGAGCAGGGCGGCGTCGGCCGGTGATTTCGGGTTCACGTACATGCGCTGGTCTCGCACCACCTGATCGAGCACGCGGCCTGACTTGAGCAGATCGATCCACGCCTCGGCCTCGAACGGCTGACCGGGCCGGATGGGACCGCGGTCACGGTCGCCCCGCTGATCGGGCTTGTCGATCCAGATCGTCGCCTGCACCGCGTACTGGGGCTTGAGGACCGTGGTCGCCGCGACGCCGGCCGCCGTGCCCAAAATCGTCCCCGCCATGATCAGCCACTTGAAGCGGGCGATCGCCTGCAGCACCCGGCGCCAGTCGACCCCGGTGTCGGGTTGTGCGAAGGCCAGATCGGCGCCGACGGGCGGAGCCGCGTAAGAGGCGATCGCTGGTGGGGATGCGGGGGAGGCTGCGCCCGGAAGCTGGAGCGGGCTGGTACTCATCGATCGGGTTTCCTCGTGCTGTGTGGGCCGGGCCGCGCAGAGTCGCGGCGGCGTTGCGATTCCTCTATGGCAAGTCCGATACCGCGCGGCGCCGAACCCGCGCGTGCCGAATGTCGCAAATCGGTGCACCAGCGCCGGGCTGCGGATGCACCTTGGTGCGGTTCGAGGGCCGAGGATGCCTCCGCCAGTCGGCGATTTTGGCTCCGTTGTGCGGAAAAATGGCCCGCTGCGGGGTTGCGACAGATTGGCCCGAACCGTGCGTAGGGGGGGGCACAACCGGAATCGAGGACGAATCCCGATGTCTATTCCGCTCGCACATGACGGCGCTGCCCCGGCGGCTGAGGGGCGGGAACCGGCGGCCATGCTCGCTATCGGGCCGGAAGCAAAGGCTCGCGTGCGGATTCTCGTGGTCGACGACGAGCACACGCTGCGGGAGAGCTGCGCGGCCGTGCTGCGCCATGAAGGGTATGATGTGACGGTCTGCAGTCGCGGGCAGGAAGCGCTCGACTTGCTCAAGCGGCGCGCGTTCGATCTGGTGCTGGTGGATCTGTACATGTCCCAGGTCGACGGACTCACCCTGCTGCGGACGGCGCTGGGAACGAATCACGATACGATCGTGATCGTGATGACCGGCAACCCCAGCGTCGAATCGAGTGTGGAAGCGCTGCGCCAGGGCGCGTTCGACTACCTCCCCAAGCCATTCTCCGCGTCGCACCTGCAAGTCCTCATCGGGCGGGCGGTGCACACGCTGCTCGTGGCACGGGAGACGCGCGAGCAGCGCGACACGCTGGACCAGCTGCAGGTGCATTCCGACAAGATTACGCTGCTCGGTACCGCGCCGGCGTTCCGGCGGGCCATCGAGCTGGCGCGCAAAGTCGCCCCGACGGACGCCTCGGTTTTCATCACGGGCGAGAGCGGCAGCGGCAAAGAAATGATCGCGCAATTCATCCATCACCACAGCCGGCGCTCCAGCCGGCCGTTCGTGGCGGTGAACTGCGCGGCCCTCCCCGAAGGGTTGCTCGAGTCGGAGATGTTCGGTCATCGCAAGGGCGCCTTCACCGGCGCCGTGCGCGACAAACCCGGCCTGCTGGAAGCGGCGAACGGCGGCACGCTGTTTCTCGACGAGCTGATCGAGATGCCGAAGCCGATCCAGGCCAAGCTGCTCCGCGTGATTCAGGACGGCGTGGTGCGGCGCGTGGGCAGCGAGAACACCGATGCCGTGGTCAACGTGCGCTTCATCGCAGCGACCAATGGTGATCCGGAGTCCTCGGTCGAGTCGGGCGACATGCGGGAGGACCTGTACTACCGCCTCAAGGTGGTGCCGATCCACGTGCCCGCGCTGCGCGAGCGCCCGGAAGACATCCCGCTGCTCGCCGACTATTTCCTGTCGACCTACTGGGTGCGGCACCGCCGCAAGGGCGCGCCGTTCCCGCGCCTCACCGACACGGCGCTGCGGACCCTGTGCAGCCATCCGTGGCGCGGCAACGTGCGCGAGCTGCAGAACGTGATCGAGCACGTCGCGGTGGTCGTGGAGCCCGGCGCCGAGATCCGTCCGGAGGACCTGCAGCTCACGGGGGAGCAGGCGGCCGTCGCGAGCCCCAACCCGGCTTCGCTGATCTCGACCCTGCTGGAAGAGAGTTATCACGCCGCCCGCGACCGCGTCATCGCGCAGTTCGAGCGGCAGTACCTCACGTGGCTCGTGAACCGCGCGAGCGGCAACATGTCCAAGGCCGCCCGCATCGCCGGCGTCGACCGCACCACGCTGTACCGGTTGATGGAGCGTCACGGCCTGCAACGCAGCCCCACGGCCGGCTGGGTGGTCGAGCGCGAGCCGGCGCCCGCCGACGAACAGGCGGAGCAGGCGCTCCCGGCTGAAGCAGTGGCCGGGGCACCAGCGAGGGACCAGGCGACTCCATGAACCCGAAAACGAACACCGCCGAACTGCTGGATTGGCCCGACACGGCGACCGTGGCGGCCACCGTTGAGGCTCCACCGCAGCCGGAGCCGCCCGATCTCGCGGCGTGCCTCAGCGGGCCGCAGGGGCTCGATCTGGTGGTGGAGCTAGCCCACGACCTCCGGTCGCCGCTGACGTCGATCCTGTTCCTGGCGGAGGCGCTGCAGCAGGGCCAGGGCGGGCCGGTGACGGACGAGCAGACCCGGCAGCTCGGGCTGATCTACAGCGCGGCGCTGTCGCTGTGCGCCACCGCGAGCGATGTGCTCGAGCTGGCCCGCGGAGGCCAGCGGCTGGTGGACGGCGCGCCCGCTGCCTTCTCCGTCGCCGAGGTGTTCGGCGCCGTCCGCAGCATGATCCAGCCGATCGCCGAGGAGAAACAGCTCGAGATCCGGCTGATCCACCCCGTGCCGGAGCGGCGCGTGGGGCACGAGCGCGCTCTGTCGCGCGTGCTGCTCAACCTCGCGACCAACGCGGTGAAGTTCACCGAGACGGGGTTCGTCGAGGTGGCCGCGCTGCCGCTCGATGCGCAGCGGCTCGAGTTCTCGGTGCGCGACACCGGCTGCGGGATCGACTCCGCCCGGCTGCGCAGCCTGTACCAGCCGGTGCGGCGGCGGCCCGCGGCCCCGCGCGATCACTTTTCCAGCTCAGGGCTCGGCCTCACGATCTGCCGCAAACTGGTGCGGGCGATGGGGTCGGACCTGCAGG
>CBFHAJ010000255.1:0-3373 GCA_965653495.1 uncultured bacterium | reverse complement strand
CTCCCGGCGGCCGGCAGCGTGGAGGTCGTGATCGATCTCCAGGGCGCCGTCGAGGTGCAGGATTTCACGCTGGCCAATCCGGCCCGCTTGGTGATCGACCTGCAGGGCGCCCGGCTGTCCGCTCCCGCCGCGCTGTACGACGGCCAGAACCGGGGCGGGATCAAGAACATCCGCTACGCGCAGTTCCGGCCCGGCGTGGTGCGCGTGGTGATCGACCTGGACGTCCTGAAGGACTATCAGATCGAGCGCCGCGCCGGTCAGGTGCGCGCCAAGATCGGCACCGAGCGCACCTCATTCGCCGCGTGGTCGAGCCAGCGCGCGACCGTCGTGGCCAGCCTGACCGCCCCCCCTCCCGCCCCCGCGTCGGCGCCCGCGCCTGCCCCGAGCCGCGGTGGCGAGGCGGCGCGCGTGGCCGCACCGGCCGCGAGCGGGACTGAGCTGTCCATCGACGCATACCTCGCGGCGCACGCCCGCGAGAGCGAGCAGTCGCAGGCGCCCCGGATCACCGTCACCTGGGATAATTCCGACATCCGCGAGGTGGTGGCCGGCTTCGCGGCGTTCAGCGGCCGCACCATCGTCCTCTCGAAGGACATCAAGGGGTCGGTCTCAGCGGAGATCAAGAACCAGCCGTGGGACCTCGCGTTCGCGGCGGTGCTCGAGTCGCAGGGGCTCGCCTCGAGCGTGCTCGAGGGCGGCATCATCCAGGTGATCGACAAGAAAGACCTGGCGCGCGCCGATTCGACCGTCCCGGTGGAGACGCGGCTGGTGCGGGTGAACTACGCCCGCGCGGCGGCCATGGTCCCGTCGGTGCAGTCGATTCTGACGGCGCGCGGCCACGTGGTCGCCGACTCGACGAACAACGCGCTGGTGATCACCGAGATCTCGAGTCGCATCAATCGAGTCGAAGACTTCGTGAAGGGGATGGACATCCGCACCCCGCAGGTCTCGATCCAGGCGAAGATCATCTTCGTGGACCGCACCGACGTGGAGGAGCTGGGTCTCAAGTACGACCTCGGCTCGCCGACGCAGTTCTTCAACAAGCTCATCCAGCGGCCCGACCCGCGGACCGCCAAGCCGGTCGACACCAACGGCGACGGCATTCCGGACGCGTTCGTGCCGCAGTCGAACTTCACGTCCGACCAGGTGATCGTGGACCTGGGCGGCAACTCGCTCTCGGCGATCGGGAACGCCGATCAGACGATCATCAATCCGGCGCTGAACCTGATCTTTTCGACGGCGATCGGGAACTTCAATCTGACGACGTTCCTGCAGGCGCTGCAGCGGGTCGACCTCGCCGACCTCCAGGCGGAGCCGACGATCACCACGCTCGACAACCGCGCGGCCGAGATCCTGGTCGGCGACCGTGTGCCGATCCGCATCATCGACGTGAGCGCGCAGACCGGCGCCTCGAACGTGGTGCCGCGCGCCACGGTGCGGTTCGAGCAGACCGGCATCAACCTCAAGGTGACGCCGCACGTCACGGCCAACCGTCAGGTGCTGATGGAAGTGCACGCCGAGAACTCGAGCGTGAAGCCGGCGTCGGTGGACATCGGGTTCACGTTCCAGACGCAGCAGGCGGACAACCAGATTCTCGTCAACGACGGCGAAACCGCCGTCATCGGTGGCCTCACGGTGACGTCCGTCACGGTGACGAAGACCGGAATTCCATTCCTTGTAGACCTGCCGTTGCTCGGCAAGCTGTTCGGTTTCACGTCGGAGACCGAGGAGCGGCGGGACTTACTGATTCTCATCACGCCACACATCATCGACGACCTGGTGACGCCCAGCACCGGGAAGTAAGCCGGGAGCACCTATGCGGCAGGCTCGTGCGGGTCGGGGTTGGTGGGGGATCCTTGCGCTCATCGGGAGCGTGTGGTCGTGCGAAACGGCCAAGAATCCGGGCAACATCCAGCGGGATCTCATCCCGCCGGTCATCGCCCTGACGGCGAGCTCCGACACCGAGCAGATCGCCAACGGCCTGTCGTTCACGGTCACGGCGTCCGATAACCTGAGCCTCAAGGACATCCAGCTCACGTACTCGGGCGGCTTCATCGCGCAGACCGACACCGTCTTCAACACTGCCACGCCCAGCGTCACGTTCGGCGAGAACATCACGTTTGCCGCCGGGTCGGGCGCGGGCGGGCTGATCAAGATCGTCGCCAAGGCCTCTGATGGCGCGGGCAACTTCGCCACCGACAGCATCACCATCTTCCTGTCGAACGTGCAGGCGCTCAAGGTGGTGCTGTTGGCGCCGGTCACGGGCGCGCTCGCGTCCACCGGGAAGAACATCCCCGTGTCGGTACAGGCGCAGCAGCTGGGCGGCCTGCAGCGCATCGGGTTCATCATCGTGCCGGCCAACGCGGTCACCGATCCGACCACGCCGCCGAGCGACTCCCTCGTCTTCACGACGCGGCAGCCGCCCGACACGACGTACACCGACACCCTGACCGTCAGCGCGGGGATCACCTCGTTCACCGTGACGGGTTTCGCCATGGACGCGGGCGGGCGCCGCGGCTTCTCGAACACCGTCACCGTGCAGGTACAGACGCCGGCCAACGACGTGACGCCGCCCACCGTGACGCACACCATCGCCTCGCGCGTCGAGGTGAGCGACAGCATCATCGTGCACGCCACCGATCCGAGCGCCATCTCGTGGATCGGCTTCCGCATCGACACCGTGCTCGCGGCCACTCCGCCGTTCGCCGGCGTTGTGCCGCTCGAATTCGACTCCATCAACGTGGGCGCCGGCAACCTCACCGACGTGCAGCGCACGTTCAGCCTCAACCTCCAGAATCTCATCACCACCTTCCCGAAGACCGTGGTGGTGCGCGGCTACGCCTGCGACCTGGCGACCAACCGCAACTGCGCCTACTCGCAGTCGAGCACGGTGATCGCGAACACGGCGTCCCGGTTCGGTGGTGGGCCCAGTCGCGCGTCGCTCGCCGGCTCGGGCAGTGACACGGTGATAATCGTCGCCGGGTTCACCCGCGCGCTGCCGCTGGGAGGCCGCATCGCCGACGCGATCTACGACTCCACGCGGCGCGAGCTGTACCTCACGAACCCCGCGCTGTCGCGCGTGGAAGTATTCCAGGTCGCGAACTCGACGTTCGTGGCCTCGGGGATTCCCTCGGCCGGTCCGCAGCCGTGGGGCATCGCGCTCTGGCCCAAGGACACGTTGGGGAACTACGCCGACACGATCGTGGTCGCGAATTCGGGCGGCACGCAGCTGTCCGTGATCAACGTGGCGCCGCCCAACCGCCAGCTGTTGTGGCGGCAGGACCTGCCCGACTATCTGGTCCAGAAGTACACCATTCTCACGGTGGCGGGCGGGTTCAAGAAGAACATCACGGAGTACAACATCTCCGACCGGCCG
>CBFHAJ010000254.1:0-3411 GCA_965653495.1 uncultured bacterium | reverse complement strand
GCACGCTCCACGTGTGCGCCGCCGCGCTCACGAGCAACTCCCGCGCCGCCGCTCCCGCCTGGCGCAGCGGCTCGAACCCCGTGCGGACGCTGCGGCTCCCCACGGTGAACTGGTCGCCGTACGCCGGATCGGCGTCTGCCTGTACGACCGTCACCCGCGTCCAGTCCGCCTCGAGCTCCTCGGCCACGATCATCGGCATCGCGGTCTTCACGCCCTGACCCATCTCCGAGCGACCTGTCCAGATCACGATCGCGCCATCCGGGCGAATCTCGAGCCAGGCGTTGGGCTGGAACGAGCCGGCCGGCGGAATGGCGCCGCGCGCGAGCGCCGGGAGGTGGAACCCGATGACGAGGCTCGCACCAGCGGCGCCACTGGACTGGAGGAACTCACGACGAGTAAGGGGGGCGGGGGCATGGGGCATGTCGCGGCGGCTCCCGGAGGGGGTTCGTCTCGTGAACCTAGACCCGGCGTCACGGTGGCGTCAACCGCGGGATTGGTGATCGGCGGCGAGGCCGATCCGACGTACGTCCCGGTATTGGCCGAGGGCGGGGAGACGACGGTGAAGCTCATCAATAAAGGAGGTCGGCAGCGGCTGATCGAGCCGTAGCGACGGGGTGAGGACTAGGGCCGGTACGCCCGAACTCGCTCTCCCGATGCTTCGCCTGCGCCCTGCCGCAGCGCGGTGCCCGCATGCTCGAGCAGGATGGCGGGCGCGAGCGGTGTCGCATGTGCATCGGCGACGGCCTCGTAGCCCGCCCGTACGCGCAACGGCGGCAGGCCGGCGGGCCGAGGTCCAGCCGTCTCGATCAGCTCCGCCAGTCGCTGTGCCAGCTGCACCGCGCCTGCCGCACCCGTCCCGGGCGCGAGCACAGCGAACTCTCCGGCGCGCAGTGCGCCGATGCAGTCGGACGTGCGCCCCTTGTCGTGCAGCACTTGGGTGGCGTGCGCGATCGCCGCGGGCAGCGCCGCCGGGCTCACCCCGCGCCGCTCGCCTTTGGGGTCGAGCTCGACGCCCAGCGCCACGCAGGCGAGCGGGGCATGGCGTCGGAACGCTTCCGACGTGAGCTCACGCGCCCGGCGCTCCAGCCCGCGCATCGTGTACAGCCCGCTCGCGGGATCCACGACGCTCCCCTCGAGCCGGCGGTCGGTCTCGAGCTTGACGCGGGCCATCGTGTCGACCTTGAGGGTCAGCTCCTCGGGGTTGAGCAGCACGCTCAGGTAGTCCCATGCCCCGGCCTCAAGGGCGGCGAGCCGCTGCTGCTTGGTCCCGGGCGCCGACGTGATCATCACGATCGGCAGGTTCCACCCGTCGGGATGCTCGCGCAGCGTACTGCAGAGCGCGACGCTGTCCACGTCCGGGAGGTCGGCATCGAGCACGATGACGTCGGGCCGCAGTTCGGTAAAGCGATCGAGCACCTCGCCGCCGGTCACCACGAAGTGGACGCGATAGCCGCGCGCCTTGATGAGGTTGGCGAGCGCCTGGCTGACCCATGTGCCGAACGCGTTGGCGACCAGCAAGACGGGCGGTCGGATGAACGGTGCGCGACGAGCCACGCCGCAATGTGGCGACGGCTCGAAACGGGAAAAACCGGGGAAACTCCTGACCCGGGAGGGGAAATACCCGGGCTACGGTGTGATCAGACCCTCACGCACCGCGTACCGGACCAGTCCCGCCACGTCGTGCACGCCGAGCTTCTTCATGACCCGCGCGCGGTGAAACTCGGCTGTTTTGGGGGTGATGCCCAGCTGCGCGGCGAGCTGCTTGGTGGACTTGCCCTCGGCCACGAGCTGCACCACCTGGCGCTCGCGCGGCGTGAGCCGGCCGCGGTCCTCGGCCGCTGCGGCGCGGCACGCCTCGACGACGGCCTGGGAGACCCCGCCGCCCACGTAGAACCCACCGCGCGACACCTGCTCGATCGCCTGGAGCAGGTCCTCCTCGGCCTGCGTCTTGAGGACGAACCCGCGCACGCCGGCGGTGACCGCCTCCGTGACGAGGCGATCCTGGTCGAGGGCGGTGAGCAGCACGACGCGAGTGTCGGGACACGTGGCTGCGATCTCGCGTGCGGCGTCGATGCCGTTGAGCTGCGGCATCATGATGTCGAGCACCACGACGTCGGGGTGCAGCGCGCGCGCCGCGGCGGCCGCCGCGCGGCCGTCGGAGGCTTCCCCCACGACCTCGACGCCGTGCCGTTCCAGCAGGGCCCGGACGCCGTGCCGGAGCATCGGGTGATCGTCTGCCACGACGACGTGCAGTGCCACGCGCCCTCCCCCCCCCGAGACCTCTCCCGTTACAAGCACTAGAGTGCAGCAGGGAGCGAAATCAACGGCAACGCGCATGCCGCGGGGCGCCGCCCCCACACAAGTGCTAGCGCTGGCTCGCGCTCGCCAGATCGTGCGGGTCGATGCGGATCACCACGTACGTCGCCGAATCGGGACCGGGGTTTCGCAAGCCGTGCAGCTCGTTGGACGCCTCGAAGATCACCGCGCCCGGGCCCGCGCGGCGGGTGATGCCGTTCTGGAGCACCTCAAGGGTCCCGCTCCGTATCACCATCAACTCTTCATGGGCGTGGCGGTGCGGCGGGTGCGGCTCCTTGCCCGGTCCGAGCGTCGTGACGTGGATCTCGAGGCGGCTCAAGTTCGCGGTGACCGTGTCGACCAGCGCGCGGAACACCGCTGCCTCGGTCACGCGCACCCGCCCCGTGTCTGGCGGGAAGACGTGAGATCTGAGCGGTGGGCCGTGGGGCCCGTGCTGCAGCGAGAACAGCGCGACCGCGACACAAGCGGAGATCCAAAGGCGCATGACTCCTCCTAGTCGACGAACGTCAGCAGCTCGCCGACATCCCGGTCGACCAGCGGCACGCTCCGGAGCACGATCTTGATCGCCTCATCCGGAAACCCGGACTCGAGCGTGATGGTGAAACCCGCGTAGATGTCCTGCGACGCATCCGCGGCCCAGAACAGAAAGTTCTGTTCGGAGAGCCGCAACATCTTTCGCATCAGCCCGCTGGGGTCGCGGGCATCGTCGATGTTGAGGTACGGCACCGGGTAGGCGCGAAACCCGATCGTGTTCTGGCGGGTGATGTTCATGACGATCTCGAACCGCGCGGTGTAGCGCAGATCACGATCGTAGTACGCCACAATGTTGTAGGGCTCCTTGGCATTACGGGACCAGCGCAGCCCGAGGGTCTTCGCGTAGGTACCGAGCAGCGTCTCGAGCCTGTCGCGCGTGGCATCCCGAATGCTCGTGGCAACGGTGTCGCCGGTGGTCTGAGCGGGGAGCGAGCCGACGCACACCGCGCTGAGGATCGCCCACACGATTGCGCGCACGGCTGCAATCTACGTCCATGTCACGGTCCACACGCCGCGGCGATCCGGCCGAGCATTCCCTTGGGAGTCGCAGGTTGTGACTGT
>CBFHAJ010000253.1:0-3496 GCA_965653495.1 uncultured bacterium | reverse complement strand
GAATGCACGACGGGAAAAGCTCTTCTTGGTCACGGGCGCCCCCTGTTGCGTAATGTGATGCGTCATGGGACGGGAAGACGTACCGCAGAAGAATGCAGCGGCGTGCGCGCCGCCCGCCAGGTTGCAACGAGTTGAGCCGCCGCGGCGTGCAGGCTATCGTTCAGCAATGTCGCGCGCCCGTTTCCCGCTGACTGCACTCGTCCTTGCCGCCGTTTCGACCCTCCAGGCCCAGCAGTCCGCCTCAGTCAACCCGGCGGACGTCCGGTTCGTCTCGGGCATGATCGCGCATCACGCCCAGGCGGTGCTGATCGCCGGCTGGGCCGCGAGCCACGGCGCGAGCCCCGGGCTCCAGGCATTGTGCGAGCGCATCGTGGTCGGGCAGCGCGACGAAATCGCGGCGATGCAGCGCTGGTTGCAGGAGCGCAAGCAACCGGTGCCGGATGCTGCGGCGCCCGCCTCCGCCATGCCGGGCATGGATCACGCCATGCTCATGCCAGGGATGCTCACGGCGGCGCAGCTGGCGCAGCTCGACAGCGCCCGCGGCCCCGAGTTCGACCGCCTGTTCCTCACCGATATGATCCAGCACCACCGCGGCGCGCTCACCATGGTGCGGGAGCTGATCGATGCGCCGGGCGCCGCGCGCGGCGGGATGCTGTTCCAGCTCGCGTCCGATATCGCCGCCGATCAGGCTGCCGAGATCGACCGCATGACGCGCATGCTCAATACCCTGTCACCCAACTCGCAACGGAGTCTTCAGTGAGATCCCGATTCGTGTTGCTCACGATTGGAGCGGTCGTCGCGGCGTGCGCCAGCGGCGCGAAGCTCGACATGTCCTCGACGGCCCCGCAACCCGACCGGCGCGTCGGGTTGCGCGCCGGTTGGATGAACGCCGCCGAGGCGACCTGGAACATGCGGGTCGTGGCCGAAGCACGGAAGCCGGCGCAGTTCACGGACGATACCAATCCAGGCGACTTCGGGTACCTCAATTCGGATATCGCCTTCACCGGGCACTACGTCATCCAGGGCAACTTCCACGGCCTGCAGGTGTGGGACATCGCGCAGCCGAGCCGCCCCACGCTCGTCACGGCGTATGTGTGCCCCGATGCGCAGAACGACGTCTCGGTGTACCGCAACCTGCTCTTCGTCTCGGGCGAGGATTTCAATGGCCGGCTCGACTGCGGCACCCAGGGCGTGCAGGACTCCGTGAGCAAGGAGCGCATGCGCGGCATCCGCATCTTCGACATCTCGGACATCGCGCACCCCAAGCCCATCACGGCCGTGCAGACCTGCCGCGGCTCGCACACGCACACCGTGGTGACGGACCCGAAGGACTCCGCCAACGTCTACATCTATGTGTCGGGCGGCGCCCCAGTGCGCTCGCCCAGCGAGCTCGCGGGGTGCTCGGACCTGACGCCCGATAAGGATCCCAACAGCGAGCATTTCCGCATCGAGGTGATTCAGGTGCCAGTCGCCCATCCGGAGCAGGCGCATGTGGTCAGCAAGCCGCCCATTCTCGCGGACCTGGCTCACCCGGCGTCGCACGGGGAGGCGCCGGAAGACATCGCCGCCGCCGCCAAGGCGGCCGCCGAAGCGCGCGCCAAGGGCGGCTTCACCGCGACCGTGCAGGGCCAGGAGATCGTGTTGGGACCGCGGTTTGTGAGGACGCGGCTCGACAGCATCGTGAAGGCCCGGGGCGGAACGGGCGCGCCCACCGCCGCCGACAGCGCCACGCTGCGGGCTTCGGCGCAGAGCATCGTGGACTTGATCGTCAACCCGCCTACACCCGGGAACGGCCCCCGGCCCGGGCCGTTGCAGTGCCATGACATCACCGTGTACCCGGCGCTGGGCATCGCGGGCGGCGCGTGCGCCGGCTACGGGGTGTTGCTCGACATCCGCGACCCGGCGAACCCGAAGCGCATCGCCGCCGTGGCCGACTCGAACTTCGCGTTCTGGCACTCGGCGACGTTCAACAATGACGGCACCACGCTGCTGTTCACCGACGAATGGGGCGGGGGACTGCAGCCCAAGTGCCGTGTCACCGACAAGCCCGAATGGGGCGCCGACGCGATCTTCGCGGTGGCGCGGGACGCGATGACGTTCCGCAGTTACTACAAGATGCCGGCGCCGCAGACGCAGTTCGAGAACTGCGTGGCGCACAACGGCTCGCTCATCCCGGTCCCCGGTCGCGACATCATGGTCCAGGGGTGGTATCAGGGGGGCATCTCGGTGTTCGACTTCACCGATGCCGCGCATCCCAAGGAAATCGCGTACTTCGACCGCGGCCCGATGGATTCGACCAAGCTGGTCGGCGCCGGCTCGTGGTCGGCGTACTGGTACAACGGCTACATCATCAGCTCGGAGATCGGACGCGGGCTCGATATCCTGGACCTGGAGCCGAGCGGGCTGCTCTCGAAGAACGAGATCGCCGCCGCCAAGAGCGTCCACGTGGACGCCCTCAACGTTCAGGACCAGCAGCGCATCGTCTGGCCGCCGAGCTTCGCGGTGCCGCGGGCGTATCTGGATCAGCTGGAGCGCTCGCACGGCCTCGCCGCCAACGACGTGGCCGCGGCACGCAGCGAGCTGGCTCACGCCGAGCAGCTGAGCGGCCAGGCGCGGCGCGACGCCCTGACGCGGCTCGCGACCGAGCTGCGCAACGACGTACAAAGCGCGGCCGACCAGGCCAAGGTCCGCACCGTGGTGCGGAGCGTGACCGACCTGGCCAACGCGCAGATCGCGCAGGCCAACTGAGGGGGAGGCGATGACGGCGGGCGAGTTCCGGAGGCTCGCGATGAGCCTGCCGCAGGCGGCCGAGGCGGTGCACAACGGCCACCCGGATTTCCGGGTGGCCGGCCGCATCTTTGCGACCCTCGGTTATCCCGGTCGCGGCTGGGCGATGGTGAAGCTCACGCCGGAGCAGCAGCAGCTGTTCGTGCGGGCCGCACCGGCGGCGTTCACGCCCGTCACAGGCGGCTGGGGTCGCTCGGGGAGCACGAGCGTGCGCTTGCCCGTGGCGCGCAAGGATGCGGTGCGCGAGGCGTTGATCATCGCCTGGCGCAACCGCGCGCCGCGGCGCCTCGCGGATCAATTGGACCTCTCATAACCGCTCTCTCATCGCCGCTGCCGGCCGTCGCGCTCGGCGTGCTGCTCGGGCTGGCGCTCGCGCTGCTCGCCGCGTGGGTGTACATCCTGACCTGGAAGGCGCGCTATACCGCGGCCATCCGCGAAGATGCCGTGCAGCGCAGCCAGGCGGTCACGGTCGGGAAAGTGCACGAGCAGCTGATCCCGTATCTCCCCGAGTTCGCCTTCAATCCCAAGGACGTGCGCTTTCTGGGCACACCCGTCGATCTGGTCGTGTTCGACGGCCTCGCCGACGGGCAGGTGCGCCGCATCGTGTTCAGCGAGGTCTAGACGGGCGGCGCGCGGTTGAGCGGGCGGGAGCGCCAGGTGCGCGACGTGGTCGCGGCCCGCCAAGAGGAGTGGGCGGAGCTGCGCGTCG
>CBFHAJ010000252.1:0-3501 GCA_965653495.1 uncultured bacterium | reverse complement strand
AAAAATCTAACGCGACGCACGGGAGAATTGTCGGGGGTTGATTATGCAACTTGGAGCGACGCGCGCGTGCGACAGCGGCCAGGGTCAAAGAACCCACAGGACCGCTCGAGTCGACCGACCCCGGGGCGCCGCGCCCGGGGTCAGCCGAGCGATGTCACGCGATTGTTACCTAATGCCTGATCGCGAAGAAGTACGCGCCGATCACCGGACCGCGCGGCGGGCGTCCGAACGGTCCCGGTGGCGCGCCGGCGGGCGCCGGACCGTATTCGGGTTGAAACAGGTACGCCACGTGCTTCACGGGATCGACGGCGATGGTCTTCGCGCCGGTCATCGTGTGCACCGTCGCCACCACGGTATACGCGTTGGGCGCGTCCTGATGCACGATAGTGACGCTCGAGTCGCGCCCCGCGGGAATGTAGATGAGCTTCTCCACCGGATCCCATCCCAGCGCGTCCACGCCCGCGCCATTGGCAATCGTCGCGATCACCTTGCCGCTCGCGGGATCGATCACGACCGACGTGCCGCTGCAGCCGGCAAAAATGCGCCTGGATGCGCCGTCGTACGCGATACCGGTGGGACCCTCGCACGGCTTCAGGTCCCACGAGGCGGTCGACCGCATCGCCTTCAGGTCGATCACCTGGATCGTGCTCTTGCTTTCGTTGTTGACGAAGATGCGTCCCAAGCCGTCGGTCGCGGCGCCTTCCGGCGCGTCGTCCTCGAGCGTGGCGCTGCCCACGATCGCCCCGCTCGCCGGATCGATGGCGGTGGCGGTGCCGGGCGTCGAGTGCGTGGTGAGAATGATCCGGTCGTCGGCGTCGGCGTACATGATGCCGTCGAGCCCGCCCGAGGGCACTTTGATCTTCTTGATCACGGCCAGCGTTCGCAGATCGAACATCGTGACCGTCGAGTCGCCGCCGTTGGTGGTGAAGCCGTGATGGGACCGGGCGACGAGCCCCACGCCGTGCACCCGCGGCGTGTCGGGAATGTCGCCGATCACCTTGCCGGTCGCGCCGTCGATCACCATCACGTGCGTGCCGCGCGACACGAACACCCGTCCGGTGCCGGGCTCGGCGGTGAGGTAATCGGTGCCGCCGTCCCCGCCGATGGCGAACTTCTGCACGGTGAAGTGCTGCGCGGCGGCGGGAATGGCAGCGACAGCGAGAAGCAGGCACACGGCGGCGGCGCAACGCGGTCGGAGCGATCGGATCATGTGGTCCCCGGGTGGCATGACACGCGCAAGTATAGCGAGCCCGGGGGAATCGGTCGGCGCCGCGGATCAGTTAGCTGGCGAACATTGTGGCGCCATCTCCTCGACTGTCGTGCGCGTGCGGCAAGGACGTCTCACGAAGACCGCGCAACACCCTGATGCGCTCCGGGCACGCGTGATGCGGCAGGGCCACTCGACCTCTCCAGTTCAAGGGCGCGCGTGCGCCACCTGTCGGTGCGATCTGGTCGCGGAGCCGTCGCCGTAGCAGTCGGGGGAGCGTTGCTGGTTGCGACGTGCGGTCGCGACACCGCACCGACTTCACCTGCCAAACATTTGCGGCCTTCCGCCGCGGCGACCGCCGCTGGTCCGGTGGTGTTCGTCGGCGCCGGCAACATCGCGCGCTGCGGCAATCCCAATTCCCAAGCGACGGCGGCACTGCTGGACTCCGTGAGCGCGGGGGTGGGGGGCGTCGTCTTCACCGCCGGTGACAACGCGCTGCCCGCGGCGACCGCGGCAGACTACCAGAACTGCTACGCGCCGACGTGGGGGCGCGCGTTGGCCCGCACCTATCCGGCGCCCGGCAACCACGAGTACGACTCGAGCGCCACGGCCGCAGGGTATTTCGGCTACTTCGGCGCGGCCGCGGGCGATCCGACGACGGGCGGCTATTACAGCCACGACGTCGGCGCCTGGCACATCATCGTGCTGAACAGCGTCAGTGCCCGTGTCGCGACCGCCGCGGGCTCGGCGCAGGAGACCTGGCTCAAGGCCGACCTCGCCGCCAATTCGCAGCCCTGCGTGCTGGCCGTGTGGCACCGGCCGCGCTTCTATTCGAACGTCAGCACCAGCTTCTGGCCCACCGATGCCGTGAAGCCGTTCTGGGACGATCTGTATGCCGCCGGCGCCGACGTGATCGTCAACGCCCACATGCACGACTATGAGCGCTTCGCGCCGCAGGCCCCCGACGGCACGGCGGACCCGAGCGCCGGGATCCGCCAGTTCATCATCGGCACGGGCGGCGACGGCCTCGATCAGCCGAATACGAATCGCATTGCCAACAGCGAAGTCAACATCAGCGGCGCGTATGGCGTGCTGAAGCTCATTCTGGACGCCGGGCGCTACACCTGGCAGTTCATCACGACCGCTGGCACGAGCGCCGATTCAGGCAGTGCTGTGTGCCACCACGCCGGTGCGCTGCCGCCGCCGCCTCCTCCGCCCCCTCCGGCGGGCGTCTCGGCGACCCGGTCCACCGTCGTGGCGGCACCAGCGGCGATCACCGTGGGGTCGGCGCCGAGCACCATCACGGTCACGGCGCGTGACTCGGGCGGCGCGCCGATCAGCGGAGCGCGCGTCGTGCTGAGCGCGACGGGGAGCGGCAACTCGCTCACCCAGCCGGCGGCCGTCACTGGCGCGAGCGGCGTGGCGACCGGGAGGCTCACGTCGACGGTGGCCGAGACGAAGACCGTCTCCGCGACCATTAACAGCGTCGTGATCGCGCAGACGGCCGCGGTTACGGTGGCGGCCGCACCGCCCCCACCGCCCCCTCCTCCTCCTCCGGTCGCAGGCTCGTGTCTCGCACAGACGGGACCGCTCATCACCTTGAGCGGGCTCGAGACGTCGGACTATGAGAATCCCAATCTCACGCCCGGGACGAGGATCGATGCCTCGAACGCCCAGTTCCTGAACAATCACTGGGTGGCGGTGCGCGTCAGCGGCTCGGGCGCGTGCTATCACGGCGGGGAGATCATCGGACAGTGGCCGCCGTCGACGCCGTGGACGTTCATGTATACGACCTACGGCGTGCTGGTGGACACCGGCAGCAACGTGATCGTGGAAGACGCGGTGGTCTACAACTACGGCAACGGCATCTCGTTCCAGCAGCAGGCCCCGAACTGGACGGTGCGCCGGGTCTACTTCCCGTACGGCCGGGACGGCTGCGTGGAGAACGACTTCCAGCTGAGCGGCACGGTCGACGATGTCCTGATGGAGGGGTGCTACTCGCCGTTCGCCGCCCAGGGCGGCTACCCGGTGAACGGCAGCAATAACGTCGAGACGATCGCGAACTCGATCGTATGGGCGGAGGCGTTCGACGGCGTCTACTCCGGCGCGGTGCCCGGCCACGTGGGGATCTTCGAGTGGGGCGCCACGAGCCCGCAGCTCGCCCTGTCCAACAACGTGTTCCGCGCCGACGAGAATTCCAGCGAGCGCTACCTCGCGCCGCCCCCGGGCAAGCTCGTCAGCTGCTCCAACAACGTGATGATCTGGGAGGGCGCGGGCGCGTTTCCCGAGCCGCT
>CBFHAJ010000251.1:0-3518 GCA_965653495.1 uncultured bacterium | reverse complement strand
GTTGAAGAGCCCGCCCGCCAGCGTGCTGCTCAAGGACGCGGTGAAGGCCGAGAACGCCAAGCGGCGCGGTGCAGCGCGTCTGGCCATCCGGGCGGGTCCCGTGACCATGGCGGATCGGGGAGGGCCATGAGAGCGATCGTGGCTGCCGGTGCGCTGCTGAGCGGCGCGGCTGCTGCGGTCGCTCAGCAGCGACCCACGATCACGCTGCGCGGCGACGCCGCGATGGTGTGGGTGCATACCGACACCGGCCCGGGCCGCATCTCGCAGCGGGGTCCTGGGCTCGGTGCCGAGGGACGCGTCGATTTGAACGGGCTGCTCTTTGGCGCCGGACTCATGGAAGCCGGGTTGAAGTCCGCCGCGGGCGGCACCGCGCCGCCGCGGGATTTCGTGCAGGGGGCCGTGTTCGCCGGCGGACGGCCGGTCCCGTGGCTCGAGCTGACCATCGGCCCGGTGATCCGGGCCTACGTGACCGATTCGACCACCGAGCGCTGGGTGTTCTGGCAAGCCCGCGCGCGCGTCGATGCGCCGATCGTGGCGGGGAGACTCGCGAGCTACCTGGAAGCGTGGCGGGCGGTTTCCTCCGACGTGAATCTGCCGGCGAGCCCGGGCCGGGCGCAGGGGGGCGAGGCGGGCGTGGTATATCAGCTGCCGCAGCGACCGATCCGGCTGCGCCTCGCCTACCGCATTGACGACGCGCTGCTCGGTCCCGCCGCCGGCAATGAAACGGTGGAAATGATCACCCTGTCGCTGAGCACCGTGCTGCGCTGACGCTCAATGCGATGAAGGTGGTGGCCCGTTCCCCGGGTCCACCTGCGGCACCAGTCGATACAGCAGCTCTCCCCTGCGGATCATGCCGAACTGCTCGCGCGCTGCCCGCTCCTGCACCAGCGGGTCGGTTTCGAGCCCCCGGGCCAGGCGCTGCAGCGAGTCGAGCGACACCTCGAGCTCGCGCAACGCGCGCCGCTCCTCGGCCCGCTGGCGGCGCAGCTTGAGCCAGTCGATGGTGCTGTACTCGCCCGCCTGAAACGCCAGTCCCAGGAGCACCACTGCCGCAACGCTGCCGATCAGTCGCGCCTGGTTCACAGCCCGTACAGGTGGCGGCCCGGGTAGTAGGCCGCGTCTCCCAGCTCTTCGGCGATGCGCAGCAGCTGGTTGTACTTGGCGACGCGATCGGTACGCGACGCGCTGCCCGTCTTGATCTGGCCGACGCCGGTCGCCACGGCCAGGTCCGCGATGAACGTGTCTTCGGTCTCGCCGGAGCGGTGCGAGATGACGGCGCCGTAGCCGTTGGAGCGGGCGTGCTCGATGCACTGCAGCGTCTCGGTGAGCGTGCCGATCTGGTTCAGCTTGATGAGGATCGCGTTGGCGACCCCTTCTTCGATGCCCCGGTCGAGCCGCTCGACGTTGGTACAGAACAGGTCGTCGCCCACGAGCTGCACCCGTCCCGAGAGCGCTTCCGTGAGCTTGGCCCACCCGGCCCAATCGTCTTCGCCCAGCCCGTCCTCGATCGAGACGATCGGGTAGCGGTCGATCCACCCCTTGTACAACGCGATCATGTCGTCCGACGACTTCGTCCCGGCGCCGCTCTTCTTGAAGACGTACGAGCCGTCCTGGTACAGCTCGGACGCAGCCGGGTCGAGGGCGATGGCCACGTCCTTGCCGGGCTCGAAGCCCGCGCTCTCTATCCCTGCGATCACGGCCTCGAGCGCGGCTTCGTCGCTTGGCAGGTTGGGAGCGAACCCGCCTTCGTCGCCCACCGCCGTCGACAGGTTGCGCTTGGCGAGCACTTTCTTGAGGCCGTGAAACACCTCCACACCGGTGCGCAACCCTTCCGCGAAGCTCTCGGCGCCGATCGGGACGATCATGAACTCCTGGAAGTCGACGTTGTTGGCCGCGTGGGCGCCGCCGTTGAGGATATTCATCATCGGGACCGGGAGCACGTTGCGCACCGGCCCGCCCAGATAGCGGTACAGCGTGAGCCCGGCGTCCTGCGACGCCGCCCGCGCCACGGCCATCGACACCGAGAGAATCGCGTTGGCGCCGAGGTGGCTCTTGTTAGGCGTGCCGTCCAGGTCGAGCATTGCATAATCCACGACGATCTGGTCTTCCGCCGACATGCCCTCGAGGCGCGGCGCGATCACCTCGTTCACGTTCTTGACCGCCTCGAGCACGCCCTT
Organism: uncultured bacterium; assembly: GCA_965653495.1. Lineage (GTDB taxonomy): Bacteria > Gemmatimonadota > Gemmatimonadetes > Gemmatimonadales > GWC2-71-9 > AG41. Next base: position 1,341 of record CBFHAJ010000251.1, on the reverse strand, counting down.
CCCGCCGAAGCGCTTCTGATCGCCGTCGCGCAGCTCCACGGCCTCGTGCTCGCCGGTGGAGGCGCCGCTCGGCACCGCCGCGCGGCCCGCCGCGCCGCTCGACAGGGTCACGTCCGCTTCGATGGTGGGATTGCCCCGGCTGTCGAGGATCTCGCGCGCGTGCACGGAAATGATAGTGCTCATGATGGCCCGTACCCTAGCGGTCCGAGGCGCCGGCGTCAACGCGCGCCTGGAGCTGGAGGACCGCCGCGCGCACGCGGTCGCGCAGCTCCTGGCGGCGCTCGAGCGTCAGCCCGGTGGTTGTGATGGGATCCCCGATGGCGATGTGGATCGGACGCGGCCGCAGAAAGAAGCGTCCCTTGGGCAAGATCGCGAACGTGTCGCGGACGTAGACCGGCACCACCGGCACCTGCGCGGCGATTGCGAGGCCGAACGGCGCGTTCTTGAACGCCAGCAACTCCCCCGTGCGACTGCGCGTGCCTTCGGGGAACACGATCGCCGAGATGCCGCTCCGAATCACCTCCGCCGCCCGCTCATACGCTTCGATCGCACGCGCGGGATTGGCGCGGTCGATCGTGACGTGCCCCGCCTCGACCATGGCACGGCCCACGAGCGGCACGCGGGCCAGCTCCTGCTTCGCCACGAAGCGCACCGAGCCGGGCAGCGTGGCCGCCAGCGACCAGATGTCGAACATGGACGAATGGTTGGAGGCGTACACGACCGGACCCGACGGTACCCGCTCGAGTCCCGTCACACGCACCGGCGTCCCCGCCGCCGCGAGGATGTCACGCGCCCAGTCGGTGGTGCCCCAGTCGTACACGCCGCCAAGGCGGCGCCGCACGCCCAGGAGCGCAGCGATCAACACGGTGGTCGCGTGGACGATGCTCGACACCACGAGCACGACGGCGAACCAGAGCGTCCGGATCATCGGGTGAAGTGGTCGAAGGCACGGGGAGGCGTAATCCGTTTTCCGTTATCCGTTATCCGTAAGCCGCTGCCCGCCGTGCAGGCGCCGATGCGCGTGAGCGGGAGGCCGGTCGCGCGGCGAAAGGCGCGGGCATCGCGCTCGCCGAACCGCGGCGGCAACGCGACCAGGAGCTCGTACTCCTCTCCGCTCCCCGCGGCCACCCGCGGGGTCGCCCGCGGCCAGCAGGGAAGCCGCTCGAGCGCGATCTCCACGCGCACGCCCGACGCCGCGGCGAGATGGCTCGCGTCTCCGGTCAGGCCATCCGACAGGTCGATCATGGCGCGCGCGCCGTGCCGGGCGAGCCAGCGGCCGGCGGCGATGCGCGGCAGCGGGTGCGCGAAGCGGCGTCGCAGCAGGGGCGCGATGCGGCGCCC
>CBFHAJ010000250.1:0-3579 GCA_965653495.1 uncultured bacterium | reverse complement strand
CGTCGAACCGAGTGAAGTTTGACTCGTTCAACTCGCGCATGTCGGCGCGGAAGGCGGTCTCGATCGTACTCACGCTCCGCCGTACACTTGTTTCAGCGCCTCACGCCACCGCTCCGCGGGCGCCAAACGTAGCGCCTCAAGCAGTCCGACGTTCACCAACAGCAGCCGCAGCAGCTTCACGCGCGGCTCGGGATACTCGGCGGGAAGAAAGAGGTATCCTCCCCACAGCTCGAACTTCTCGGGGGCATACTCGTAGTACTCCTCCATCGTGATGGCGCGCGCCTCCAGATCGGCTAGAGGTGGCGATGGCGGGGTGGTTGGCATAGGCCGAGGCTACGCTCGGCGGGCCAGCCGAGTCAAGGGGCCGGTAGCGCTCCCGCCCCCTCATCCGGCCGAGCGTAAATTGTCGATCGCACAGAATAGATGGGAGGTAGAATGAATCGGTTACCCCTTCCCGGCGGCTCGACGTCAGATTCGCGCGTGAGCCATTTTTGGGTCCCCATCCGGATCCGTCGCCAGGACACGCACCGCTTCGTGTCCCTGCGCGCTCCGGTCGACACGGGGTCGACCTACACGTTCATCCCGCGCGACCTGCTCGAGCGGTTGGGTGTGACTCCCGACGATGAACGACCGTTCGAGCTGGCTGACGGTCGGGAGGTCCGGTACGGCATGGGCTGGGTGCAGATCACGCTCGCGGGACGGGAACAGCCCACGATCGTCGTGTTCGCCCCGCCGGGCAGCGAGCCATTGCTCGGCGTCGTAACCTTGGAGGAGTTCGGACTCGCCGCCGACCCGGTGAACGAGCGGTTGATCCGCGTGCCGGGGCGGGCGAAGGCGGTCGTGGAGGCGTGCTAGCGATGCGCTCTGGAGCTAGCGCAGGTGGTGGCTCGGCCCTCGCGGGTGACCGATCGGCGTCCCGGACAGTTCCGCGTAGAGCACGTCGGGATCGAGGTCCGCGCCGTTAGGCCAGACGAGGGTCCCTAGCTGGGGGTGGACGTGGACTTGTACGAAGAACGCGGGATCTTTGAGGGGCGCGAACACGCCGTCGAACCGGAGGCGACGGGCCAAGTCCAGCTCTCCCGCCACGCCGTCCTCGAAGCGCAGGTAGAGGCGGTAGCCGCCCAGCGGTTTGACTTCAACGATGTCCTTCAGCATGACCTCACTCCAGCGGCGCGATCGTCCTGAGCGGTGCGTGGGCACGAGCGCGAGCCCAATTGTCCTCGAGCTCTGACCGATGCGCCGTGGCCCACTCCACCACCCACTTCGGCCATGCGGCGGTACTCGTCGACCGTGAAGCGGTGCGCGCTGAGTGGCATGGCCATAGTATCCGTCGTCCTCGGCCCCGCGAGCAAGGTCTGTGGCCGGACACCCGAAGGGAGAGGGGGACAGGGGGTGAGGACTACAGGAGGGGGACAAGGTTGAAGACCACGGGCCGGCGTCAGTGTTGACGCCGGGGTGATAAATCGGGACAACCTTGTGGCCGCGGACCCCTGCCTGCTAGGTTACATGTAACCAGAGAGGGCTGGACCATGGGCCGGTCGAAGGACTCCAACTCGTCGCGTGACAAGGTGCGGCGCCATCGGAATCGGCTGCGCCAGCAGGGCTTGCGTCCCGTACAGATCTGGGTCCCGGACGTCCGCTCACCGGCGTTTGTCGCGGAGGCCCACCGGCAGTCGCGCGCCGTCGCCCGCAGCCCGCACGCCGCGGCGGATCAGGACTATATCGACGCGATCTCCGAATGAGGCGCGGCGAGATCTGGACGGTTGCTGGGGGGAAGGACTACGCTGGGAAGCCCCGCCCGGTCGTGATCGTGCAGGACGATCGCTTCGACGCCACGGACTCCGTCACGATCTGCGCCTGTACGACCGACGCGACGGACGCGCCGCTGTTCCGTCTGCCCGTCGCGCCCAGTGAAGGAAATGGCCTGCGGTCCCCCAGCCGTCTCATGGTGGATAAGATCACGACGGTGGCTAAGGCAAAGCTCGGCTCCCGCGTCGGCCGGCTGGATGATGAGGATGTTGTGCGGCTGAATCGGGCGATGGTCGTTTTCCTGGGATTGGCCGGAGGTTAGGCCTCGCCCGGGGCTTGGCAGCGCCATGTCCCCCCCTCCCCCCGCCACCGAACACCTTGACAGAACGTGACTTAGCCAACATGTTTTGGCCCCTGTTCGGTGAGCCCTTGGGCCAGTGAAGGACACGATGGCGATGCGGCAGTGGTGGACGACTCGGGAGCGGGGAGGGGAAAGCGGTTCCCTCCTCGGATCAGGCGATTTTCGAGCCCGAGATTCGGCGGCCCGCCTGTTCTCGGCGGGTACCGCTCCCCGCTCCCTGCTCCCCATTCTAGCTGCGGTCCTGTTCAGCGTCCCGACGCCGGGCAGCTCCCAGAACCCACCCGCCAACCTGCCCCCGCCCTCGCAGGCCGCGGCGGCGCTGCAACAAGCGGTACAGCAGAACCCTGGGATTGCCGACCTGATCCGGCAGAAGCTGACGCAGTCGGGCATGACGCCCGACCAGGTACGCGCGCGGCTGCAGGCGGCCGGCTATCCGCCGAGCCTGCTCGACGCGTATCTCGGCCCGGCGCCCGGTCCGGGCCAGCCGAACGTTCAGCCAGGAGTCCAAGAGCTGGGCGCGATCCAGGCGCTCGGTCTGACCCCCGTCGCGGTACCGGTCGAATCGCTTCCGGTGGACACCGGGCTGATCGCGGCGACGCACGAGGAGGCAGCGCCGAAGGGCCGGAGCGCCGTGTTCGGGGTGGACGTGTTCCGTCGCACCACCACACAGTTCTTGCCGCTATTGTCGGGGCCGGTGCCGCCCGATTACACGCTTGGGCCGGGCGATCAGCTGGTGCTGATTCTCACCGGCGACGTGGAGCTCGCCTACACCCTGCAGGTAACACGCGAGGGGTTTATTCTCGTTCCTCAGGTGGGTCAGGTGTTCGTCTCGAACCTAACCCTCGATCGACTCCGGGACGTTCTTTACTCCAAGCTCAGCAAAGTTTACTCGGGTGTGAGGCGCGGCGCCAACGCCACGACGCGGTTCGACATCTCCGTCGCCAGTGTGCGTGCCAATCAAGTGTACGTGGTGGGAGAGGTCATTCAGCCTGGCGCTTACCAGATCAGCTCGCTCGGTACGGTACTGACCGCGCTGTACGCAGCAGGCGGACTGACCGAGCGGGCCGACATGCGTGCCGTGGAGGTGCGCCGTGGCGGGAAGCCGCTCACGACGTTCGATCTTTACGATTACCTGCTCCGTGGCGACACGCGTAACGACTTACGACTTGAGACTGGCGACGTGGTCTTTGTTGGCGTCCATGGCACGCGGGTTCGGATCGAGGGAGGAGTGCGGCGACCGGCGATCTACGAGTTGAGGCCCGGCGAGAGCCTTCCAGACCTGCTACGCGACGCTGGAGGCCTGCGGCCAGACGCTGCGCTCAAGCGGATTTCCGTGTTCCGATTGCTGCCCGCGGCCGATCGCGGGCCTGGTGCGCCGCCGCGCGCCGTTATCGACATCGCCCTCTCGCCCCTGCCACGTCAGCCGGGGAGCTCTGTTCCTCCCGACGACCCGGTCGGCCCGGTCCGCG
>CBFHAJ010000249.1:0-3614 GCA_965653495.1 uncultured bacterium | reverse complement strand
CGTGAGCTCAGGGAGCTCGTCGGCTCGTTGAACGCGATGTGGCCGTCCGACCCGATCCCCAGGATCTGCAGATCGATCCCACCGCACTCAGCGATGCGTTTCTCGTACCATTGGCAAAAGGATGGGTAGTTGCTGGTGGTGCCCGACGGGATGTTGATGTTCTGCGGCTGGATGTTCACGTGCCGGAAGAAGTGCTCGTGCATGAAGTAGTGGTAGCTCTGCGGGTGGTTCACAGGCAGGCCCACATACTCGTCGAGGTTGAAGGTCGTCACGCGCGAGAAGTCGAGCTGCTCCTGCTTGTGCAGCCGCACCAGCTCCTGATACAGCCCGAGCGGCGTCGACCCCGTCGCCATGCCGAGCACCGCATTCGGCTTGGTGTTGAGCACTTCGGCGACGATCCGCGCCGCCACTCTGCTCATGTCCTCGTAGGTTCGCTGGATGATGACTTCCACGGATCACCCCGCCTCTTCCCAGTGTCGCGCCCGGTCGAGGGCCTTGCGCCAGCCGGTCTCGAGCTGCTTGCGCTGCGTGGATTTCATCGCCGCGGTGAACCGCCGGTCGACCTGCCATTGCGCCGCGATTTGCTTTTGGTCCTTCCAGTAGCCCACGGCCAATCCGGCGAGATACGCCGCACCGAGCGCGGTGGTCTCGGTGACTTTCGGCCGCACCACGGGGACGCCCAGCAGGTTTGACTGGAATTGCATCAGCAGGTTGTTCGCGGACGCCCGGCCGTCCACGGGGTGCTCTTTCAGCCTGATGTGCGCGTCGGCTTCCAGCGCTCGCAGCACATCGGCGACGTGAAAGGCGATCCCCTCCAGTGCCGCGCGCGCGATATGGGCCGCCGTGGTACCGCGCGTGACCCCCGCGACGATGCCGCGCGCGTATTGATCCCAGTGAGGCGCGCCGAGCCCGGCGAATGCGGGGACCAGATAGACGCCCTCCGGATCCGTCACCTGCGAGGCCAGCCGTTCGACGTCCGACGATGACTTGATGATCCCCAGCCCGTCGCGCAACCATTGCACCACCGCACCCGCGATGAAAATGCTGCCTTCCAGCGCGTACTCGGTCCGGTTACCGATGCGCCAGGCCACGGTCGTCAACAGATTGTTCTTGGACGCAATCGGCTTCGTGCCGGTGTTCATGAGCATGAAGCAGCCGGTGCCGTAGGTGTTCTTGACCATGCCCGGCTGAGTGCATGCCTGGCCGAACAGCGCGGCCTGCTGATCGCCCGCGATGCCGGCAATCGGCACGGCGCGGCCGAACAGGGTCGTCTCACCGTACACCTCGCTCGACGAGCCCACTGCCGGCAGCACGGCGCGCGGTACGCCGAACACCCGCAACAGCTCGTCGTCCCAATCGCCGGATCGCAGATTGAACAGCATGGTGCGTGACGCGTTACTCGGATCGGTCATGTGCACGCGGCCGCCCGTCAGGTTCCACACGAGCCACGAGTCCACGGTGCCGAACGCCAGTTTGCCGCCCTTCGCTTTGGCGCGCGCGCCCGGGACATTGCGGAGGATCCACTCGAGTTTGGTACCCGAGAAATACGCGTCCACCACCAGCCCGGTCTTGCGCTTGATCACAGGCGCCAGCCCACGGGCCTTGAGCCGGTCACACGCGGGGGCCGTGCGGCGATCCTGCCACACGATGGCGTGATGCACCGGCTCGCCAGTCTGGCGGTCCCAGACCACCGTCGTTTCGCGCTGATTCGTGATCCCGATCCCGGCGATGTCGGCCGCGGTCAACCCGGCTTTCCCGATCGCTTCCTTCGCAGTTGCCAGCTGCGAGGTCCAAATCTCGCGCGCATCGTGTTCCACCCAGCCAGGCTTGGGGAAGATCTGGCGGAACTCCTGCTGCGCCGAGGCGACGACGCTCCCGTTCGCGTCGAACACGATGGCGCGCGAGCTCGTCGTCCCCTGGTCCAGGGCGAGGATGTGCTTCATGCCGGCCACCACGCCTTGTGGAGCAACGCCGCGATCAGACCGCCGATGATCGGTCCGACCACCGGTATCCACGCGTAGCCCCAGTCGGAATGCCCTTTACCGGCGATCGGCAGCAGGGCGTGTGCGAGCCGCGGCCCCAGGTCGCGGGCCGGGTTGATCGCGTAGCCGGTCGGACCGCCCAACGACAGGCCGATCGCCCACACGAGCACCCCAACCAGAAACGGGCCGAATCCGGCATTCCAGCCGTGTACCGGGTTCAGGTTCTGCGGGGTCAGGATGGCCAGCACCCCCAGCACCAGCACAAACGTGCCGATGATCTCGGTCAGCAGGTTCGCAGTCGAGTTGCGAATGGCCGGGCCCGTGCAAAACACCGCCAGCTTCGCTGTCTGGCTCTCCGTGACGGGCCAGTGCGGCCCGTAGGCGAGCCAGACGATGGCGCCGCCGAGAAACGCGCCGAGCAGTTGTGCCGCGATGTAGCCGGGCACTGAGGACCACGCAAACTTGCCGATCGCGGCCAAGGCGATGGTGACGGCGGGGTTGATATGGGCGCCGCTGAAGGTGCCGACGGCGTACACCGCGACCGTCACGCCGAACGCCCAACCCGCGGTGATGACGATCCACCCGGCGTTCTGGCCTTTGGTCTGGTTGAGCACCACGTTCGCGACCACGCCATCGCCCAGGATGATCAACAGCATGGTGCCGAGCAGCTCTGCGAGCAGAGGTGACATAGGCGTGAATGGGTTGCGGCGAAGCTACGGGCGGAGGAGTGCGTTGTCCATACGCGGGCGCGTGGAGCGCCGCGTCATCCCGGAGCCCCGTGCGATATCAGCGGCCGAGCGTCAAGCCGAGCGGGATGAGCTGAACGGCAGGCGCCGCACCCGACGGCCCGAGGCGGCGAACACGGCATTGGCGATCGCGGGCGCGACGCCCGGCACGGGCGGCTCGCCCACCCCTGAGGGTGTCTCGTGGTTTTCGACCAGGTGCACGTCGATGAGCGGCGTGTCGCCCATGCGGGCGACGCGGTACGTGTCGAAGTTGCTCTGCACCGTGCGGCCATGCTCCACGGTGATCTCGCCCCACAGCGTGGCGCTCAACCCCCACAGGATGGCGCTCTCGACCTGCGCCCGGACGGTGTCGGGATTGACCATCTGCCCGCAGTCGAGTGCGCAGGTGATGCGATCGACCCGCACCCTACCACCGCGCCCGACCGTGACCTCGGCGACGTGCGCGACGTAGCTGCCGCCGTAGTTCATGAAGGCCACGCCTCGACCACGCCCCTTGGGGAGCGCTTGCGCCCACCCGGACCGATCGCGCGCAGCCTCGAGCACATGCTGCGCCCGAGGGATGCCCGCGAGCAGCCCCACGCGATACGCGATGGGATCGGCGTGCGCCGCGACGGCGAGCTCGTCGATGAAGCTCTCGACGCTGAAGATGTTGGACGAATGGCGCACCGAGCGCCAGGCGCCCACCGGAACGGGCGCGGGCACGTACACGAAATCCGCGCGCCGATTGGGGATGGCGTACGAGATCTCTTCCGGTGCGTCGCTGCGCCCGGGGTGATCGGATCCCGGAGTCCAGTAGCCGGCGCTGGCGGGACCGGCGACGCGGTTCTCCCAGCTCACGGGTCGACCGGTCTCGTCGAGGGCCGCGCGCAACCGCTGCACGCTCGCC
>CBFHAJ010000248.1:0-3627 GCA_965653495.1 uncultured bacterium | reverse complement strand
TGAGGCTGCGCTCGCGTTCGGTCACCTGAAATGGCAGCCGGGCTGGCAGCGGCACGCGCAGTGTCACCGACTTCGCGCCCGGCGTGAGACGCACCGGGCCCACCGGGCCGCCCGGCGCCGGCGTCCCGGCGGGGAGCGGGATGACGTCGGCCGCGTTCACCCACGCGACCGCGCCGCGCGACAATTGCAGCCGCACCTGATCGTCCCACCGTCCCGACTCGACCGCCACCGTGCCGGTCGGGAAAAACCAGTTGTACGTCCCGTGCGGCACGGCGCGCCCTGGCGTCATGCTGTCGGTGGTACCTGTTCTCGCGGTGTCGTCGTTCAGGACGACCACTTTGGGAAACGTCATATCCACGAGCCCGACGGTCAGCGGCCAAAGAGCCGTTGCGGAGTCTGCACCGGCCTTCACGACCAGTGTGGCGCACCCGGTGTGCCCGTCGGCGCACAGCGCGGCGGCGGGGAGCCAGCCGGCGTAGCGGCCGACCGCTGCGGAGATCGGACGTCGCAGCTCCGCCGGATCACGCACAAACGCCCGCTCGATTCCCGCAGGCTCCTGGCGCACGGTGTCGGGCACGAGCGGAACGCTCGCGCCCCACGGGAGCACCAGGCGGAGCGACGCACCCGGAGCGGCGTCGACGCTCAGGGGGATCCCCTCACCGGCAGGGAGGTCGACCCGCCCCGTCGGCAGGAAGCTGGTCGTGTCGATCCACGCCGCGCGCCCCGAGGGGGGATGAAACCGCGGCACGATGCGCGCCACGAAGGGCGTCACTACGGAATCGTTGCTCCCGCCCGCGTGCGCCACCAGCCGGAATTGCGCTACCGTGTCATCGGGGAGCGGGAGCCAGGCGATCCACGCGCCGTTGGCGAGCACGGGAACGGCGCGGCCGTCGATCGTGAGGGTCGTCGTGCCCGGCCGACGCCCGCGCACCGCGCCGAACAGGAACCCGGAATCGGGCGCCTGCAGCACGTCGGTGGACGCGGGGTAGACAACGGTGATGCTGAGCGATTCAGGCCCTGCCGGGGCCGGACCGGTGACAACGGGCGGGCGCACACCGGAGCGCGGGGCGGCGCATCCGGCGACGACGCACGCGAGGACCACGCCGACCGATCGCACAGGCGCGACAAGGTAGCATCGGCCCTTTCGACGTGCCAACTTCGCGAATAGATTGGCATTCCATAACTTGTGCGCCCTGTGGAGCACCTCAGCCTGTGACCGCCAAGCAACCGGGCCCCTCGGTTCCCGACACGCGCACACCGGTCGCTTCCCCCATCCCGGGGACCGGTAAGGTCGATTCCCTCGTGTGCCCGTCGTGCGGCGCCCGGACGGACGCGCAGCGACCGTTCTGCCCGCAGTGCGGGCGCGCGCTCGCGGCCCCCGGCTCTGGTCCCAGCTGCGCGCGCTGCGGCTCGCCCCACATTGGAGCGCCGAAGTTCTGCGCCACATGTGGCACTTCGCTAATCGACCTCGCCGCCCACCGCCGGATCTCCATGGGTACCGCGGGGGGCCCGATCAAACTCGTCCTCATCGATGACGCCGGTGCCCCGCTGCAGCAGTTCGAGCGCACCGGTCGCGACACCACCATCGGCCGCCAGGACGGCGACATCCGGTTTCCCGAGGACGTCTTCCTGTCGCCGCTCCACGCCAAGATCTCATGGGAGCAGAACGAGCTCGTCGTCCGCGACCTGGGCAGCCGCAACGGTACCTGGGTGTTCCTCGAGGCGCCGCACCGGCTGCTCGACGGCGATCTGTTGCTCATCGGCTCGCAGGTGATCCGCTTCCGGCGACTGGGCTACCCCGGACCCAACCCCCCCGACGCTGACGCGACCAGGCGGATGGGGAGCTTGATCCCGAGCGCCGACATCGCGAGCCTGACGCAGCTGCGCTCCGACGGCAGCGCGCGCGACGTGCTGCAGCTCTCACCGGGGCGCGACGTGCTCATCGGCCGCGAGCAGGGCGACTGGATCTTCCCCTACGATCCGTCGATGAGCGCCAAGCACGCGGTGGTGCGCTCCGAGGACGCGGACTTCGTGGTGCTCGACGCCGCCAGCCGCAACGGCGTCGCCCTGGCCGCCCGTGGCGACATCCCGATCCGGCACAACTCCCGCGTGCTGGTGGGGGACAAGCTCCTGCGCATCGAGCTGACCGCGTGAAGATCTGTCCCGTCTGCTCCACCGAATACGCCGATGACGTCCGCTTCTGTCCGAAGGACGGGCAGACACTGCGCTCGTCGTCGCCGGGCAGCGATCTCGTGGGACAGGTACTCGCCGACCGCTATCACGTCGTGAAGAAGCTGGGCGAGGGCGGCATGGGGCAGGTCTACCTCGCCGAGCACGTGAAGATGGGGCGCAAGAGCGCCATCAAGGTGATGAGCCCGTCGATGACGCACGACCCGGACGCCGTCGCGCGCTTCAACCGCGAGGCCGCCAACGCGAGCCGCATCAGCCATCCCAACGTCTGCGCCGTGTACGATTTCGGCGAAACGCCGGAGGGCATCATCTACCTCGCCATGGAGTTCGTCGAGGGCGAGCCGCTCACGGACCTGCTGGCGCGCGACGGAGCACTGCCGGTCCCACGGGCCGGCGCCGTCTTCCAGCAGGTCGCCGACGCGCTCCAGGCCGCGCACGACCTCGGCATCGTGCACCGCGATCTCAAGCCCGACAACATCATGGTGAGCCGCGGCCGCGACGGCACCGACGTCGTCAAGGTCGTGGATTTCGGAATTGCCAAGGCGGTGGGGGGAGGGGGCGGCAACGTCCAGCAGGTGACCAAGACGGGCCTAGTGGTCGGCACGCCCGAGTTCATGAGCCCCGAGCAGCTCGCCGGCGACACGGTCGACGGCCGCAGCGACCTCTACTCACTCGCGCTCGTGCTGTTCAAGATGCTCACCGGTCAGCTGCCCTTCGCGGGGACCACGGCGCAGGACCTCATGATCAGCCGGCTCACCGACGAGCCGGCGAAGCTGGTCGACGTGCGGCCCGACCTCGGGTTCCCGCCGGGGCTCCAGGCCACCCTCGACACAGCGCTCAGCCGCAACCCGGCGGACCGCTATCAGTCGACCGTCAAGTTCGCGAGCGACGTGGCGACGGTGCTGGGCTTGCAGCGCGGCGCCCGGCCAAGTCCCTTCCCCGCCACACGCCCGGACGTGGCTGGGGGGGGGGAGGCCAAGACCGAGCTGCTGCGCCGGTCCACCGCGACGCCGTCCGCCCGCCGGCATCCGGCCAAGAAGCGCCCACTGGTCCCGATCGCGGCGGGGGCGATCCTGATCGTGGGCGGCGTGGTGGCGGCGCTCGCGCTGCGCGGCGGCGCGAAACCGGTGGACGGCCGGGCCCCGACCGCGACCCCACAGCAGGCCCGATCGATCCACAGCGCCAGAGCGCGCGCCGCTCCGGCGGTGGCCGCTGCGCGCCGCCCCCCCCCCCCCCCGCCCCCCCCCGCCCCCCCCGAGCAGTTGTCGCGGGGTGCGTGCCCTCAAATAGGTCTCCACGTCATGGATAGGATAAAGTAACCGATCCCAGCGCCGGTCGGGGGTGGCGAGCGGCGCCCGCTCGCGCAGCGCCCAGGCCGAGACCGCCGACGCGAGCGCGACGGTCTCCACGTGGGCGCGCGCTTCCAGCCGCACCAGC
>CBFHAJ010000247.1:0-3632 GCA_965653495.1 uncultured bacterium | reverse complement strand
CCACGCGCCCACGTGCAGGTCACGCCCGCGCGACGGCGAGTCGTCGCTGCCGGGGTAGCCACGCAGCATGGCCGCGACGGGTCGGCCCATTTCGCAGCAGGCGGCCGCGTTGCGGATCATCGGGGCCACGATGTCACCGTCGGGGCCGCGCTCGAGCGCGTGTACCGGCCCCACCGTCGTGGCCTCCTCACCCGTCCCCAGCCACGCCTTGGAGATGACGCCGGTGCGCACCCACCGCTTGAGCTGGATGTCATGCAGGCGGGCCCGCATCAGGCCGGCGTACAGGGCCAGCTTCGCCACGACGTCGAGGCGCGCCACCACGGCGCGCCGCTCCGCATCGCGCTCCAGTGTCTCGCGAAAGCCGCGCACCAGGGCGGGGACCGGCTTCCACGCGACGTACTCGGGCGGATCGAAGGCCGCAAAGCGCCTTATTGCAGCTTCTCCTTGATCCGGGACAGGAAGCCGCCGGCGTGCGATGCCGTCAGCGCGTCGGCGAACTCGAGGGCGGTGTCGTAGCGGGCGTCGGGGTTCGACTCGAGGGCGCGACCCAGCGCCTTTTCGAGCCCCTCCGGCAGCTCGGGCCGCAGCTGCCGCAACCTGAGCGGCTGGCCCCGCAGCCGGGCGATCATCATCTCCTGCGCGTTGCGCCCCTGGAACGGCAGCTTGCCGGTGAACATCTCGAACGCCACAATGCCGAGCGCGTAGATGTCGGAGCGCGCGTCGAGCTGCTTGCCCCGGATCTGCTCCGGGCTCATGAATTCCGGCGTGCCGAGAATGATGCCGGTGGCCGTGAGCTTGGCGATCGCCGGGTCGGCCCGGCGCTCCTTGGCGAGCCCGAAATCCATGACCACGGCCCGATCGCTTGCGGTTTCACTCACGAGCATGATGTTCTCGGGCTTCAAGTCGCGATGTACGATCTGCAGCTCGTGGGCGTGGTGCAGCCCCGCGCACACCTGGCGCAGTACCTGAATCCCCGGAGTCACCTCCATCGGACCCCCGCGCACCTCGCGGTCCGACAAGAGCTCCCCCTTCAGGAACGGCATGACGAGGTAGATCAGCCCATCCTCCGACTCACCCAGCCGCAGGATGCGACAGACATTGGGATGGTCCAGCCGCATGGCGAGTCCCGCTTCGCGCCGCAGCCGTTCCACCGAGCTCTTGTCGGTGGCGAGCTTGGGAGAAAGCACTTTGATCGCCACGTCGCTCGCGGTGGCCACTTCGCGCGCGAGGTACACGTACGACATGCCCCCTTCGCCGAGCTTTTTCTGCACCTGGTAGCGTCCGTCGAGCACCTGACCGGAGAGCGACGCGGCCCGATCCAGGCCCGGCTTGGCTTTATTCGGCGTGCGCACGGCCGTGCCGCCCGAGCCCGAGGGTGGAGTAGCGGACCCAGAGGACTTCTTCTGCACCTCGACCAGCATGTTGCCGTCGCGGGCGCAGAAGCGGGCGTTGTCGGAGTACACGGTGCCGCACTTGGGGCAGCGGCGCTCGTTCATTGACGCACCAGGTTGCGGCCTTCGTTCTTGGCGCGGTACAGCGCCTGGTCCGCCAGGGCGACGAAGCTGTCGGCGCTGTTCACACGGTCGTCGGGGAACGACGAGAGGCCGATCGAGATCGTCAGGTTGAGCGGGTCTTCGCCCGGGTCGGCGAAGTCGTGATGCATCACCCGACGCCGCAGGCGCTCGGCGAAGATCGCGGCGCCGTGCAGCGCCGTCTCGGGCATCACGACCACGAACTCCTCGCCGCCGTAGCGGGCCACCAGATCCACCGAGCGCGCCTCGCGCCGCAGGATCTCGCCAACTTGGCGCAGGACGGAATCGCCCGCAATGTGGCCGCGCGTGTCGTTCACCAGCTTGAAGCGGTCGATGTCCGCGAGCAGGATCGTGAGCGCCAGGTTGTAGCGGCGCGCGCGATCGAGCTCGGCCTCGAGCTCTTCCGAAAGCGCGCGCCGGTTGAGGCAGCCGGTGAGCGCGTCCGTGGCGGCGAGCTTCTCGAGCCGCTTCTTGTCCGACACGGCGGTCTCGAAGTCGTACGCCTTCTCGATCGCCGCTACGGCCGTGCGGATCACGGTCTCGGCGAACTGCGCGTCGGCGCGGGTGAGCGGGGGGTCCTCGCCGGTGGTCCGCAGGAAGAACACGCCGAGCTGCTGATCCTTCATGGAGAAGGGCAACGCCACCGCGGAGCGGGTGGGCACCGTGATGCCCTCGCGCTGCCAGCGCACCCGCTCGTCCGCGTACAGCGGGTCGGCCGACACGTCCTCGACGAGCACCGGCCGGCTGCCGGTGAGGGCGCGCTGGATCTCGGGGTAGCGCGCCAGCTCGATCTCGAGGTTGCGGAGCATGGGATTCTCGTAGGCGGCGACCACCACCCCGAGCTCGTCGCCGGGCTTGGCGAGCACCATGGAGCACTTCGAGATTTGCAGCACGCGGGCCACGCGGCGGACCAGGATGTGATAGATCTCGTCCGGCTTGAGGGAATCGGTGACCTCGTGCAGGATGTCGACGATGGCCGCGCGGCTCTGCGCCTCGTCGCGCGCACGCGCCAGCTCCTGCGCGGAGCGGATGTGCGCCTTGACGCGCGCCAGGAGCTCGCGCACCCGGAACGGCTTGGAGATGAAGTCCGCCGCCCCCAGGCCAAGCGACTTGACGGTGGCTTCTTCGGGCGGCATGGACGAGATCATGAGGACCGGCACGTCGCGGAACCGGTCGTCCGCCTTCATTTTTGCCAGCAGCTGCAGGCCGTCGACCTTGGGCATCATGATGTCGAGCAACAGCAGGTTGGGGCGCTCCTCTTCGAGCTTGCCGATCAACCCCTCGCCCCCCGGCGCGGTGACCACGTCGTAGCCGTTCTCCTTGAGGATCCACGTCAGCGTGCGCACGAGCGACTGGTCGTCGTCGGCGACGAGAATCTTGGCCGCGCTGGTATCCGGGGGAGTGGGCAGCATCCGGGCGTTCAGTCCTCGAGCAGTGAGGGATCGACGTTGCCGCCGCTCACGACCAGCACGGTGGGTTGAGCGGGCCGCACGGCCCCCGACCGCAGGGCGGCGGTCGTCGCCGCGCCCGACGGCTCCACGGCGATGTGGCACTCGCGCCAGAGAAAATGCACTGCCTCGAGCAAGGTGTCATCCTCCACCAGCGCGACACCGGCCACGCGGTCCCGCTCCGCCGCCAGCTGCGCGAACGGAACCGCGCCGACGGTCAGCGTGATGAGACCGTCGGCCAGGCTCGCCGTGCGCTCGAGCCGCACGGGGCGGCCGGCCTCGAGCGAGCGCTTGAGCTTCGGCGCGCCCGCCGGCTCGACGCCCCACACGCGGGCCGCGCTCCCGGCCGCCGCCAGCCCGGTCACCACACCGGCGATCAGCCCGCCCCCGCCCACCGGCACCACGACGCTGCGCACGTCGGGCAGCTCCTCAGCAATCTCGAGACCAACCGTAGCCTGTCCGGCGACGATGTCGGGGTGATCGAACGGCGGCACGATCGCGAGCCCGTCACGTTGCGCGATCGCCTCGGCTTCCCGCTGGCGGTCGTCCGACGTGCGTCCCGCGAAGACGACCTCCCCGCCCCACTTTTTCACGCCGGACACCTTCACCGCGGGGGCCGTTTCGGGCATCACCACGACGGCGCGCGCCCCCA
>CBFHAJ010000246.1:0-3639 GCA_965653495.1 uncultured bacterium | reverse complement strand
GACTTCGATCTCGATTTCGCTCGGCCGTTCCTCGATACGCTACCGTTCGCCGGCCGGCTCAGTGGGCGCACCGTGGCGACCGGGCCGCTCACCGCCCTCGCGCTCGAAACCGACTGGTCGTTCCGCGACTCGCTGGTGCCGGACTGGCCCGAGACCCGGATCCGCGGCAAGGGGGAGGTCAACCTCAAGAGCGCCGACGGGATTCGCTTCCAGCCGTTCGTGGTCGAGTCGGCGAGCGTGGACCTGGGGACCGTGGCGCGGCTCGTCCCGGCGGTCCGGCTGCACGGCACCCTGCTCGCCACGGGCACGCTCACGGGGCCGCTCAAAGATGCGCAGCTCGCGGGCACGCTCGTGCAACGGGATGGCGACCGGCCGGAGAGCCGCCTCACCGGGACCGTCCGGCTCGACACCCGTGGCGAGCGGCTCGGCGTGTACGCGACGGTCGCGGCCGATTCGCTCTCGTTCGACGGCCTGCGGGGGAGTTTCCCCGACCTGCCGCTGCACGGCGCCGTCACCGGACCGATCCGGCTCGCGGGAACGCTCGGCGCCCTGGAGACGCACGCCGACCTGAGGACACCACAGGGGGGGAGCGTGTTGCGCGCCGACGGCGTGCTGGCGCTCGACCTGCCGCATTATGGCGCTCGCGACCTGGACGTCGAAGCGCGCGACCTCGACCTGGCGCAGTGGCTCGGGGGCGGCGGGGGGCGCGGGGGGGACGGGGGGGGCGTGCCGCACTCGCGTCTTGGCTTCACGCTGCGGGGCAGCGTGACGGGCGACAGCGGCGTGGCGCCCAATGGCGCGGTGCGCGTGACGCTCGAACCGTCGGAGCTTGCCGGTACCGCGTTCGACTCCGGGGCGGCGCGCGTCCGCTTCGCCGATCGCCGGGTGTACGTCGACTCGCTGCGGCTCGCGCAACCCGGCCTGATCACGACCGGCTCGGGCTCGCTCGGCTGGAGCCGGGATGCGCGCGGCCAGCTGGCGCTCGATTTCGACGCCGACAGCCTAAGCGCCATCGATTCGCTCGTGGCCTGGCTCGCGAGCCCAGACACGGGCGTCGCGAGCGCCGATCCCCCTGGGGATGCACCGCGTCCGCTGACGGGCTCCGCGCGAGTGCGCCTGACGCTCGGGGGCTCGCTCGATTCGCTCGATGTGGACGCGCGCGCCAGCCTCGAGCGAGTGGCGTGGCGCGGGTGGCAGCTTCCCGCCGGCCGTGGGCACCTCGAGTGGCACCCGGGCAGCGCGCGCCGCTTCGGGCTCGACGCGACGCTCGACTCGCTCGCCTACGGCCCCTTTGGCTTCTCGGCGGCGGCGGCATCGGCCCGAGGCACTGCCGACTCACTCACCTGGTTCGCGCGCTCGCGGGTGGGCGGGGGCGGCGCGTTCCTCGCCGGCGGGCGGTTCGCCCGCCGCGCCGGCTCCGCCGGAACGGTGCTCTCGGTCGGGGTCGACTCGCTCGCGGTGCACCTCCCGGACGACGTGTGGGTCATGCAACATCCCACCGAGCTGACGGTCACCGATTCGGCGGCCACGGTGAGTCGGCTGGCGATGCAGAGCGTGTACGGGGCCGGCAAGCTGGTGCTGGAAGGGGACCTGCCGACCCACGGCCGGGCCGATGCGCACCTCCAGATCGAAGCATTCCCGCTCGCCGGGGTGTACTCGCTGCTCGAGCAGGATACGGCCGGCGTGGCCGGGACCGTCACGGCGACCGCGGGACTGTCGGGGACGCGGGCAGCCCCCGTGGCGACCGGCTCGTTCTCTCTCTCGAACGCGGGTGTGAGCGGGTTCCACGCGCCGTTCGTGGACGGCACCTTCGAGTACCGCGACCGTCGGCTGCGGAGCGCCCTGCATCTGTGGCGGTCCGGGCAGCAGATCCTCGCCGTGCAGGCGTACCTGCCCCTCGACCTGGCGCTCATGCCGGTGGAGCGCCGCCAGCTGCCCGATACACTGTCGGTGGGGGCGACCGCCGACAGCGTCGACCTCTCGGTGCTCGAGGCGCTCACGCCGGCGCTGCACGACGTGACGGGTGTCTTCTCGGCCGACGTCGGGATCGCCGGCACGTGGGACGCGCCCAGGCTGCGCGGCTCGTTGCAGTTCGCCAACGCGGCCGCCACCATCCCGGCGCTGAGCGTCCGCTACGAGGACGTCAACGGCCGGCTGGCCCTGTCGGGCGACACGATCGCGATCGACACGCTGTCGGCGAAGAGTGAAGGCGGACGTGCCGACGTAACGGGTGTGGTGCGGTTGGAGCGACTCACCCGGCCCATCCTCGACCTGGGGATCGCGGCCGATCGGTTCAAAGCGCTCGACCTGAAGAACAACGTGGCGATCACCGCGAGCGGGCGGCTGGCGCTCAAGGGGCCGGTATTCGGCGCCACCCTCACCGGCCAGGCAAACGTGACGTCGGGGGTGCTCTACTTCGCCGACCTGGTGCAGAAGCGCATCGTGAACCTGGACGAGCTCGCCGACACCTCGCTCGCGTCCCTCATCGAGCAGCAGCGGCTCGGGCCCGAATTCCAGAACGTGTTCCTCGACAGCCTGCGGATCGACAACCTCGGTCTGGACATGGGGAGCGACGTGTGGCTGCGCTCGAACGAGGCGAACATTCAGCTCGCGGGCTCGGCGCACCTCACCAAGCAGCGCAATCTGTACCTCGTGAACGGCACCCTTCAGGCGGTGCGGGGCACGTACCGGCTCAAGGTGGGGCCGGTGTCGCGCGAGTTCGTCGTGTCGCAGGGGACGGTGCGGTACTTCGGGACGCCCGACCAGGACGCGGCGCTCGACATCGAGGCGAAGCACGTGGTCCATCCCGTCCCTACGCCCAGCCAGCCGCTCTCAGACGTTACAGTCGTGGCCCATATCACGGGCACATTGCTGGTGCCCAAAGTCACGCTCGAAGCCGAGAAGCAGGAGCTATCGCAGACTGAACTGATCTCTCTGCTGCTGTTCGGCAAGCGCAGCGTGGACCTGGCGGGCGACCAGGGCGGCATCGCGGACCAGCATGCCGTCGTGCAAAGTGCGCTCGCCGTGCTCTCGGGTGAGATCGAGCAGACGATCGTATCGGGCGGGGTGCGCGTGGACTATGTGGAGATCCGGCCGAGCGCCGGCGGCCAGGGCACACCGCTGCTCGGCTGGCAGCTCGCCGTGGGCCGGCAGCTCGGCCCGAAGACGTTCCTCGTGGTGAACGCCGCGTCCGCGACTTGCCAGCAGGCAAGCCTCGCCAGTGCGCTCGGCATGTCGCTGCAATTCCGCATCAGTCCGGAGTGGCGCACCGAGGCGAGCTTCGAGCCGGTGCAGACGTGCGACCCCAGCAGCGCGGCCTCGTTGCGGCAGGTTGGACTGGACCTGTTCTGGGAACGGCGCTACTAGACGTGACCCGCGCTCTGCTCATCGCCAATCCGGCGGCGGCGCGCACGGACGCCCGTGCGGTAACCGCGATCCGCGACACGCTGCGCCGCGGCGGCTGGACCGTCGAGGTGCGCGCGACCGCGCGGCAGGGCGACGCGCGCCGCTTCGCCCGCGAAGCGCTCGAGCAGGGATTCGACGCGCTGGTGTGCTACGGCGGCGACGGCACCGCCATGGAGATCGCCGCCGGCGCCGCCGCCGGCCGCCTGCCCCTTGGCCTCGTGCCCGCGGGGACGG
>CBFHAJ010000245.1:0-3674 GCA_965653495.1 uncultured bacterium | reverse complement strand
TCGAGGCGATCCTGGGAGCCTTGGATCAGACGGAGCGGGCGCCGGACGCCGGTGTCACCGTGCGCAGCGGGCGCTACGTGATCCCCGTGCGCGGCACCGCCCGCGCGCGCGTCGGGGGCATCATCCACGACGAGTCCGCGACACGCTCGACGGTGTTTATCGAGCCCCCGGAAGCCATCGAGTTGGGGAATGCGCTGCGCGAGCACGAGGCGGAGGAGCAACGCGAGGTGCTGAAGGTGCTGCGCGATCTCACGGAGCTGCTGCGCCCGGTGAGCCACGCGGTCGCCGCCACCTGGGAGATGTGCATTGCGTTCGACGACCTGTGCGCGCGGGCGCGCTACGCCGTCGAGGTGAACGGCTTCCCACCCGAAATCGGGTCGGGGCCCCTGGAGATTCGCAACGGACGTCATCCCCTCCTCGAGTCTCCAGCCTCCGTCCCCCCTCTCCCGCAGGGAGAGGGGGACAGGGGGAGAGGACTGGAGTCGGCGGTCGTTCCGTTCGACCTCGTCCTCGCTCCCGACGAGTTCACGGTGCTCGTCTCCGGACCCAACACCGGCGGCAAGACGGTCCTCATCAAGGCGGTGGGGTTGTTGTGCCTCCTGGCGCAAAGCGGCATCGTCCCGCCCATCGGACCACAGTCCCGGCTGCCGGTGTTCAGCGGTGTGTTCGCGGACATCGGGGACCGGCAGTCGATCGCGGCGAGCTTGTCGACGTTCTCCGCGCACGTCGCCCAGTTGCGCGACATCCTGGAGCACGCCGGACCTGGATCCCTCGTCCTGCTGGACGAGATCGGGAGCGGCACCGATCCGGCGGAGGGTGGTGCGCTGGCGGCCGCCGTGCTCAAGACGCTCACCCGCCGACACGTCGTGACCCTCGCGACGACGCACCTGGGAGCCCTCAAGCGGCTCGCCGCCGAGACGGTGGGCATCGTGAACGCCTCACTCCAGTTCGATGCCGAGACCCTGACCCCTACCTACCGCTTGCTGAAGGGCGTGCCCGGTCGATCCTACGGACTCGCGATCGCCCGCCGGTTGGGGGTCGGCGGCGACGTGCTGGAAATTGCGGAGCGGGCCGTGCCCGAAGCCGAGCGGACGCTCGACGCGTTGCTCGCGAGCGTCGAGGCCCGGGCCCGTGAGCTCGAAACGCGGGCCGCGGAGCTCGCCGTTCTGGAGGAACGCCTGCGTGAGGATACCGGGCGCGTCGACGCACGGGCCGCCGACGTCGGTGAGCGGGAGCGGGACGTCAAGGCCCGGGCCGCTGGGCTCGAGCGGGCAGCTCGCGAGCAGACGCGGGCGTACCTGCTCGAGGCCCGGAGGAAAGTGGAAGAAGCACTCGGCCGCGCCAGGGCCGCCGTGGATGAGGCCACGGCGAAAGAGGCGCGGCGGCTACTGGAAAAGGCGATCGAGGAGACGGCCGGGGAAGCGAGCGGGGGCAAGAGCGATGAGTGGATGTCTCTGGAGGAGCTCCGCCGCGAGCGAGAGAAGTCGTCGGGCGCCCCCCGACGGCCGCCGAGTCCGGCGCGACCGCCGGCCGGAGCGGGGCGTCCGACGACGACGGCCGCGACGACTGAGGTCTCGCTGCGAGGCATGCGTGCCGACGAGGCCGAGGCAGTGCTGGTCAAGGCGCTGGACGATGCCGTGCTCGCCGATCTCCCGTACTTACGAGTCATCCACGGCAAGGGCACCGGCGCTCTGCGCCACCTGGTGCACGACATCCTCTCGGGTGACCGCCGCGTCAAGCGCTTCGGCTTCGCGCCCGCGAACCAGGGCGGGCACGGCGTGACCATCGTGGAGTTCACGGCGTGAGCCTGATCCCGGACGACGTGATCGAACAGGTCCGGGAAGCGGCGGACATCGTCGGCATCATCGGTGAGCACGTGGAGCTCAAGCGCACCGGCTCGGACTTTCGCGCCCCCTGCCCGTTTCACGGCGGCACCCATCGCAATTTCGCCGTCATCCCCCGCAAGGGGATGTTCTACTGCTTCGTGTGTCACGCGGCGGGCGACGTGTTCACCTTCTTCATGAAGAAGGTCGGCATGGACTACCCCACGGCGGTGCGCGAAGTGGCGCGCCGCGTGGGGATCACCATCCCGGAGCGTGGCCTCACGGGGCCTGACCCCCGCGAGCCGCTGTACGGCGCCGTGGCTGCCGCGGCCGACTGGTTCGCCCGGCAGCTGCGCGAGAGCTCCGAAGGCCAGATCGCCCGGGACTACCTTGCCTCCCGTCACCTCACCCTCGAGACCGTGTTGCCGCTGGGCCTCGGGTTCGCTCCCCGGGGAAAAGCATTCCTCGACGCAATGAAAGGGTTGGGGGTGCGTGACGAGGTGTTGCTCGAAGCGGGTCTGCTCGTTAAACGGGAGGACGGCACGCTGGTTCCGCGTTTCCGCGGCCGGCTGCTGTTTCCGATTCACGATCTGCGGGCGCGCGTGGTGGCGTTCGGCGGCCGCATTCTGGGTGAAGGAGAGCCCAAGTATCTCAACTCGCCCGACTCGGCGGTGTTCCACAAGGGCAAGCTGCTCTACAACCTGCACGTGGCGAAGCACGCCATGCGCAAAGCGGAGCGGGCCATTCTGGTCGAGGGGTACTTCGACGTGCTGCGGCTTTCGCTCGCCGGCATCGAGGAGGTCGTCGCGCCGATGGGCACCGGACTCACCCCCGAGCAGGCCCAGCTCGTGAAGCGCCACACGTCCCAGCTGACGCTCCTCTACGACTCGGACGAGCCGGGCTTACGAGCCACGTTCCGCGCGGGCGACGAGCTGCTGCGCGAGGGCGTCCGCGTCAACGTCGCCACCCTGCCGGCCGGTGAGGACCCTGACACGCTCGTGCAGCAGCGCGGCGCCGCGGGCCTGGAGGAGATCCTCAAGGACGCCGTCGACGTGCTGGAGCGTAAGATCCAGATCCTGGACCGCAAAGCGTTCTTCACGACCCTTCCCGGCCGGCGGCGC
The DNA here is from genome assembly GCA_965653495.1 of uncultured bacterium. Lineage (GTDB taxonomy): Bacteria > Gemmatimonadota > Gemmatimonadetes > Gemmatimonadales > GWC2-71-9 > AG41. The sequence goes on along the minus strand of CBFHAJ010000245.1, from coordinate 730 downwards.
GCGCTCGACCGGCTGCTCCCGACCATTCGTGCGGCGACGGATCCCATCACCCGAGAGCTCTACATCTCTCGGGCGGCGGAGGCTGCGGGTGTCCGCAAGGACGTGTTGGAGCGGGAAGTGCAGGGACATGGCGGACAGGCGGACCGACGGACCGGCGGACGGGAGAACCCGCTGTCCGCCCGTCCGCCTGACCGCCCGACAACCCTGCCTGCCAGCGCCGAGAAAGCGCTCCTGCTCCTGATGCTCGAAGGCGAACCGTGGAAGAGTCGCGTCGCCGAGGCCGTGGACGCCGAAGAGTTCGAGTTCCCCGCGTACCGCGCCGTCTTCGAAGCGGCCGCGGACGACACCGCGCTCGCCTTGGACCAGATCTCGGCGCGCGCCTACGAGCAGCTCAAGGCGGAGGGCCTCGGCGGGCGAGACCCCAATGACATGTATGAGACGGCCGTGAACTGGCTGGAAGCCCGGCGGCTCGAGCGGGAGCTGGAGCGGCTCGACGACCAGCTGCCGTTCGAAACACCCGAGCGCCAGGCGTCGCTGATCGCGGAGAAGCGCCGCGTGTTCGATGAGCTGCGCAAACGGGACCCGCGTTACAAGATCGCTGCGAGGAGGAGAGGTGCATCCGGAACTTGAAGCGTTGTTGGCGCTACAGGAGAAGGACCAGGTCGTGAGCGCGGCGGAGGCTGCGGGCGAGGCGCTCGCGCCCGAGCAGCGGGCGCTGGACGAGGCACAC
>CBFHAJ010000244.1:0-3685 GCA_965653495.1 uncultured bacterium | reverse complement strand
CATCTACGGCTTCTCGTATACCGGCTGCATAGCCTAGGTCGGCTCATCGTGCGGGATCGCCGTCGTGAAACCATGCTGGTCGCGGTCGAACGACGTCGTGGTGTCGAGCGTCGCCACATCGTGGCGCGGCGCTCAGGAGAGGAGCGTCGCCGAGCGCGGGAGCGCCGCCGCTCGGGGGAGTACCGCCGCCGCTGAGCAGGATCAGCGCGCGGGGAGCCTCCGCGCCTGCTGTTCGCTCGTCGTCTCAAACGCACACCACCCCGAATCCTCCCACGCCACCGCGAAAATCCCGTTGCAGCGTGGGCAGCACGCGCTGAGCGAGTGTTGCGCCAGCGGCGCGCGCGCGCTGCAGCTCGGGCACACCCCGTAGGTCGACCCCCAGGACAAGGGAGGGTTGGCAGCGTTGGGGAGTCTCGCGATCACCGACCATTGCAGCGGGCGGAACGGCAGAATCTGGAGGAACGTGCGGGGCACAGTCACGAGCTTGCGATTCACCTCGAGGACGCCCTCGAGCGGCGTCGCGCGGACCACGCGATACCACGCGCCGCGTCGCACATTTCGACTGGTGCGGACGCGCGTGCGCGCCCATAGCTCCGGGTTGGGCATGGTCGCCTTCCTCCCCGTCCTTCCGGGGCGGTCAGGGGTGGGGCTGTCGGGGCGCACTCAAGTGTCGCCAACGGGACACGGGCCGGCTGTCGGCTGCGTCACAATCTCCGGGGTCGCCCGGTGGGGGAGGGCCCCTATAATAGGGGCGTGAATGTCCCCGGGAGGCCCGGCGCCGTCGCTGTTTCACTCCGCACAGCTCCGTGAGCGGGCTTCCGGCGCTCCCCACGGGCGACGGCTTCGTGCTCTCGGTGGTGATGCCGGCGTACAACGAGGCGGCCACCGTCGAAGTCGCGGTCCGCCGGCTGCAGCAGGTGCCGCTCAAGCTCGAGATCATCACGGTGGACGACGGATCGACCGACGGGACCGGAGCGATTCTCGATCGCCTGGCCGCCGCCGGGCTCGTCGCCAAGGTCATCCATCATCCCCGGAACCAGGGCAAGGGCGTCGCATTCCGCAGCGCCGTCGCCGCCGCGACCGGTCATGTCGTGGTGGTGCAGGATGCGGACCTCGAGTACGATCCCGCCGAGCTGCCCGGATTGTTGGCACCGATCCGCGACGGCCGGGCCGACGCCGTATTCGGGTCGCGGTTTCAGGGCGGCCCGCACCGCGTGCTGCTGTTCTGGCACTCCGCCGGCAACCGCCTGCTGACGCTCATCTCCAACATGCTCACCGACCTGAACCTCACCGACGTGGAGACGTGCTACAAGCTGGTGCGGACCGATCTGCTGAAGCGGCTGCGGCTCACCGCGCGGCGGTTCGACATTGAGATCGAGTTGACGGCGCGCCTGGCGCAGGCCGGCGCGCGCATCTGGGAGATGGCCATCTCCTACAGCGGGCGCAGCTACGCCGAAGGGAAGAAGATCACGTGGCGGGACGGGGTGAAGGCGCTGGTCGCCATTCTGAGATACAACACCTTCCGCCGTCGGCCGCTCCCCGCTCCCCGCTCCCGTTTTACTTGAGGTCGATTTTTCCCAGCCGCTGCACGCCCGACAGCGCGAGCCATAGCCTCGCCCGCGTCGAGTCCACCGCCATGTTGCGCACTACGGAGCCCTTGGTGGGAATCTCGACGCGCACGGCTTGCTCGGTCTTCGGATCGAACGCCACCAGGTCGTCGGTCCCCGATTCGTCGTACCAGATGCGTCCGTCGGTGGCGGCGGCGATGCCGTAGGGCTGGCTGTTAGCGCCCCCCGGGCAGGGGATCTCGCGCACCTGACCGGTAGCCGGGTCGAGGCGGCCGAGCTTGCCGCGCGCGAAGTCCGTGTACCACACGATGCCGGCCGCGTCCACCACGAGCCGGCGCGGGCGGGCGCCGCCGTCGGGCAACGGGTACGCGCGTAGCGCGCCAGTAGCCGGGTCGATCTTGCCGATCTGGTTCGTCCCGAACAGCGCCATCCAGATCGCGCCGTCGCGCGGGCTCGCGACCAGTCCATAGGGCCGCGCGCCCGGCGTGGACACGGGGAAGATCTTGGCCTCACCCGAGGCCGGGTCGAGCACGCCGTACAGGTTCGACCCCTGCGCCGTGAACCAGACCTTACCCGCGCGCCGCGGCGGGGAGCGGGTATTCCTTTATCGTCCCAGTGGCCGGGTCGAGCCGGCCCAGCCGGCCCTTGAAGTTGCCGGTGTACCACACGCCACCATCGGGCGGGGGCGCGACGACGATCCCATGCGGCCCCGACGCCTGTGTCGGCGTGGCGTAGTCCGTGACCTTCCCCGTCGCCGGATCGAGCCGGCCGATGTAGCTGTTGGCCTGATCGGTGTACCACACGATCCCGTCCGCACCGACCGCCGGGTCGTGCGGGAACGCTCTCGCACGGGGGAGCGGGTACTCGACGACGGTCAAGGCGTGCGTGGTGCGTGCTGCGTGGTGCGTGGTGAGGGGGAGACACAAGACCACCGGAACGAGACGTAGCACGGACGCGCGAAGCATGGGCGGATCCTCGAGCGAATGGCGAGGGGTTGTGGGCGCGTCTGGATCTTGATAGGTCGAGCCGTGCGGTGGCAAGTGACCCCGGGGGCGCCCGGCTATATTCTTGCGCCGATGGCATCCGCCCCCGCCCCCGCCCCCGACCTCCCGACCGACCTGCAGTCCGCCCTGGCCGCTCGGTACGAGCTGCGGCGCGTGCTGGGCCGGGGGGGCATGGCCACGGTGTACCTCGCGTACGATCAGAAGCACCGGCGCGAGGTGGCCCTCAAGGTACTGCTCCCCGGCCTTTCCGCGTTCCTCGGCGCCGAGCGGTTCCTGAAGGAGATCCAGATCGCCGCGGGCCTCACGCATCCCCACATCCTCGCGCTGCACGACTCGGGAGAGGCGGGGGGATTCCTCTATTACGTGATGCCTTACCTGGAGGGTGGCTCCTTACGCCAGCGGCTCGCCAACGGCCGCTGCCTCGGCGTCGCCGAGACGCTGGGGATCGTCGCGCCGGTGGCCGACGCGCTCGCCTACGCGCATCGCATGGGCGTGTTCCACCGCGACGTGAAGCCCGAGAACGTGCTGTTCTCGCAGGGGCATCCGATTGTGGCCGACTTCGGCATCGCCAAAGCGATCAGCACCGCCGGCGGCGCGAACCTCACGCGCACCGGCTTCCCCGTGGGCACGCCGGGCTACATGAGCCCCGAGCAGGCCGCGGGTCTCACCGATCTGGACGAGCGCACGGACGTGTACAGCTTGGCCGTGGTCGTCTACGAGATGCTGGTCGGCGAAACGCCCGGGCGCTGGCCTACCGAAGACGCGGTGCGCGAAGGGCGCTTCCTGCAGCTCGCCGCCACCCACCGCGCCCGCCTCACCGCCGTCGGGAGCCAGATCGAGGGAGCGCTGGTGCGCGGCCTCGCGGTGCGGCACGACCAGCGCACGCGCAGCCCGACGGCGCTGCTGGACGAGCTCACGGGCACCAAGGCCCCGCGACGCCGCTATAACGACGGCGAAGTGCGCGAGATCATGAAGCGCGCCACTGAGCTCGAGGCGAGCACGCCTACCGCCAGCGGCGCCATGACGCTTGGCGGCGTGGAGGCCCTCGGCGCCGAGGTGGGTGTGCCATCCGAAACGGTGCGCGCGGCCGCCGCGTCGCTGGCGCGGTCGAGC
>CBFHAJ010000243.1:0-3696 GCA_965653495.1 uncultured bacterium | reverse complement strand
CAGGCTCAACTGGGAGGTCAGGAAGTAGCTGCCGCCGAAGTCGCCGAACACACCACCATTCCACCCGTTGGCGATGCTCCGGAAGCCGGGCTCCACGTCCACCCTGTGGGTGAAGCCGGCGAGCAACCCCCAGGAGTGGTAGGAAGCGAGCCTGGAACCGGCCGAGTGATAGCGACGCCATCCGAACCAAAGGCTCAGGTCGGCGTGGGATGCCACGCCGCCCCAGTGTGTGCCTGCAGAATCCGTTATGAGGTCTTCGCCGTGACCGCCTTCGACGCGAATGTCGACCACGAGGGCCTTCTTGGGCGAGCGGAACTTGAGCAATCCGGCGGACGCGAAGTCCAAGCCGCCCGCAAATTGCGCGGCCCATGGGCCGCGATGAAAGGACAGGGAATCGGTCGGCGCGGATTGCGTCAGGAACACTGCGGTGAGCAGTGGCAGCGCGATCATGTGCGCGCTTCCTTAGAAGTACAGCGCCGCGACAAACCCGACGCCGGGTGCGCTGCCTTCAAGGTCCCACGCGCGACTCTTCGAGTTCTGCGAGTTCACGTGAATGTGAGTAAATGCGTCCGAGTACCGGATGTCGGCGGCGATCGTGGCCCCCACGCTCAACCGGGGAGTGAGGAAGTAGCTGCCGCCGATGTCGCCGAACACTCCGGCATTCCACGTATTGGTGGTGTTTCCACCCGCGGGAAACACCGCCACACCGTGGCTGAGAGCGCCGAGCAAACCCAATGAGTGGTAGGCGGCCACCTTGGGACCGACCGCGTGATAGCGCCGCCATCCGAAGCGAAGACTGATGTTCGCGTGCGATTCCGCCCCGTTGAAGTGCGACCCGGTAGAATCGGTAGTCAGTTGTTCACTGTGACCGACGCTGACGCGAACATCGAGGACGAGCGCTTTTTGCGGCACGCGGAACTTGAGGAATCCGAGTGACGTGAAGTTCCCGCCACCCGCGAATTGCGCGGCCCATTCGCCGCGATGAAAGGGCAGGGTGTCGTTCGACGGGGATTGTGTGAGCAGCAGTGCGGTCAACAGCGGCAGAAGAGGGGGGGCCATGTGGGCTCGTAGGTGAAAGCGAGCCGTAAGGTCGCTAGTCGGTACCGACGTTCACAACGGCGGGCGCTCCAGGCGTCAGAAGGCTTAAAGACAGGTCTCTCGCGACAAAAGCAGGTCCCGAGCCGTGCGCCCTTGCGCGCGCACGGCTCGGGATGGCATGCCAGTCCGCATCAACTAGCGGTCAACTTACCGCAGCGTCCGAACACCAATGCGACGAAGGGGAGGGTTTGTCCGTGTCCTAAAGGACCGGCTCGGCTACGGCGCGCGTCCTGAAGGACGCGATGAGCGGGGGAAGGTGGTCAGCAAGGCTCTGCTTTTGGTGATTAGCGACTGCGTCGTACCAGCGCCTCGAGGCCCTCGAGCGCTTCCCCGGCCGCGGACAGGCGCTCCACTTCTGACGTCAGCTCCCGCAAACGTGCCTCGGCGCGCGCGCGACCGGACTGCGCCTCCTGCAGCCGCCCGTCCAGGTCGGCCAGCTCCGCCTCAGCTTCCTGCAGCAGCGCCGCCTGGTCTTCGAGCCCGCGCAGCCCGGCAATCTCCTCGAGCACCTGATCGCGCTCGGCGGCGAGCGCTTCTGCCTCGGCCACCGCCTCCTCGGCGATCCGCCGCCGCTCCTCGGCCTGACCCTCGAGCGCGGTCCGGGCCCGGCGCTCCTTCTTCAGCTCGGCCTCGGCCCGCCCGAGCGCCGCGCGCGCTTCCTCCAGCTCCCCGGCCAGCTTGGCCCGTTCCTCGATGGCGGACTCGAGCCGGGCGCGCATGGACTCGAACAGCTCCCGCACCGCGGCAGCGGTTTGCTGCGGCTCGGCTCCAGCGGACCGGTGAGCGGTCAGCGCCAGACGCTCCCGCAGCGACGCGGTCCGCTCTTTACCGCCCTTCGCGGGTGCCACGCGCGGACTTGGCTTCGGAGCCGCAGGCCTAGGCGCGACGTCGGGCGCGAGCGCGACGGCGCCCGGCCCGATATCCGCCTGCGCTTCGTCCCCCCTCTCCCGAAGAGCCTGTCCTGAGCGCAGCGAAGGGGAGAGTGGGTCAGGGGGTGACGACTCGGGAACGGCCGTGAGCTCGGAGAGCACGCGGGAGATCGTCCGCGGCTTGCGGGCGGGAACGTTGGCGTCGAAACCGCGGGTCACGCGCTTCTCTCCATCGCGCGCTCGAAGGGCGCGCTGATCATCTCGGTGATCAGGGCGTCGATGTCCCTGGCTCCCTTGGACGATGGGGCGTAGGCATTGATGGGCAGGCCGTCGCTCGAGGCCCGCGCGAACTCCGTGCACTGCCGCACGATCGTGTTCGACAGAAACTCGCGATAGTGCGACTCCAGCGCGTCCTTGGCCTCGCGGGCGATCCGGGTCGTGGGGTTGTACTGATTGATGACGATCCGGATCCGCTGCAGCCGGTGGTTCAGGTCGTCCTCGAGCTGGTCCAGCGTCTCGAACAGCAACTTGAGTCCGTGAAACGACAGGAAATCCGGGAGCACCGGCACGAGCAGGTCGTCGCACGCCATCAGCGCGTTGAGGTTCAGCAGCCCAAAAGAGGGCGGGGCGTCCATGACAATGAACTCGTAGCGGTCCGACACCGCGGCGAGGGCCCGGTGGAGCTTGTACTCGCGCCCGGCCATCGGCATGAGGCTGATGTCAATGGTCGTCATCCGCAGGTTGGCCGGGACCACATCGAACTCCGCGAGCACCGTTCCCACGATCACGTCTTCGAGCGGGACCCCGCCGACCAGGGTGTCGAAGATCGTGTGCTTGAGGTTCTCGCCGGCGAGGCCCAGATGCTGGGTCGCGTGCCCCTGCGAATCGAGGTCGATCAGCAGCACCCGGTGGCCCAGTTCCGCGAGCCGGAACGCGTAGGCCACGGACAGGCTGGTTTTGCCGGTGCCACCCTTGAAGTTCAGGAACAGCTGGCGGCGCAGCGGCCCCCGGCCAGGGTGGCGGTCCAACACTTTGCGGTACGCCGACAGGTGTCGCGGCTGGTAAGAGTCGGGTCCGCCGCGCAGCGGTTTCAGCTCGGACAGTTTGTCGGCGGCCGTTAGGTCGGTGTCGGTGAGCCCCAGGAGCTTGGCAAAGTGCCTGCGCTCGTAGTGGATATCCACTAGGACGCTCGCTGCACGAGGCCGGCTGCCGTGCGCTGAGGGTGCTGGTGGGTGGTGCGCAGGATCCGATGGACGATGCGGCGCACCTGGGGGTCGGGATCGCCGGTGAGGGGCTCGAGGAGCGGCCGCAGGGCGAGCCCGCGCGCCGCGGCCGCGGCGAGCACGACGCGCCGCCGCACGTGCGGGTTCGAGTCGGCGATGCCCCAGCGAACGTGCGGCTCGAGTCGGGCGGGGTCCCGTTCCAGCAGCCGGCCGAGCGCCTGGTACGCGGCGGCGCGCACGGTGGGATCTTCGGCGGTCGCAAAGGGCCGGACAGCGTAAAACGCGTCGTCTCCCCCCCCGTCCCCCCGGCCCCCTCCGCCGCTACGGCCGAGCCGGAGCAGCAGCGCTACCTGGTCGTGTGGGTGCTGGCGGCTCTTCCGGCCTATGCGCTGGCGTGCAACGGCTCGAACTGCATCCCGCAACCGAATACGACGCAGAAGCTCGACTCGCTCGGCGACCGGCCGATGTACCGGCTCGCGTATCGCAACTTCGGCGACCACGAGGCG
>CBFHAJ010000242.1:0-3788 GCA_965653495.1 uncultured bacterium | reverse complement strand
GACGTGCGCCTCGACGCGCCCCTCGATCCCGACGGCGATCGCTCGCTGATCGAGCGCTTCATCGCCGAGGATCTGCCCGACACGGAAGACCAGGCGATGGACCGCTTCCTGTCGGACGAGATCGAGCAGGCGCTGTCCACCCTGCAACGCCGCGATGCCAAGGTGCTGCGGCTGTATTTCGGGCTGGACGGCGGCCGCGAGCACACGCTCGAGGAAATCGGCGGCATGTTGGGCGTGACCCGGGAGCGGGTGCGGCAGTTGCGGGATCGCGCGCTCAAGCGGCTGAGGGATGGCGACGTTGGAAAAGCCCTTGCGAGTTTCGCAGCGTAAAGGAGACAGTCGCCAGTAAAGTTTCCAGACGCCAAGTTGCAAGCGGTGCACAGTTGAAAGTGGTCAGTGGGTCTCCACTGGCCACTTTTCGCTTTCAACCGCTTGCAACTTGGCGTCTGGTAACTGCACTGTCGGCTTGGCGTCTGCGAACTGTGCACTGTAGCTTAGGCGCGTGATCGAGCGTATCGGCCGCCGCGCCGTCGACGCCATCAAAACGGTCGGCGGCTTCGGCCATTTCGTACGGGATCTCGCGCGCGCTGTCCCGGACGTCGACGTCTGGGGAGGCCTCACGCTCGTGCAGATGCGCCGGGTGGGCGTCGACTCGCTCCCGGTCGCGCTGTTCATCGCTGCCTTCACCGGCGTCGTGCTCGCGCTGCAGGCCTCCTACACATTCACGGGTACCGTCCCGCTCTATTTCGTCGGGACGCTCGTCGGCAAAACGATGATGCTCGAGCTGGGGCCCGTGCTCGCCGGCCTCGCCCTGGCGGGGCGCGTCGGCGCGAGCATGGCCGCCGAGCTCGGCACCATGAAGGTCACCGAGCAGGTCGACGCGCTCGAGACGCTCGCGTACGATCCTCAGAGCTTTCTGGTCCTGCCGCGGGTGCTCGCCGGCACCACGATGTTTCCGGTGATCGTCGCGCTCGCCGTGCTCACCGGCATCCTCACCGGCTGGCTCGCGAGCCTCGTCTTGCTCGACCTCTCGACTCAGGAGTTCCTCAAGGGACTGAAGCTGTTCTATCGCTTCAAGGACACCTGGTTCGGCCTGTTCAAGAGCGCCACGTTCGGATGCACGATCACGCTGGTCGGCTGCATCGTGGGACTCGGCACGCGGGGCGGCGCCGAGGGTGTGGGGCGCAGCACGACGCAGGCGGTGGTGTATTCGGCCGTGCTGCTGCTGGTGCTCGATGCCTTCTGGGCCCTGGTGCTGCTGCGGTGATCGAGTTTCGCGACCTCCGCAAGGGGTTCGGGGGGGGGCCCCCGGTGCTCGACGGCTTCACGCTGCAGGTGGCCGACCGGGAGACGATGGTCATCATCGGCTATTCGGGCACGGGGAAGAGCGTTGCCCTGAAGCATGTGGTCGGGCTGTTGCAGCCCGATGGCGGTGACGTGATCGTTGACGGCCGCGCGGTATCGACGCTCGATCGCCTGGCGTTAACCGTGCTGCGGCGCGAGATCGGGTTCGTCTTCCAGTTCGCGGCGCTGTTCGACTCGATGACCGTGTTCGACAACGTGGCGCTGGGCTTGCGGCGGCGCGACCTTTCCGACGACGAAATCCTCGAGCGGGTGCACGAGGCGCTGGCGCTGGTCGACCTGACCGGATCCGACGAGCGCCACCCCGCCGAGCTGTCGGGTGGCATGCGCAAGCGGGTGGGGATCGCGCGCGCGATCGCCCTGCGCCCGCGCTATATCCTGTACGACGAGCCGACCACCGGGCTCGATCCCGTGACGGCCGCCGTGATCGACCAGCTCATGGTGCGGACGCGCGAGCACCTCGGTGTGACCGGGATCGTGGTGACGCACGACATGCGCAGCGCCTACACGGTGGGAGATCGCGTGGCGATGTTGTACGAGGGCAAGGTGCGGCAGGTCGGCACGGTGGCGCAGATTCAGGAGACGGAGGATCCCGTGGTGCGGCAGTTCATCGAGGGACGCCCGGCGTGAAGCGCGAGAATGAGTTCGCCGTCGGCGTCGTCGTCATCGCGGCGTTCGCCGTGGTGGTGGCGGGCGCCCTATGGCTCTCGGGCGCGCACCTGGGCCGCACGGAGGCCGTGTACCAGGCGCGCTTCCGAACCGTGGGCGGACTGAGCGTGGGCGACCCGGTGGTGCTGCGGGGGGTGCGCGTGGGCCGGGTCGAGGCGATCCGCCTGGCCAGTGGCAACTGGGTGGAGGCCGAGCTGAAGCTGTACGCCGGCAACCAGCCCCCGCCGCACCCCGCCGTGATCGCCGCGTCGGCGTCGTTGTTCGGGGAGTGGGCCGCCTCGCTGGTGCCGCTCGACCAGCTTCCCAACGATCCCAACATCCGCCAGGCCATCGCCGAGGCGCAGGCCGCCGGGAGTGGCAAATGGCCCGGCGCGACGCTTCCCGACATCGGCCAGCTCACAGCCCAGGCGAGCCGCATCGCCACCGATATCGCGACCGTTTCGAGCCGCATCCAGAGCGCGTTCGACTCCGAGGCGGTGAACGAGCTGCGGCGCTCCATCAAGGACTTCGGTCAGGTCGCCGACAAGCTGGTCAAGGTCACCAACGAGCAGGCCGACGTGCTGGGCTCCGTGGGCACCAACCTGCGCCAGGGCTCCGACGTCCTCGCCAAGGCGGCCACCAATCTCGGTACCACGCTGGGCCGCGTGGACTCCGCCACGAATCAGGGGCAGCTCGCGACCATCCTCAACAACTCCGCGGCGACCAGCGCCAATTTGAAGGCCGCGTCCCAGGATTTTCGGGACGTGCTCGACGCGGCTCACAAAAACCAGGAGAGCCTGGTGCGCGTGCTCACGAATGCCGACACCGTGATGTCGCGCATCGCGAATCGCAGCGGCACCCTGGGCTTGCTCGTCTCCGACTCGACGCTGTACCGCGAGACCACGCTCACGATGATCCAGCTGCGGCAGCTGCTGTCCGATATTCAGGCGAATCCGAGGAAATACTTCTCGTTCAGCGTGTTCTAGAAAGCCAATGCGGAGTGCGGAATGCGGAGTGCGGAGTATGTCTACGAGCTCTGAGCCGCGTGTGGGGTTCGGACTCGCCCGTCACAACTCCGCACTCCACACTCCGCGCTCCGCACTTGGGAGTGGGGCGGTCCGGTGAAGGGCAAGCGCCGCACCCGCGCGCAACGGGAGACTTCCGCCGGCGGCGTGGTGTTCCGGCGCGACCCCGACGGTACCCCACGGTTCCTGTTGATCCGCGACGCCTACCGCAACTGGGGTTTCCCGAAGGGACACCTCGAGGTGGGAGAGCCCCCCGCGGTGGCGGCCCGCCGCGAGGTGGCGGAGGAGACCGGGCTGGACGACCTCGTGCTGCACGGGCCGATCCGCGTGATCGACTGGTACTTCCGGTTCCGGGGTAAGACGATTCACAAGTACTGCCACTTCTTCCTGTTCGAATCGAAGCACGGCGATCCCGTCCCGCAGACCGATGAAGGCATCACGGACTGTGCCTGGTTTGCGCCGGAGGAAGCGCATGGCACCATCTCGTACGAGAACGCGCGCGGCGTGCTCGAGCAGGCCACGGCGATGGTGCAGACCCTCGCGCAGGTGCGAGGGGAGGCAGGGGCTGGGGAAAGGGACCCCGCATGACGGCGGTGGTGCCCGTGTTTCACCCTCGGGCCGAGCCGCGCCGCGCGGTCAAGCGAGGCTACCCGCGCGGCGCCGGCAGTGTGCGGCTGTGTCGCACGCTCATCGGGGTCGAGCGACTCCTGTACCAGCGTCTCGTCGACGCCGTGGTGCTCGACGTCAAGTCGG
>CBFHAJ010000241.1:0-3799 GCA_965653495.1 uncultured bacterium | reverse complement strand
TGAAACGATTCTGGTTGGCGCTCACCATCGTCGCCGCGGCTGCCTGCTTCGACGTCTCCGGCAGCGTGCAGACTTTCCTCGTCGTTTCCCCGATCCTCGACTCCCTGTTCGTGGGCGATACGGTCCCGCCGCGCACCGTGACGCTGGTCGGCAGCGACGGCGTGTCGCGGGACCCAGGTGTGGTGTGGTGGTCGATCAACCCCACGTCCGTGGCGAAGGTCGACTCAGTCAGCGGCAAGATCGTCGGCGTGTCCAAGGGATCGGCGCTGCTGCAGGCGCATGCGGCCGGCGTGACCAGCCCGGCGCTCGTCGTGGTGTATCGGCCCCTCGATCTCACGCTGCTCATGGACACCGTCATCGTCCTGCCGGACGATACGCTCAGCCTGGGGCCGTACCTCGGCGTGAAACAGAAGGTGCCCAGCGCGACGACGCTAGCGTTCGACTCGTCGGCCTTCCCGAGCGTCTACACGATCGACACGACCACAGGCGTCATCACGGCGCACGGCACGGGCGGCCCGGTCCGGTATGTGGCGCGTCTCTCGGACGGCACCCACACCGTCGCCGATACGGGCGCGGTGGTGGTTTACACGCTCGCCGACACGAACTCGCCGGGTCACTTTTTCATGACCACCACCGGCACGTCGCTGCTGCATCAGGGCGGCCCGGCGATCGCCCTCAATTACCTCACGGTGAACGGGTTCCGTCGCTCGTTTCGGCTGACGGACTCCCTCACCACGGCGGACGGCTCGAGCGTCAACAAGGTCATCGTCACGCTCAAGGACTCGGTGACCGCGTCGGGCACGTTCGACATCGACTCGCTCAATCCGGAGGAGGCGGGGTCACAGATCAGCGCGTTCACGGCCTACTGCAATCCGCCCCGCCCCTGGGGGTATCTCGACGTTTCCCCGACGTCGCCGACCCTCCTCGGGTACCGGGCGTACTCGCATGCGACGCCCCCGGATTCCCTTGCGGGACACCTGGTGATCACGCAGTACGCGACGGCCGTGGGCGGCGGGGCGATCATCAGCGGTCGGTTCACGTTCGTCGCGCAGCGGACCGACCTGTACACCGACCCCGCCGGTGTCGTCGTCATCCGCAGTACATTCGTCGCGCCGCTGCGGCAACGCGACGACGTGTGCCAGGGTTGACGTTCGGTCATATATTCGCTGACCTGGGCGGTCTCGAGGTCAACATCCCGGAGGGCTCATGAACGCACTCACCCCCTACGCGGCTTTCTTCATGCGCCTCGCAGTGGGCGGCGTGTTTCTCCAGCACGGCCTGACCAAGTTTCATAACGGCATCCCCGCCGTCGCGGGGTTTCTGCACGGGATCGGCTTCCCGTTCGCCACCGTGTGGGCCGTGATCCTCATCGCTGTGGAGACGATCGGTGCCGCGTGCATCCTGCTGGGAATCTTCACGCGCGCGTGGTCGATCTGCATGGCGATCGAGATGCTGGTCGCCATCTTTGCGGTGAAGGTGCCGCACGGCGGCAACATCGAACTGGAAGGACTGCTGTTCGCGGGCGCGATCACCCTGGTGGCCCTGGGGGATGGGCCGCTGTCGATTGCGGTGAAGCTGAGACACGGCAGTACCTGACCGACGGTCGAGGGCGGTGGAGAGCCCGTGAGGTCCTCCCCTCCCTGCTTTAGTGCAGGATTCTCAACAGCCCCGCGTCCGCGCTGCCTCTGATAAAACTCTCTGGATCCGTGGCCGGGATGGCGACGCCGGTCTCCTTGCGCCCGCGGTGCGCCACGGCGGCCATGTACTGCTCCAGCGAGCCGCGCGCCCATTCCGTTGCGTCGTCCTTCATCTGCCGCACGATCTCTTCCCACGTGCCGACGTAGGTCGCGCCGCCCAGCGTGCTGACGCGGTGCAGCTCCGCCGGCCCCGCCCCTGAGCGCGCGCGCATTCCCTGCAGCTCGGTGAGCAGCGTGCCGAACAGCTCCAGCTGCCGCGGATCACGCACCTGCCCGTCGGGCCCCATGGCCTCGATCTCCGCGAGCAGCAGCTCCTCGGGACTCGCGTCGCCCGCCAGCTCGTCGAGGCGATGGTGCCAGGGCACGAGCTCGGGGTCGTCGTCGGGAAGGCGATAGATGCTCTTCTTGAGCTCGATCAGGCGCCAGATGGCGAGCCCGTCGAAGTGGTCGGCCGGCTCGGTGCGCTCGAGGTGAAACAACGCGGCCTCGTACTCTCCCCGATCGTACAACAGGTTGGCGAGATAGATGCGCGCTTCCGCGTGGTCGCCGTCCAGCTCGAGCGCCCGGCGCAGCCAGTGCAGCGCGCCCCCCTCGTCGGTGAGCCGGTGCGCGGCGTACCCCACGCACGCCGCCGCCTCGGCGGAATCGGGGTGCCCGGTGATGGCCACCTCGAAAAAGCGGCGCGCCTGATCGAGCACGCCTTCACGGAAGAGCGCGCGCCCGGCCTGCAGCATCAGGTCGTGGTCGTCGCGAAAGCCGAGGGTGAGGATGCGCTCGAAGCACCCGACGGCCCCGCTCCGATCCCCGAACTTGAGCAGCACCTCGCCCAACCCCGCGAGGGCATCCTCGTGCTCGGGGTCGAGGCCCACGGCCTCTTCGAACGCGCGTCGCGCCCACAGGAACTCCTCCCGCGCCAGGCGCGCGTAGCCCATCCCGACGTGCAGCTCGACGGCGTGCGGATAGAGCCCCAGCCCGGTTCGCAGGGTCTCGATGGCGTCGTCGTATTGGGCTTCGTTGTAGAGCTGGTGCGCGCGTTCGTCGTAGTCGTCGGAGCTCAAGAACGGTTCCGACATCGAACGGGGCCTCCTGGAAGGTTGTGCTATGATACGACGGGCCGGACGGTTACACAAGCGATCACCGCTGGCTATCTTCCCGGCGATGTCCTCCGGTCTCACCGAGATCCGCGACGGCTCCGTCACGACACCGCGCGGCTTCACCGCCGCCGCTGCGCACGCGGGTCTCAAGTCCGACGGTGCGCCGGACGTGGCGCTGCTGGTGAGCGCCTCGAGCTGCGCCGCCGCCGGCGTCTTCACGAAGAACGCGCTGCGCGCCGCGCCGGTGATCTACGACGCCGACCTGCTCGCCGAGCGACCGGGGCGGGTGCGCGCGGTGGCCATGAACGCGCGCGTCGCGAACGCGTGCACCGGCGCTCCGGGGCTCGTCGCCGCCCGTGCGATGGCCCAGGCCGCGGAACACGCCGCCGGTCTGCCGGCGCGCACCGCGCTCGTACTGTCCACGGGCGTCATCGGCGTGCCCCTGCCGGTCGACCAGATCGCCACGGCCCTGCAGGCGGCCGCGGGCCGGCTCGCCCCGGATGGTGGTGCCGACGCGGCCCGCGCCATCATGACGACCGATACCCACCCCAAGCACTGCGCCGTACGTATCGAAACGGCCGCCGGGATGATCACGGGGGGAGGCATCGACAAAGGCGCGGGGATGATTCACCCGGACATGGCGACGCTGCTCGCGGTGCTGACGACGGACGCCGCGGGCGAGCCTGCCGCCCTGCAGCCGCTGCTGCGCCGCGTCGCCGACCGGAGCTTCAACGCGATCTCGGTCGACGGCGATACCAGCACCAACGATACCGTGCTGCTCCTCGCTGGTGGCGCGTCCGGCGTGGACCCCGCGCGGGACGGCGTGCTGTGGAAGGCCTTCGAGGACGCGGAGGGGCGCATCGCGCGCCTCGAGGCTCAGCCAGCCGACGCCAGTCTGGGCGTTGCCCAGTACGACCACGACAGCGGCAAGGCTGGCGAGCGAGGCGACCGGCGAGAGGATCAACAATGCGACGGCGCCTTCATCCTGAACGGCGGCGCGGTGGCGTA
>CBFHAJ010000240.1:0-3839 GCA_965653495.1 uncultured bacterium | reverse complement strand
GGAACCGTCCCATCCTGGAGCGGCTAGCGCGGCGCTTCCAACTCGGGGTCGTGTCGAACTTCACGGGCAACCTCAAGCCTTGTTTGGAGGAGCTCGGGCTGGCGACATTGTTCGCCGTGCTGTGCGATTCCACGGTCGTGGGGTGGAGCAAGCCGGACCCGCGCATCTTTCGAGGCGCCCTGGCCGCGCTCGGCGCGGCGCCGGGGCGTGCCTGGATGGTGGGCGACAACTTCGAAGCCGACATCCGGGGTGCGGCCGCCGTGGGCCTGCGCACCTGCTGGCTGGCGCCGGTAGAGCGGCCGCTGCCGGCGGGAGCGCCGGGCCCCACCGCCCGCATCGCGCGTCTCGTCGACATCGAAGCAGTGGTGGCGTAAGGTGCACGGGCTGATCCTCGCCGGTGGCGAGGGGTCGCGACTCGCGCGGGGCGGGGTGCCGATCCCCAAACCGCTCGTAGAAGTGGGCGGCACGCCGCTGGTGGTCGGACTGCTGGAGACGTTCGCGGGGCTGGGGTGCGCGAGTCTCACCTGTGCGTTTCGTGCGGATTTTCCTGCCGTACGGCAGTTGCTTGACGGGCACCGGTTCGGACCGCCCCTTTCATTGGTGGAGTGCCGGACCCCCTCGTCGCTCCACACCCTGGTCGAAGGGCTGCGGGCGATCCCGGCGGGCCCGGTGTTTTGCAGCATGGTGGACACGGTGATGCGGGCCGAGGATTGGCACGCCGTCTTCGGGGCGATGCAACGCTCGGTGGAGGAGGGCGCCGATATGGTGGTCGCTGTGACCCCATACGTGGATGACGAGTCTCCGGTGTACGTGAGCCGGGGGAAGGGGGGTGGAACGGGGAGGAGGGGGGCTACGGTCAGCGACGTCATCGCCATCGGCGAAGAGCCGGTCACCCCGCCATGTGTGACCGGGGGCGTGTACGGCCTGAGCGACGCCGCCCGCCGCGCGGCTGCCGAGGCCGTCGTCCGCGGCGTCCACAAGATGCGCGCCTTCTTGCGGTTGCAGGTGAGTACCGGACGGCGCGTGGCGGCCGTCGAAGTGCCGCGTATCATCGACATCGATCGGCCTGCAGATCTCGAGACAGCGAACGCCTGGTTGGCGGCGCGCGAAAGGTGAGCCTTGGCCCAACTGGTCGCGATCTACCGTAGCCCGTCGTACTCACCCCAGCAGCATCGCGTGAACGACACGGCCATCCTCGATGCCACGGTGGAGTTGCTCGAGACCGCGGGCTGGCACGCGACCAAGACCACGGAGCTCGAGGTGGCTCAGGGCCGCTTGCCCGCGGCAGAGCTCTACCTCAACATGTGTCAGGGGTCGCTCGCCGCGGAGCAGCTGATGCCGCTCGAATCCGACGGTATCGTCGTGGTGAACCGTCCGTCGAGCGCCCTGAACTGCCACCGCTACCGGCTGGTCCGGAGTCTCGGCGGCAGCACGCTGTCGTTTCCGCGCACCCTCATCCATGCCAGCTCGGCGCCGTTGCCGCCGCTCGCGCAGCTCAAAGCGCTGAGCCCTGATCACCAGAAGCTCTGGATCAAGCGCGGCGACGTGCACGCGGAGCGCGCCGAGGACGTGGTGGCGACGACGCTCGACGACGTGGCCAACGCGCTGCAAGCGTTCACGGCCCGCGGAATCCCCTGGGTGGCGCTGCAGGAGCACGTGCCGGGTCCGGTCGTCAAGTTTTACGGCGTCACCGACGGCCGGTTCTTCAACTGGTACGGCGCGGACGAGGGCTTCGCCGGCGAGCGCCCGCGGATCGACGAGAACCGACTGAAAGCGCTCGCGTTCGAGGCCGCGGCGATTCTCGGGCTCGAGGTGTTCGGCGGCGACGTCGCGTTTCCCGAGCCGGACCGCCCGGTGCTCATCGACATCAACGACTGGCCCAGCTTCGCGCCGTTTCGCGATGATGCGGCGCGCGCCATCGCGGCCTACATCACTCACCGCTTCGCCCATCGGAAGCATTCGTGACCCACACTCTGCGCAGGCTCCAGATTCCCGGTCCCAGGTCCAAGGCACTGTTCGACGCCGAGGCCCTGTACCTCGCCCCCGGCACCCAGAGCGTGGCGCTGTTCAGCCAGCTCTCGATCGACCGCGGAGAGGGCGCCGTGCTCTACGACGTGGACGGCAACCGCTACATCGACCTGCTCGCCGGCGTCGGGGTCGCGAGTCTCGGCTACGCGCATCCGAAATACGTCGCGGCCATGCAGCGGCAGGTGGCGCGCGTGCACGTCGGCAGCTTCACGACCGAGCATCGCGCCGCGCTCGTGAAGCTGCTCGCCGAGCTCACGCCCGGTGACCTGAATCGCAGCCAGTTCTATTCCAGCGGCGCGGAAGCGGTGGAGGCGGCGCTGCGGCTCGCCAAGTCGCGCACCGGCCATACGGAAGTCATCGGGTTCTGGGGGGGATTCCACGGCAAGACCGGTGGCGTGCTTCCGGTGTTGGGCTCGAGCTTCAAGCACGCACTCGGGCCGCTGATGCCCGGTGCGTACCTCTCGCCCTACGCATCGTGCGCGCGCTGCGCGTTCGGCAAGACGTATCCGTCCTGCGAGTGGCACTGCGTCGACTTTCTGCGCAAGAAGATCGAGGTCGAGACGACGAGAGAGGTCGCGGCCATCATCGTCGAGCCGATCCAGGGCACGGCGGGTAACGTGGTGCCGCCGCCCGGATACCTGCAGCTCCTGCGCGAGCTGGCCGACGAGCTGGGCGCGCTCCTGATCTGCGACGAAATGATCACGGGGTTCGGCCGCACCGGCAAGATGTTCGCGATCGAGCACGAGGGCGTGCTCCCCGACATCATGACGGTCGGGAAGGGGTTCGGTGGCGGGTTCCCGATGAGCGGCGTGATCGCGCGCGAGGAGCTCGCCTTCTCGAAGCCCTGGGCCAACCCGAGCGGCAGCTCCTCGTCGTACGGCGGCAACCGAGACGATCGTGGAAGAGCATCGGGTGGAGCACGCGCGCCGGGTGGGCGAGCGCATGCTCGCGGAGCTCAAGCGTTGGGAGGCCGAGCTGCCGATCGTGTCCGACGTCCGCGGCCGCGGCCTGTTGCTCGGCATGGATCTCGTCGTGCCGGGCACGCGCAAGCTGCTCGACAAGAAGACGACGCGCTGGATCTTCGACACGTTGCTCTCGCGCGGCGTGCTGGCCATGATCTACAACCCGGAGGTCCGGATCAACCCGCCGCTCGTGATCGAGGAAGATCAGGCGATGGGCGCCCTCGCCATCATGAAGGACGTGCTCAGTGAAGCCACCGAACGACTTGTCGCATAAGGGGCAGTCGGTCGAGGAGTGGGTCGATCTCCACTTCTTCCGCCCCATCGGCATCCGCATCGCCCGAGCGCTGCAGCCGACGGGCATTTCGGCCGATCAGGTCACGCTATGGTCGCTGGTGATCGGGCTCGTCGCGGGCCATCTGTTCGCCTACCGCGACCGTTGGACCGATGTCATCGGCTTCGCGCTGTTCGTGGTGTCGGACGTCTTCGACTCGGCCGACGGTCAGCTCGCGCGGCTGCGCGGTACCTCCACGCGGTTCGGGCGCGCGCTCGACGGCATCAACGACAACCTGCGGTTCGTGAACCTGTACTTCCATCTGATGTACCGGCTCATCCGCTCGGGCTTCTGGTGGCCGGGCGCCTGCCTGCTCGTGGCGGCCGCCGGCCTGGCGCACACCTTCCAGAGCGCCGCCATCGACTTCGTGCGCAACGCGTATCTCTCCATCGGGGTCGGCGGGCGCGGGGAGCTCGATCTCCCGGAGGATCTGGACCACGAGCCGCGCGGCTCCCTGCTGGAGCGGTTTGGGGCTCGCGTGTACCGGGACTACGTGCTCCGCCAGGCGCAGCTGTTCC
>CBFHAJ010000239.1:0-3905 GCA_965653495.1 uncultured bacterium | reverse complement strand
GCTGCCATCCACACTCATCACGTACATCTGGTCGCACTGCTCACTCGCGCCCTGACGCTGGAAGATGAGCAGCTTCCCGGACGCGGAGAAATACGCCTCCGCATTCTGCCCGCCGAAGGTGAGCTGCTGCACGTTGCGCAGGTGCACCTCACCCGGCTCCGGCGGCACCGCCCTGCCTTGAGCGAGCACGGCGAGAAGGAGTAGCGCACTCATCGCGGTGGGCATCTTAGGGCGATGCTCCCATTCGGGCAACTGACGGATCCTCATCGCGCATTCACGGAATCTTCATGGCCGCGCGACCATCGTCTGTCAGGGTCGTCAGCGAGGCTTCTGATGAAACATGGCCACTTTGGGGCCGTCGTCGCCTGGGCCGTCGTAGCGCTGGCGTGTCGTCAGGCCCCTCGCTCCGCGGCAGGGCAGGGGACAGTCGAGGTGCCTCAGCTCAGCCATAACGACCGGCTGCTACTCGCCGCGGCGACGATCGGGCTGCCCCCTGCCGGTGTCGCGCCGGGAGACCTCCCGGAGCCGGCATCTCGGGGCGCTACGCTCCTCACGCAGTTCTGCGCGCAATGTCACGCGCTCCCCGCGCCCACCATGCACAGCGCCATCGACTGGCCGGGCGTCGCGCGGCGCATGTGGCTCCGCATGGAATGGCTGCCCGAGTCGCTCGGCGTCAAGGTGCCGACGAATGCAGAGCGCTACGAGATCCTCCAGTATCTCACGGGGAACGCCATGAAGGTCAGCGGCAGCGTCCTCCCCGAAGGGCGCGGCCGCGAAGCATTCTCGGTCGTCTGCAGCCGCTGTCACGCGCTTCCGGATCCCCGGGTGCACTCGAAAGCGGACTGGGGCGTGGTGTTCGCGCGCATGGAGCGGAACATGGAACGGATGAAGGTGGCACCGCCGACCGCGCAGCAAGCCGAGGATCTGCTGTACTACCTGCAGACCACTCGGACTGTGAAGAAACGTTAAAGAGGCGCGGTTGTGGGATGTGTATCAGGCCAGTAGTATTGCCCGCATTCTCCTGTGCGGGGGGAAGGGCACCATGAAGCTGCATCCTGCGGCGGTGCTCGCGCTACTGAGCGTCGGCGCCTGTACATCGGAAAAGATCCAGTACGTCACCCGGCCGTTCGTGCAGGGCAAGGACACCGCGAACGGCTTCCTCGGCTACTTCAGCGTCCCCGACAAGCAGACCAACTGCGGCAACTGCCACGTCGGTGTGCAAGCGTCGTGGAAATCGACGAAGCACGCCCAGGCCTGGTCTGACCTGCAGAACTCAGGTCACGCGCAGAGCTACTGCAACAATTGCCACTCTGTATCGCAGCGGGGCAACGGGGTTGCGAAGCCTGCTGGCTATGCGGTCGTGGCAGATTCGGCCTACCAGGATGTGCAATGCGAGAGCTGCCACGGACCGGGATTCACGCACGCGTCGAATCCTTCTCTGGGGAACCTGCCGCTCGCGTCCATCCTGCCGCGGGACACGATCGTGAAGGCCGACTCGCTGAACGGGTGCGGTGGCTGCCACACGGGAATCCATGAGCCGTTCGTCGATCAGTGGAGCTTATCGGCCCACGGTTCAGGACCGGGGTACAGCCACGCGGCGACGAACGCGTCCTGCGCGCCTTGTCATGAAGGAAAGGCCGCGTTGGCGGTGAAGTTTGGCGTGGTGACCAACTATAAGGAGAAGAGCGACAGCAGCCACCAACGCATTGTCTGCGTGGTGTGCCACGACCCGCACGGGGCCTCACCCTACGAGGGGCAGCTCCGGGCCGACATCTCGACCCCCACCACCGACAACCTCTGCATCAAGTGTCACTCACGGACGGGGACGCCTCCGTGGGGCGTTGCCACCGCGGCATCCCCGGCCCGGGGTCCGCACGGTGCTCAGGGCCTGCTCGTGATCGGCCAGAACATCGGCTGGATCCCGCCGAACTTCACCTACGACACGAGCCAGATCGTGAGCAGCCACGGCAGCGCGGCGAACGCGCGGCTGTGCGCCACCTGTCACGTGGCATTCACGACGATCACGGACCAGAATACCGGAGCGTTCCAGTTTCAGAGCGTCGGCCACCTGTTCGAGGCGATTCCCTGCACGCAAGCGGCGAGCGGGATTCCGGTCCCATGCGCGACGGCAGTGGCCCCGGATACGGTCCGCAGCTTTGTCGCGTGCTCGAACTCGAGCTGCCACATCGGTGGCCCCCAGATCGCGAAGAACGCCTATGTGACCTTCCGGTCCAGGCTCGACAATCTCCTCGACCAGATCTGGACCGATGCGAACGGCAACAACGTGATCGACTCGACGGATGGTGGTCTGCTGCCCCAGCTCGTTGCGCGGGCGATGCGCGCGGGCGCGACCGCGGCCGACACGGCGGTGCTCAACTTCGGGTCCACGACCACGACGGCCGCCAAGGGGACGCTGTTCAACGCCGCGCTGGCGGCCACAGACGACCGTCCACAATTCCTCGGCGGCACCGTGTTCGGGAAGAGCTGGGCGGCGCACGCGTCGTCCGGCAACGGCGTCCACAACCCATTCCTTCTGGAGGCCTTGCTGACGTCGTCCATCTCGGCGCTCCAGAGCACGTACGGGCTGGCGCCCCCCGTCCGCCCCATCAATCTGAGCGTGCAGGCGACTGCGCCCCCGGGCGTTCGCCCACGCGCCCAGAGGTAGCTCATCGCGTCGCTGATGCCGCAGCAAGTTGCCGTCGGTCCGCCGCCACTCCCGGGAGGAGTGGCGGCGGTCCTGCGCTTCTTCTTCAACCTGCCACAATGGTTCCAGATCGCCGGCTTCATCGTCGGCGTGATCGTCGCGGCCATCGTGCTGGTCGTCCTGTGGCGCCGGCGGCGGATCATCCTGGCATGGGTCGCGTCTCGCCCGCGCGGCGTGAAGGTCAGCCTGGTCGCCGCAGTGGCGGTGGTCCTGCTGGGGTTCGCCGGGTTCGGCGTGGTCGGCTACGACTACATGGAGCACAACAACGGGTTCTGCACTGGCTGTCACGTGATGAAGGTCCCGTTCCAGCGGTTCGCCGGATCGAAACACGACTCGCTGTCGTGCCACGCCTGCCATCAACAAGGGATGATCGCCAACATGCGGCAGCTCTACCTGTGGGTGGCGGAGCGGCCGCAGAACATCGGCATGCACGCCAAGGTGCCGACGAGGATCTGCGCGAGTTGCCATGTGCGCGGCGACGCCAAGCAAGCCTGGCAGCGGATCGCCTCCACCGCGGGGCACCGCACGCACCTCGAGTCCGACTCGAGCGCGCTCAAGAACGTGCAGTGCGTGACGTGTCACGGCCTCGAGGTGCACCGCTTCGTGCCCGTCGATTCCACGTGCGCGCAATCCGGCTGCCACGTGAACGTGCGCATCGCGCTCGCGAAGATGAGCAACCAGACCGACGCGCATTGCACTACGTGTCATCGCTTCACCGCCGACGTGCCCGCGCTGGCGACCCGCGACTCCGCGCGTGGCACCCTCGTCCCTCAGATGAAGCAGTGCTTCTCCTGTCACCCGATGCAGGCCGTGCTCGCGGAGTTCGATCCGGCAAAGGACCCGCATCGTGGCACGTGCGGGGACTGCCACAATCCGCACATCCAGAAAGTGGCGTCGGAGGCCGCGCAGACCTGTGCGTCGGCCAAGTGCCACGCCGACTGGCGTTCTGAACCTTTTCACGTGGGGAAGAACCACGTCGCGGTCGCTCAGAAGTGCACCCTGTGTCACGAGCCCCACCACGCCAGGGTCGATGCGAGCGATTGTGCGGGATGCCACGCGGCGGTGAAGCAGCGGAAGGCGGGCAAGGGGCTCAATCCTCCGCTGCCGTTCGACACGACCGCGGCGCTACGCCGGGTGTCGTTGACTCCGCCGACGAGGCATGGACCTTTTTTTGACGATCCGCCACCGGGGGATCCCCCCC
>CBFHAJ010000238.1:0-3923 GCA_965653495.1 uncultured bacterium | reverse complement strand
CGCCGGTGCCGGCCGGGGTGTACTGCCCCAGCGCGGGGCCGACGGCGCCGAACAAGAGAACGAGGCTAGTCCCGAGCGCGCGCCGCACTATGGCGAAACATAAACGAGCCCGTCCCTCATAACGAACCTCACCCGTTCAATTCCGTGATGTCCTTCAGGGGGTCGCCCGCAAACGGTCCTCGTTCGGCGGCGAGGCGCAATCTCCCCCTAACGGCTTCCCTGTCAAGCCGCTTAAGTTAGATGGGGAGGTATTCATGGCCACCACGGCTACGCCGCCGCAACGCAAGGTCACCGCCGATGAGGCGCGCGAAGTCGCCGAAGCCGCGCGCGAGCAAGAGTGGGCTGCGCCCAGCTTTGTGCGTGACCTGTTTCTGGGCCGGCTGCGGCTGGGCCTGGTACATCCCTACCCCGAGCAGGACGCCGAAGAAATCAGCCGGGCCCAGCCGTTCCTCGACAAGCTCGAGCAGTTCCTGCGCCAGCACGTGGACGCCGACCGCATCGACCGCGAGGGCGAGATCCCCGAGCCCGTGATCCAGGGCTTGCGGGAGCTGGGGGCGTTTGGGATCAAGATTCCGCGTGAGTACGGCGGCCTGGGCCTTTCCCAGCTCTCCTACATGCGGGCGATCGAGCTGGTCTCGTCGATCGACGGCTCGGTCACGGCCCTCCTCTCGGCCCACCAGTCGATCGGCGTGCCGCAGCCGCTGAAGATGTTCGGCTCCGAAACACAGAAGAAGAAGTACTTCCCGCGCCTCGCCAAAGGGGCGATTTCGGCGTTCGCCCTCACCGAGCCGGGCGTAGGGTCGGATCCCGCCGCGATGGAGACCCTCGCGGTGCCGAGCGAAGACGGGCAGGCGTGGATCCTCAACGGCGAGAAGCTGTGGTGCACCAACGGCACCAAGGCCGAGCTGATGGTGGTCATGGCGCGTACGCCGTCCAAGGTCGTGAACGGCAAGGAAAAGCGGCAGATCACCGCGTTCATCATTGAGACGGGGTGGCCCGGCGTGAAGGTCGAGCACCGCTGCCACTTCATGGGTCTCAAGGCGATCTACAACGGGGTGATCTCGTTCAAGAACGTGCGCGTGCCCAAGGAGAACGTGTTGTGGGGGGAGGGCAAGGGCCTGAAGCTCGCCCTCATCACCCTCAACACCGGCCGGCTCACCCTGCCGATCTCATCGGTGGCGGCCGGCAAGCGCTGTCTCGAGATCTCGCGCGTCTGGGCGAGCGAGCGGGTGCAGTGGGGCCGGCAGATCGGCAAGCACGATGCGATCGCCCAGAAAATCGGCGCCATGGCGGCGAACACGTTCGCCATGGAGGCAGTGGCGGAGCTGTGCGGCGCCATGGCCGATCGTGGCGGCTACGACATTCGCCTGGAAGCGGCGATCGCCAAGCTGTACAACTCCGAGGCCGGGTGGCGCATCATCGACGACACTGTGCAGATCCGCGGCGGCCGCGGCTACGAGACCGCCGACTCGCTGCGCGCCCGGGGCGAGAAGCCGGTGGGCGTGGAGCGCATCATGCGCGATTTCCGCATCAACCTCATCTTCGAGGGGTCGAGCGAGATCATGCACCTGTTCATCGCCCGCGAGGCGGTGGACAAGCATCTCCAGGTCGCCGGGGACGTCGTGATGCCGGGCAAGAGCGTGGGCGAGCGGCTGCGTGGTCTGGCGCGCGCAGCGGCGTTCTACGTGTGGTGGTATCCGTCACGCTGGCTGGGCTGGGGGTTTTGGCCGCGCTACGCGGGGTTCGGGCGGCTGGGGCGGCACCTCCGCTACGTGGAGCGGGGCGCGCGGCGGCTGGCGCGCGGCGTATTCCACGCGATGGTGCGCTTCGGCCCCAAGCTCGAGTATCGCCAGGCCGTGCTGTTCCGGCTGGTGGACGTCGGCGCCGAGCTGTTCGCGATGACCGCGGCGTGCGCGCGGGCCCAGTGGCTGCTGCGGCACGATCCGGCCGCCGGCCGCCGGGCGGTGGAGCTGGCGGACCTGTTCTGCCGCCAGGCGCGTGAGCGGGTGCGGGCGAAGTTCCGCGAGCAACGGCGCAACGCCGACACGCGCGCCTACCGTGCGGCGCAGGATGTGCTGGCGGGGGAGCATCGGTGGCTGGAGCGGGGGATGGTGGAGCTGGAGTAAGCCGTTCCACGTCGCATGTTGCACGTCGCACGAGTCGGGCAACGTGGAACGTGCAACGTGGAACTATCAGGCGGCCTGATGCGCAATCATGATCGCCCGTAGCCGCTCCGGCGTCTCGCCCGCCGCGTCGCCGTACGGCGTCGGGTGACCGGTCGCATCCATCACCACGCTGGGACAGACGAACTCGTAGCGCCGGGCGCCGATCCGGTCCGCCGCGGCCTGCGTGGCCACCGGCGTCGCGATCACCACCTGCTTCGCGTTCAGCTGCTCCGCCGCTTTCGCCGCCGCTAACACGCGCCACGGATACGCCACCTGTCCGTCCACGATAACGGCGATGCGGCCCGCCAGTTTTTTGACCGGCCGCTGCGTGCGGTACAGGATCAGGTCCTGGTTGACCCGCGCGCGCGACTCATCGATGGCAGTGGTCAGCTTGTCGAGCAGATTGCCGCTCGGCTGGAAGTCCGGGTCCATCTCCGACGGCACCGATTCGGCGATCGCGCCGATGGGCGCGATGTTCGATCCCAGCTTGATGAACGCCGCGACCAGGACGTCGAACTGGGCTCCCATCGCCTTGGCCGCGTTGGCCGCGATCTCGACTCCTTCCGGTGTGATGCCGAGCAGGATGCACCCGATGTAGCCCCGGGCGGCGAGCTGCTGGCCCAACAGGGCGCCCGCCGCGGAGCGCGTGGGATAGAGCGCGGCGGGCTTGGCGGCCGGAGCGGGAGTCATGGACTGGGAAGATATAGAGGGCGGGAGCGGTTGGTAGAGGATGTAGAGGGTGTAGAGAAGTGGAGGTCCTGTCGGTCCTCTAGACCCTCTCCGACCTCTAGAACGTCTACGGGCCATTATCTTTCGCCTGCCCCGCGCGAGGACGCGAGCCGTGCCGAACAACTCCCTCTCGATCACCGACAACCGCACCGGAAAGCAGTACGAGGTCCCCATCCAGGACGGCACCATCCGCGCCGTCGACCTGCGGCAGATCAAGGCCGGCGACGGCGACGCCGGGCTCGCCACCTACGACCCCGGTTTTCTCAATACCGCCGCGTGCCGCAGCGCGATCAGCTTCATCGACGGTGAGAAGGGCATCCTGCGCTACCGCGGCTATCCGATCGAGCAGCTCGCCGAGCGGAGCACGTTTCTCGAGACCGCGTATCTCCTGCTCCGCGGCGAGCTGCCGTCCGCCGCGGAGCTCGATTCCTGGGTGTACAACGTCACCCACCACACGATCGTCCACGAGAGCATCAAGAAGTTCATCGACGGATTCCACCACGATGCGCACCCGATGGGCGTGTTCGTGAGCACGGTGGCCGCGTTGTCGACGTTTTACCCCGAGGCGAAGCACATCACCGACGAGAACTCGCGACGTGTCCAGGTCTTCCGGCTGATCGCCAAGACGCCTACGCTGGCGGCGTTCGCGCACCGCCACTCGGTAGGCATGCCGTACGCCTACCCCGACAACGACCTCTCGTACGCCGGCAATTTCCTGAACATGATGTTCAAGGCGACCGAGGTGAAGTACACGCCCAACAAGACCCTCGAGCACGCGCTCGACGTACTGTTCATCCTCCACGCCGACCACGAGCAGAACTGCTCCGCGAGCGCGATGCGCTCAGTCGGGTCGTCGCACGCCGATCCGTATTCCTGCATGGCCGCCGCCGCGGCGGCGCTGTACGGTCCGCTGCACGGGGGCGCCAACGAAGAAGTGTTGCGCATGCTTCGCGAGATCGGCTCCAAGGACAACAACCCGGCGTACCTGGAGCGGGTGAAGCGCGGTGAGTTTCGGTTGTTCGGGTTCGG
>CBFHAJ010000237.1:0-3936 GCA_965653495.1 uncultured bacterium | reverse complement strand
CACCGAGGGCTGGATGGGCCCGCTGGCCGTGCGGCCGGATCGCCAGGGAAGCGGCGTCGGGAAGAGCGTTGTACGCGCTGCGGTCGACTGGCTCATCGAGCAAGGTGTCGCCACGCTTGGCCTCGAGACCATGCCCCGGACGGTCGAGAACATCGGGTTCTACGCCCGGCTCGGCTTCGCGCCGGGCTACCTCACGGTGACGCTCACCAACGACATCGCCACGCGGGGCCACCCCGTTCCCGTGCTGCTGTCGCACCGCAAGGGCGCGGCGGCCGGCGCGGCGCTCGCGGGCGCGCGCCACCTCGTCGCCCGGCTCGCGCCCGGGTACGACTTCACGCGCGAGATCACGCTCACCGCCGACCTGGGGCTGGGCGACACCTCGCTGGTAGACGGCGACGACGGCGTCGCCGCGTTCGTCCTGTGGCACTCGACGCCGCTCGCCGACGGCCGGCCCCGCGACGAGGTGCGCGTGCTCAAGCTCGCCGCGCGGGACGAGCGGGCGTTCGACGCGTGCATCGCCGCCACCGAGGCTGCGGCCGCGCGCGCCGGGATCCGCCGGGTGGCCGTGCGCTGCCAGACGCGCTTCGATGCCGCGTTCCGCCGCCTCGTGGCCCGTGGCTATCGCGTGCGCTGGACCGATCTCCGCATGAGCTACGAGGGCTACCCGGAGCCGCATCCCGCGAGCGGCGTGCTGTTCTCGAATTGGGAGATCTAGCTGACCGCCGGCCTCGTCATCTTCGCGGCCACCTATCTCCTCATCGCGGTCCAGCGACTCCCGTTCGTCCGCCTGAACCGGCCGGCGGCGAGTCTGCTCGGCGCGGTCGCGATGGTAGTGTGCGGCGTGCTGCCGCTCTCCGCCGCCTACGCCGCGATCGACCTCGACGTCCTCGTCTTCCTGCTCGGGCTCATGCTCATCGTCGGCTATCTCGAGGTCGGGAGGTTCTTCGAGTGGGCGGCCGAGTGGATCCTCGCGCGCGCGCCGACGCCCGAGCGGCTGCTGCTGGGGGTGGTCGTCGGCGGCGGCCTCCTGTCCGCGCTGTTCGTCAACGACACCGTGTGCCTCGTGGTCACGCCGGTGCTGCTCGCGGCGCTGGGCCCACTGCGCGTGCGGCCCACCCCGTACCTCCTGGGTCTCGTGATGGGAGCCAACGTCGGCTCGGTGCTGTCCGTCACCGGCAACCCGCAGAACATGCTGGTGGGCATCTGGAGTGGGACATCGTTCGGCGGATTTCTGCTGCACATGCTGCCGGTGGGTCTCGGAGGCCTCGCGATCACCTACGCGTACCTCCGCTGGGCGTTCCGGGACGAGCTGCGCGAGCCGTTTCGCGAGCGGCTCGAAACCGTGCCCGTGACGCTCGACCGTTCGCTGGTGGGGAAGGGGCTCGCCACGTTCGGCCTGGCGGTCGTGGCGTGGCTGGCGGGCGGCCCGCTGCCGCTCGTCGCGATCACCGCGGGCGCCGCGATGGTGGCGATCGCGCAGCGCGATCCGGCGTACGCCATCGATCGGGTCGAGTGGTCGCTGCTGCTGTTCTTCGCGTCACTGTTCATCGTCATGCGCGGACTGGAGCACACCGGCGCCGTGGCCTGGCTCGATCGTCGGGCGATCGACCTCGTGCAGGGCGGCTCGCCGTGGCGCGCGGCCACCGTGGTGAGCGGCGTGATGGCGACCCTCTCGAACCTGATCTCCAACGTTCCCGCGGTGATTCTGTGGCGCGGCACGGTGCCGAACCTGCCGCACCCGGCGCTGCTGTGGCGCGTGGTCGCCATGAGCTCAACGTTCGCGGGGAATCTCCTGCTCATCGGCTCGATGTCGAACCTGATCGTCGCGGAGAAGGCCGAAGCGCGGGGCGTGACGATCGGGTTCGCCGAGTACGCGCGGGTCGGCGTGCCGATCACGCTGCTCACGCTGACCTGGGGTATCGCGCTGCTGGTCGCCACGGGCGGGTGAGTCCCCCGCCCGGTGCTTGCGCCGGGGAGCCCGGATTCTGATTTTTCCAGTCTGTGGAGGTGACATGAAACGGCAACTTGCAGGCGTGCTCGTTGCGGGGCTCGCGCTCGTCATCACGGCGGCGGCGCAGGCGCAAAGCGCCTCGTTCGGTATCGGCGGCGGGTTGATCTCACCCACCAGTGACTACAAGAACCAGGACAACGTGGGCTGGCACGCGATGGGCCGCGTGAACGTGACGGTCCCGCTGACGCCCCTGGACGTGCGCGTCGACGGCCTGTACGGACAGACGACCCACAAGGACATCGCCGGCTCGCCGGTGGACGGCAACACGAAGCTGTTGGGCGGCGTGGCGAGCGTGGTCTGGAAAATTGCGACCGCGGTCCCGCTCGTGAAGCCGTACGTGATGGCGGGGGGCGGGATGTATCACATCAAGCAGACGTTTCCCGGCACGACCGGGCCCGCGGAGGTCTCCGAGACCAAGTTCGGCTGGGCCGCGGGAGGCGGCGCGTCCCTCGGCGTCGGGCCGGTACGCGCCTTCCTGGAGGCGCGCTACGCCAGCGTTCAGACCAGCGGCACCGCCACGAAATTCATCCCCGTGACGGCGGGCCTGATCTTCGGCGCTCCGTGAGCCGGGCGATCGCGCTCAGGACTGGAACTTCGGCGCACCCACGATGATACGCCGCGCGAACAGGATCGCCGCCGCGGCATACAACAGTTGCACCGGTCCCTGTCCCATGTGCAACGCGAACACCAGGACGGCCCAAACCACCACCAGGACGATAGCCGCCAGTAGAGTCAGATTCATCGCGCGTGAGGTCCTTCCTTGACGTTCTTGGTCGACGCTGTATTGTAGTTGCAGGGACGGGGAGAAGCATTATTGAGCCAACAGGCTCGATCGTGGACCCAGATACTGTGACCGATGTCATGCCCCCTCGGGGGGAAGGCAGACGCCATGGTGAGGGACCAGTCATTACTTTCGGGCTTCAATAATCCTCTCCGTTCCTGACGTATCGGTCGGCCGGGCCGCCTTACAGCGGTTCCGGCCGATCGCCTTTTTGAAGCCGCATCATCTTCGAACCGCCTCCCAGAAGTATCTCGGCGCGAGCAGCGCCCTCCGGCCCGCCGCGTACTGCACGATCAACACGGCGATCCATACCGCGTACACCACCGAGACTTCGTCGCGCAGCGTGGGCCGCAGAAATTGCGCCAACCACAGCACGAACAGGATCGCCGCGTCGAGCCAGCTGAACTCCATCTCGGCCAGGAGCAAGAGCGCGAGGCCGCTCTGGAGCAGCGTGAGGACGATCTCCAGCCGCTGCTCCTGGTCGAAGTGGAAGTCGAGCCACACGCCGTGATGCCGCAGACTCGAGTATCCGTACACCAGCGGGATCATGGCCGCGAGCACGGTCCACTGGTTGATGTTGCTGGACACCATGTTCATGAGCGCCATGGGCGCGTGCGTGACGCGCCGTGCCCAGTAGAACGCCGACACCTTTTCCGGAAACTCCGACAGGAACGGCGCCACCCACTGGACCAGCACGAACTGGCTCACTCCGAACACGCCCGCCACCGCGAGCATCGACTCGAGAAACGGGTGCGCGGTGAGGTACAGCAGCACGCCCCCGGTGCCGAACAGCGCCGCGATCGCGGCGGGCCGGCCCCAGCCGCGGCGGTTGTAGGCCCAACGCGACACCGCCGGCGCGTCGCTCAGATTCTCCGGACCGTGCGGCGGGTTGCGGAACAGGACCCACAAGTACGCGAGGTATAACGCGATCAGCACGACGGCGTCGATCCAACCGAAGCGGTGCTTGAAGAGGATGAACCCGAAGTAGAGCAGTGGCGGTACCAGCGCCACGATCTCCGCGGCATGCTCGCGCTCGAGGCGGATGGGCGGCAGCCGGCGCTCGGCGGAGCGGCGCCCCGCCACCGCGTACACGAAGTAGATCATCGGCCAGCCGAGGCCGAGCAGCAGGCGGATCGCGCCGGTG
>CBFHAJ010000236.1:0-3957 GCA_965653495.1 uncultured bacterium | reverse complement strand
CGGCCGAGCTCTAGAGTCCTGCTACTCGATCGAGGACCTCCGTCGACTGGCGAAGAGGAAGATTCCGCGTCCGGTCTACGACTACGTAGAGGGCGGCGCAGACGCGGAACGGACGATCGAGGACAACGTGCACGAGTTCTCGAGCGTTGAGTACTTTCCGAGGATGCTCCAAGGCGTCGGCAAGGTCGACACCTCCACGTCCATCCTTGATCAGCCCGCCGCGCTGCCACTGGTGCTCGCGCCCACCGGATTCACCCGCATGGTGCACCACGAAGGCGAACTCGCCGTCGCGCGTGCTGCGCGGACGGCCGGGCTGCCGTACGGGCTGTCATCGTATGGCACAACGAGGATGGAGGACCTTGCATCGATCCTGCCGTCGCAACTGTGGTTCCAGCTCTACCCCTTCAAGGACGAGAGCGCCGTGGACGCTCTCATGGATCGAGTCTTGGATAGCGGTTGCCGGACGCTGGTCCTAACCGTGGATGTCCCGGTGAGTTCGCTCAGGACCCGCGACAGGCGGAACGGCTTTTCCCTCCCGCCGGCGATGACCGTCCGGTCGATCGCCAAAATGGCCAGGCGCCCGCGGTGGTGTCTGGACATGCTCCGATCCGACACCCTCGCATTCCAAAACCTTCCGATTCCGCCCGGGTCGACGACCGACGAGATGTTCGCCTACGCGAGAAAGAACTTCCACGACTCGCTGAGCTGGGAGGAAGTCGAGAGGCTGCGGGCCAAGTGGCCGGGGAAGTTCGTGCTGAAGGGGCTCCTCCGGGCGGACGATGTCGCAATCGCCTCCGAGATCGGGTGCGATGCAGTTGTCCTCTCGAACCACGGAGGGCGCCAGCTCGATGGCTCGGTCAGCCCGTTGATGGTTCTGCAGGACGTCCGCGAGCGAGTGGGCGACTCGTTGCAGCTGATCATGGATTCGGGAGTCCGGACCGGTTCCGACATCGCAGCGACTGTGGCCCTAGGAGCCGACGCCTGCTCCATCGGTAGGGCGTACCTCTACGGCTTGGCTGCCGGTGGGGAGCCGGGGGTCTCGCATGCACTTGCCCTGCTCGGTGCCGGGCTTCGCCGGACGATGGGGATGCTCGGCGTCAAGACCATCAACGAGTTGAAGCAAACGGGGCCGACGTTGGTGGGGTTGCGCCGCGATGCGTCAGCCCTCGTGCGACCAGTCATGGAGAGCAGCCAACCTGGCGCGGCGCTGACGGTGACCTGATCGAGCGAGGACGGGCCCGAGGGGCTCAGCGCATATCTCGAGTACAAGACACTGAACATCCCGGAAGAGGTCGCGTGATGCAGACTCGTGCAGCAGTGCTGTGGGGCGTGAAACAGGACTGGAAGGTCCAGACGGTCGAACTCGGTGAGCCCGCGAGGCACGAGGTGCGGATCAAGCTCGCGGCGAGCGGCCTGTGCCACTCAGAGGAACACATCGTCACCGGCGATGCCGTCTACGGGGCCGACCGCTTCCCGTTCGTCGGCGGACACGAGGGTGCCGGTGTCGTCGAGGCACTCGGGCCAGACGTCGAGACCCTGGCGGTCGGCGACCACGTGGTGCTGAGCTGGATACCCGCGTGCGGGCGCTGCCGCCCCTGCGTGCTCGGCATGCAGAACCTATGCGAGAACGGCGCGTTCATGCGCGACGGGCTGCCGATGGCCGATGGCACACCGCGCATCCACATCGGCGATCAGGCCGTGCGCACGTTCTGCCTGCTGGGCGCGTTCGCCGAGCACGTCGTGGTGCACGAATACTCCGCGGTGAAGATCGACCAGGACCTGCCGCTAGACAAGGCTGCGCTCGTCGGTTGCGGCGTGACGGCCGGCTGGGGTTCGGCGGTCAACGCCGGCGAAGTGCGCAGCGGCGACACCGCCGTGGTCGTGGGGGTCGGCGGCTTGGGGATGTCCGCCGTGCAGGGTGCGCGGATGGCCGGCGCGAGCCAGATCGTCGCGGTCGACCCGGTCGCGTGGAAGCGCCACGCCGCGAAGGACTTCGGGGCCACGCACAGTGCCGCGAGCGTGGACGAGGCGCTCGGGTTGGTCACCGAGATCACCCACGGGAAGATGGCCGCGGCCGTCGTGCTGACGCCGTCGGTGGCGAGCAGCGACATCATCGGTCCTGCGATCCTGCTGGCCGGCAAGCGCGGCCGGGTCGTGGTGACCGCGGTTGCGCCGACCGGACAGGGCGAGATCACCTGCAACCTCACCGACCTGACGCACATGGAGAAGCAGTTGCGCGGCGCGCTGTACGGCGCGGAGAACCCGCGGACCGCGGTGCCGAAGCTGCTCGACCTGTACCGCAAGGGCGAGCTCAAGCTCGATGAGATGATCACCAAAACCTATCCGCTCGACGGCATCAACGAGGGCTACGAGGACATGCGCGCCGGGCGGAACATCCGCGGCGTACTCGTCTTCGACTGAGCCGCGACATGCCGACACCGGAGACGTTCGACGTGTCCGCGGCGCTCGCCGCGGACACGCACAGGGTCAGTAACGGGCGCCGACGACCTGACTGGCGATCAGGTCCAGTGCGGCGAGTTCATCAGCGGCGAGCCTCACGTCGAGGGCGGCAACGTTCTGCTCGAGCCACCTGACGCGCTTGGTGCCGGGAATCGGCACCACAGGCACTCCGAGCCGCCCGGACTGGGCATGCACCCAGGCAAGGGCGAGCTGCGCGGGCGCGACGCCCTTGCTCTCGGCGAGGGCGCGGACGATGCCAACGATCTTGGAGTTGGCGCGTCCCCCCTCACCGACGAAGCGGGGGTAGCGACCGCGAACGTCAGTCGGGCCAAGGCAGTCAGCGGTGACGGTGCCGGTGAGAAAGC
The DNA here is from genome assembly GCA_965653495.1 of uncultured bacterium. GTDB lineage: Bacteria > Gemmatimonadota > Gemmatimonadetes > Gemmatimonadales > GWC2-71-9 > AG41. The sequence continues at coordinate 1,132 of CBFHAJ010000236.1, read as the reverse complement.
CTCGGCCCAGGGGCGAGTAGGGAACCAACCCGACGCCCAGTTCGCGCATCGCCCGCGCGGCAGCGGACTCCACGTCGCGGGTCCATAGCGAGAACTCGCTTTGCACCACCGTGATCGGATGGACCGCGTGGGCACGGCGCAGCTGATCGCCGTCGACTTCGGACAGGCCCAGGAAGCGGACCTTGCCTTCCCGTACCAGTTCTGCCATCGCGCCGACGGTTTCCTCGATGGGGGTGTCCTGCGGCGGCCGGTGCAGGTAATACAGGTCGATCACGTCCACGCCCAGGCGCAGCAGCGAGGAGTTGCACGATTGCGCCACGTAGGCCGGTTCGCCGCGCATTACCATCCGGGCGTCGCCGGCCGAGCGGTCTATGCCGAACTTCGTGGCCAACTGCACCCGCTCCCGGCGGCCGGAGATGGCCCGGCCGACCAGTACCTCGTTGTGGCCGTCGCCATAGATGTCGGCCGTGTCCAGGCACGTGACACCCAGGTCGTGGGCGCGGTGAATAGTGGCGATCGAGGAATCCCTGTCGGTCGCGCCGTAGACCCCGCTCATGCCCATGCAGCCGAGGCCCTGGGCCGAGACGGTCAGCTCGCCGAGTGCGATCGTCTTCATGCGGTCACCTTGAATTCTGGCCCACGCTGCTCACCCGTCAGGGCGAAGCGTACGAGCGTGACTTGATTCGTGACGTCGCGGAACACGGCGTGCACGCGCTTGCCGATCTCAAGTTGCTCCAGCGGTGCCTCCAGGTTGGTCACGACCATAGGGCCGACGTCGAGCCGGACCAGCGCCACGTTGTAGGGCACGGCGGCCTTGAAGGACGGGTGGAACGCGCGGTGGTAGCCGACGAAGCTCCAGATCGTGCCGCCAGATTCGATCTCGGTCCAGGTTCCGCCCGGTTCGAGGCACTCCGGGCAGGTACCGCGGGGTGTCCAGCGCAACGATCCGCACTGGTCGCAGCGCTGCATCACGAGCCGCCGCTCCCTCGCCGCCGCCCAGTACGGAGCGGACCGCGGATCGTCGATGTCGGGCAGAAGCAACTCGGAGCTCATAGTTCAGTCCCCAGGATCGATGATGCCGCCTTCTGGAAGGTCTTCGTCGAGCAGTGCTGCACGAGCCGGGCGCCGGGCA
>CBFHAJ010000235.1:0-3973 GCA_965653495.1 uncultured bacterium | reverse complement strand
AAGCGCGCGGCGTGGAGGAGCACAAGCTCGAGCTCGAGCGGACCGAGGTGCTGGGCCGCCGGCGCGGGCTCGTCGCGCAAGTCGAGGCCGAATGGCGCAAGCCGCTCGAGCAGCTGCTCGCCGACGCTCCCGAAGTGAGCGGCGACCTGGAATGGCTGCGACAGGAGAACGAGCGGCTGCGCACTGCCATCGAAGGGGTCGGTCCCGTGAACGCGCTCGCGGTAGATGAGCACGCCGAGGAGCAGAAGCGCCTCGAGTTCCTGATGACGCAGCGCGACGATCTCGTGGCGGCGCGGCAGTCGCTGCAGCAGGCGGCCCGCGAGATCGACCAGACCGCCAAGACGCTGTTCCTCGAATCGTTCGGGAAGGTGCGCGAGAACTTCCGCACCGTGTTCCAGACGCTGTTCGGCGGCGGTGAGTGTGACGTGCGACTCGCGAACGAAGACGAGCCGCTCGAGAGTGAGATCGAGATCCACGCGGCGCCGCGCGGCAAACGCACGCAGCGCATCCACCTGCTCTCGTCGGGGGAGCGCACCCTGGTCGCCGTGTCGCTGCTGTTCGCCATCTTCCTCACGAAGCCGAGCCCGTTCTGCCTCCTGGACGAGGTCGACGCGCCGCTGGACGACGCGAACGTGGGTCGCTACGTCCGCCTGCTCGCGGAATTCAAGGACCAGACCCAGTTCATCGTCATCACGCACAACCCGCGTACCATGCAGGCGGCCGACGCCGTATACGGCGTCACCATGCAGGAGCCCGGGGTCTCGACCATCGTCGGCGTCCGGTTGGGTCAGATGGAACCGGCCTGAGTGGAGCTCGTCACCGTCGGCACGGGCACCGTGGCACCTTCGGCGAAGCGGACCGCGGCGTGCCACTGGGTAGCCCGCGGCAATCTGAAGATCCTGCTCGACTGTGGCGCAGGCACTCTCCACCGCCTGGCGCAGTTCGGCCTCCCGTGGCAGGACGTCACGCACGTCGTGCTGTCACACTTTCACCCCGACCACTGGGGCGAGCTGCCGATGCTCGTGTACGCGCTGAAGTACACGACCGTCCCGCCCCGTCAGGATCCGCTCGTGATCCTGGGCCCGCCCGGCGTGGTACGGCTCGTGAAGAAGCTCGCTGACGGGTATGGCTCATGGCTGCTCGACCCTGGATTCCCCATCGGCATCCTCGACGTGCAGGCGAGCGAGCCGTTCCCCCTCGACGCGGACGTGAACCTCGAGACGTTCCCGGTACCGCACACGCCGGAGAGTGTCGCGATCTCACTCGCGGCTCCCGAGGGCCGGCTGGTGTATACCGGTGATACGGGACCGTCCAGCCGGCTGGCCCAGTGGGCGGCGGGCGCCGATCTGCTGCTCGCCGAGTGCTCGCTCCCGACCGAGTTGGCCGTGGAAATTCATCTCACGCCCGAGCAAGCCGGTGAGCTGGCCCGCGAGGCGCGCGCGCGGCGGCTCGTCTTGACGCACTTCTATCCCCCGGTAGAGAATTCGGACCCGGCGCGCGCGGCCGGCGGGCGGTTCGGCGGCCCCGTCACCGCGGCGCAGGACGGAGATCGCTTCACCATCGGCGGGACAGGGGGAGGCAAGTAGCACGTGCTCATCGTGATGCGACACGGCGCGACCGAGGAGGAGGTCCGCCGGGTCATCGCCGTGATCGAAGAGATGGGCTACAAGGCCCAGCCGATGCCGGGCGCCCAGCGCACGGCCGTCGGCCTCGTCGGCAACGACGGACGCGTCGACGCGTCACGCCTCGAAAGCCTCCCGGGCGTTCAGGACGTCATCCACGTCACCAAGCCGTACAAGCAGGTGAGCCGCGAGTGGAAGGCGGAGAACACCGTGGTGCGGCTCCCCGGCGGCGTCACCGTGGGCGGGGCCGATGTGCTCACCATCGCGGGCCCGTGCTCGGTCGAGACGGAACGCCAGATCATCGACGCCGCGCGGCTGGTGAAGGAAGCGGGCGCGACCGTGCTGCGTGGAGGCGCCTGGAAGCCGCGCACCTCACCGTACGCCTTTCAGGGGTTGGGACGGCCGGGGCTGCGCCTGCTGGCGCGGGCGCGTGAGGAGACCGGACTGCTCATCTGCACCGAAGCGATGGACCCCGAGGGGGTCGGCTACGTGGCCGAGGTCGCCGACATCATCCAGATCGGCGCCCGCAACATGCAGAACTCCTCGCTGCTCAAGGCCGCGGGTCGCGCCAAAAAGGCCGTCCTCCTGAAACGCGGCATGTCCGCGACCATCGAGGAGCTGCTGCTCTCGGCCGAGTACCTGCTGGCCGAAGGGAACCACGACGTGATCCTGTGCGAGCGCGGGATCCGCGGGTTCGATTCGGCGACCCGCAACGTCTTCGACCTCACCGCGGTTCCCGTGGTCCACAAGCTGTCGCACCTCCCCATCATCGCCGATCCATCGCACGGCACCGGGCTGCGTGACAAAGTCATCCCCATGGCCCGCGCCGCAGTGGCCGCGGGCGCGGACGGCCTCATCGTCGAGGTGCACCCCAATCCGGATCAGGCGCTGTCGGATGGCGCGCAGTCGCTCTTCCCCGACCAGTTCGCCCAGCTGATGCGCGAGATTCGCGTGATCGCGGAGGTGATCGGGCGCCGCGTCGCAGAACCGGTGTCAGTGGGAGCGTGAGCACGGGCGGATCGATCGTCATATGCGCGGCGCTTCTTCTGTCCGCCATTCCGCCGGTCCGCCAGTCCGCCGATCCTTGGCCCATTCTCGACCACGCCAGCCAGGTGTATCAGACGGTGACGACCTTGTCCGCCGATTTCGTCCAGATTGTCACCAACCCGATGCTCGGCACGCCCGACACCACGCGCGGCCGACTGTACCAGATGCGCCCCAGCCGGTTCGCGATGCGATTCACCGAGCCGAAAGGCGACCGCATCGTTGCGGACGGGCGGTTCCTGTGGCTCTACACGCCGAGCACGACCCCCGGCCAGGTGATCCGGTCGCGCATTCCGGAGTACGGGACCACCGGTCCCAACCTGTTCGGGCAGTTCGTCGAGCAGCCACACGCGCGCTACAGCGCCCGTTACGTGCGGGCGGAGTCGTTGCCCGACGAGACCGCCGATGTGGTCACACTGGTCCCCAAGCAGGACGACCAGCCCTACAGCGAGGCGACGATCTGGGTGGGGCGGGACGACGGCCTGGTGCGGCGCGTCGACATCACGGAAACGTCGGGGCAGCGGCGCACGGTGATCCTGCGGCAGATCCGCGTGAACGACGGCGTGCCGGGCCGCGAAGTCACGTTCGCGCCTCCGGCCGGAGTACGGGTGGTAGATCAGTAGCGAGCGCCGCGGCGACCCGCGCCGCCGTCGCCGCGTCCATCCCACGCTTCTGCGCCAGCTCGAGCGCCGCGCGCCCGAGCACCCGATACAGCGCGGCGTCGTCCTGGGTGAGCGCGTCGAGGTGCCGCCGGATCGTGGCTTCGTCACCGCGCGCCACCGGGCCCGTCAAAGCCGCCATCGGCGGCTGGGCCGCGAGGTTCTCGAGTGTCCCCTCCACCAGCGGCCGCACCGCCAGCCAGGCGTCGGCATCCGACAGCCCGGCGTGGCGCCGCAGGCGCGGCGCCACCGCCTCCACGCTGACGGTGGACATCGAAGTACCGTTCAGCATTCGCTATTGCGTGTAAGCGGGCGGCGCCGTTAACGGGGGCCGTGCCCTATTCCCCGCCGCCTGGCGGCAGGTCTCCGCCGGCGGGCTGGCTTGGCTCTCCGCCGCCGGAAGGCGGGCCTGACGGCGGCGCATTGTAGGCGGACAACTGCTCCGTGACGCCGTCCAGAGCCCTGGCGAAAGCATCGACCTCGAAATTCTGGGGATCGTCGTGGCCGCCGCGAATGTCGCTGTCGATCACGGCATGGAACGCCGGAATGAGCCACGCGCCGGCGCGCGCGCTCGCGATCGTGTAGAGCAGCGCCCGCCGCTGGTACTGGGCAGCGGTGAATCCCGGCAATGGCGCGGAGATGTCGTTG
>CBFHAJ010000234.1:0-3985 GCA_965653495.1 uncultured bacterium | reverse complement strand
CCACACCGCCCGCGTCGCCGCGCTGAGTCAGGCGCGACCCGAGCGCGTCGGCCCGGCGGTGTGGGCGGCCTCCTGGTCGGGCGCGGCAACCAATCTCGATCGCCCGTGGTGGCCCGTCGCCGAGTCCTTCGCCGCATTCCTGGAGCATCCCAGCCCATATCCTCTGGGGATCTGCCCCGGGTGCTCCTGGCTGTTCCTCGATAGCAGTCGCAATCGATCACGCCGCTGGTGCTCCTCCACCGATTGCGGCAACCGCGAGCGCGGGCAGCGCTTCCGCGACCGTCAAGCCGCTCCATGATTGCGGTCCTGGCGCTGTGGGGCGCCGTGGTGGCCGCCCCGCGGGACACCGGTCGCTTCACCATCTACAAGCTGCAGCACGCGGTCGGTGCCGAGACGTACACCACCGACTCCGCCAATGGTCGCACCACGCTCACCACCCGCTGGGCGTTCCGCTACCTCGGCAGCGATGTCCATCTCGAGACGACGCTCACGACGAATGGTGATGGCCAGCCGCTCCGCCTCTCGTCCAAGGGCCAGACCTCCACCCTGACGGACGTGGACCTCGTGGTCGAGCTCCACGGAGATACGGCGAGCGTGCAGGAGCGAGGCCGCACGCAGCTGATTCCGGTTCCACGCAACGCGTTCCCTATCCACCATTATCCGCCGCTCGCGCTCGAGGCAGCGCTGTTGCGCTTCTGGCTGGCGCGCGGGCGCCCCGCGTCCATTCCCTTGCTTCCGGCCGGCGCGGCGGCCTTCGAGCTGCGCGGCAGCGATACGCTCGGCCCCGTCATCGCGCGCCGCTACGCGGTGCGCGGCCTGGTGTGGGGTCGCCAGACGATTTGGGCGACCGACGACGGACGCCTCATCGCGGCCGTGAACGGCGACGCGGAGTTGGACCGGTTCGAGGCGGTGCGGCAGGGGTTCGAGGGTCAGCTCATGACCTTCGTCCGCGCGGCGGTGCGCGACGGCATCGCGAGTCTCGCGGCAGGGGACAGCAACCTCCGGCCGGTCCACCAAGGTGACTACGCGATTGTGGGAGCACGTCTCATCGACGGCACCGGGGCGCCTCCCATCGAAGGCGCATGTGTAGTCATCCGCAAGGGAACCATTGCGGCCGTCGGGCCGCGGCAGGCGGTGCCGGTCCCGCGAGGGCTGCCGGTCGTGGAGGCCAGCGGCCGCACGATCATCCCAGGACTCTGGGACATGCACGTGCATTTCGAGCAGGTCGAGTGGCCTGCGGCCCAGCTCGCCGCCGGCGTCACCACCGCGCGCGACGTCGGCAACGAGCTCGAGCTGGCGGTGGCGCTGCGGGACGCGATCCGTGATGGTCGGGCCCCCGGGCCGCGCCTGCTGTTGGCCGGCTTGATCGACGGCGCGCCCGACGGACTCGGCGTGCAGCTCGCCGGCACGCCCGAGGAAGCGCGCGCCATGGTGGACCGCTATCACGCCGCCGGCTTTCAGCAGATCAAGATCTATCAGTCGGTGCCGCCGCCGCTCGTGAGCGTGATCGCCGCCGCGGCGCACCGCCTCGGCATGACCGTGACGGGCCACGTGCCGACCGGGATGAACGCGTTCCAGTTCGTCGAGGCGGGCGCGGATCAGATCAACCACATCGGATTCGCACTCCTGATGATGCTGCCGCCGGCGGTCCCTGGTCAGCCGCGGCCGCCGCTGGATGTGCATGCGCCCGAGGCGCAGCGGGCGATCGCGTTCTTTCGCGACCACCACACCGTCCTCGACCCCACGCTGGCGCGCAGTGAGGAGAACGGCCACCCCAAGGACTCGCTGTTCTCCGTGTACGAGCCCGGGGTGTCGAAGGCGCCCCCCGAGCTGGCGGAGGTCCTGAACGCCACCGGCTCGCCGGGCGACGTCGCGACCCGGCGCATGACGTCGCTCGCTCGGGCGCTCCCGATCGTGAATGCGATGCGCGCCGCGGGCATTCCCATCGTGGCGGGAACTGATCTGGTGGTTCCGGGCCACAGCATCGCACGCGAGCTGGAGCTGGAGGTGCGCGGCGGATTCACGCCGCTGCAGGCGCTTCAGGCCGCGACCATCGTGCCGGCGCGCGTGATGGGGCTGGATAAGGAGTCGGGGACCCTCGAGCCCGGCAAGCGGGCCGACCTCGTGTTACTGGACGCCGACCCGCTCGAGAATATCAGCGCGGTGCGCCGGGTGCACGCGATCGTCGCGGGCGGCCGCATGTACCTGCCGGCGCCCTTGTGGCGCGCGGCGGGGTTCGAGCCCTGACACGAGTACCGTCAAGTTTCAAAACCCCTTCTTCTCTGACACGATACGCAGCGCGTTGGCGGTCGGCTGCGTCGGGGTGATGTCGGAAACAAAAACGAGCCCATCGTATCGCAACAGCGGCGTCTGGTTCCAGACGCGGGCAGTGTCCCGATACGCCCACACCACATGATGAATCCGATGCGGCGTCGCCAACCAGTGCGCGACCAGATCATCGCGTGGCGTCGCACGCAAATCCAGAATCAGATTGGCTTGGCCGGCGTGACTGAGATACCACGGAATGGATCCTTCCGGCGGGTCGGCAAGCGCGCCCTGCTTGAAATCACCGGGCGGCGGAAAGATGCGCGCCTGGTACGTCCCCCGACTGAATTCCAATCCCATCGCGTAATACTGCAATCCAAACCGTTCGCGGATGTAGTATCCGAGCGCCGCTTCCGGGTCGTCCGGCTCTGGCGGATCGAGCGCGATATGACCGTTATGGGCCCACACGATGAACTTCGTGCCGGGCCGCTCGTGCTCAACGAGGTACACGAGATTCTCCAGCATCGGTCGCTCCCGGCCATTGAGCATCGCCGCCTGCCGCATCACGCGGATATACTGCAGCGTCTCATCCAACTCGGCCCGCTTTGCCTTCGCGGCCAGAGAGCTCGACAGAGCTTCCAGCCGTGGCCGCATCGCCGCGATCACCGTCGTGTCCCACAGCGGCCACTTCGCCTCCTCAACCGCGAGCGCGCGAAACAGGGAATCCGCCGACGGCTTCTGGTCTGGAGCGAATCGCTGCAGAAAGGCAAGTACCTTGCTGCGGCCGACGGCGTTGCGGAACAAGTCCAGCCCGTAGAACCTCACCTTCCTGGCGTCCGGTACGGTCGTGTTGTAGGCACGCAACCAATCCAGCAGCGCCCCGAAGTCCTCGTTGTCCCACGCGACATAACCCAGCTGCGTGAGCGCGGCAGCGCGGTCGCCCTTGCCCGACACCAGATACGTGTTGATCGGCTCGGCGTCGGAATACGCGCCCTCCATCGCGAAGGCGGTAAATCCCATCTCCGTAACGAGAAATTCGATGATCCGGTGCTTGAGGCGAACAAATTGCTTCGCGCCGTGCGTTGACTCGCCCAGGCCGACAATGCGCGCATTCTGCAAGACCCGCTTCAACGGTTGCAGATCGGCGAAGCCGTGACCGGGGTCGACGCTACGGAGTGGGATCGCCTGCTGCCGGATCCAGGCGATAACGGCGGCGCTCGTGTCGCGCGGAGTCGTTGCCGGCAACTGCGCTGCGATTGCCTGAGTCGCTGAACAAAGGAGGACGAGCGAGACGCTGAAAAGGCGCACAACCTGTGGCGCCGTCGCCATACTGGTGACGGTACCCTTGTCGCGGCGGCGGCACAATTCCGATCCATTAGCAGTCACCCCAACACGATAAGGTCTACGTCGGCGCGGTCCAGCGGATGCAAGCGCAGCGCGTCGATGCACCCTTTCACGTGGGGCCACTCGCGCTACCGTCGGCGCCGCGGGGTCGGTAGGCGGCACCTCCACGACCGGCGGCTCGCGAGCGATCGGCGTCGGGAAGTGATCAACGTCCCGTTCGAGAGTCGCAGCGGTCGAGATCGGCGAACCATGCTTCGCCGGACCGGCCGCCCCGACCGCCGCGCCAACCCTCTCGATGGCCTGAAGCCAGAGCCTCGCCGACCGAGCGGGCATCTTCGCTGGGTCCCTCACGTCTGACTCCCTTCGGTTAACCCCC
>CBFHAJ010000233.1:0-4114 GCA_965653495.1 uncultured bacterium | reverse complement strand
ACCGAGTTATCAGCCCTGTCCGTCAAAGCGGGGCAACCCCAGGTTGAAGGAGATCTGGTAGTAGGCCGTGCTGCCGATGACCAGTGTGTGGTCGCCAGGCAGGCGGGCGAGTGGTGTCCTCCGACAACAGATGTGCGACACATCTCCGACAGGTGATGTGCGACAGGTCTAGAAGTTTGCCGATCACATGACGGGCGGCAACGCACGGATCTGCATGCCGATGAGCGTGCATGCCCTTTCGCTGCTTGTCGACTTGGCTCCGGCTCGACGAGCGGTCAGTCAGGTCGCCTGCTTCAATGCGTCGGCGATGACGGCGGCGGTGCGCTGTGGGGCCTCGTCCGGGATGAGGAACACCGCGCCGGGGATCGTCACCAGGGTCACGTTGGGAGCCGCCTCGAGTGTGGCGCGCTCGGCGTCGGTGAGGCCGCCGTCCCCCTTCTCTTCGGCGTGCACGACCCACACGGGGCTGCCCGATGCGGCCAGCTCGGCGGCGAAGTTCCGGTCTGCGGCGATGTAGTCGAGGTACTCGCCGCACACCCGGACCGCGTCGCCAGCCCTGTTCTGCTTGAAGTCCTCGATCAAGTCCTTCTTGTGCCGTTCAGACGTCTTGGCAGATCGGGCCATCAGCGGCATCAGCCGGAACAGGATGGCCATCGGCCACCTGCCCACCTTCTGTGACACCCGTACCACGTAGCGGAAGAACGTGGACTCGTCCGGGGTCGTCAGGGAGAGACCGAGCAGCACGACCGGGCCCTGGAAATGTCCTGACAGCACCATGTCCAACGCGATCGTGGCGCCGTAGGAGAACCCCACGACCACGTCACAGGCGTTCTCTCTGGCCAGCTCCCCGGCCCGGCGAGCTACGGCGGGGATTGACACCTCTGCGGATACCGGCGCGCCCGCCATGCCCGGCAGCGTCGTGGCCACCAGGCGGACACCGGACAGCGCCGGCTCCGCCATCACCAGATCGAACGACCGCGCCGCGTTGGCGCCGCCCGGCAAAAACAGGACCGATCGATCGGCATCCAGCGGCCCGACGATCAACCGCTCCCAGGCCTCCCTCATCGCCACCCCGCCCGCCCTAGGGACGGTGCCGTGCGTGCTTGTCTCGTACTGCATGTGATCGCCTCCAGATCGTTCGCTCATGGGCGCAAGCGTCGCAGCGAGGCGCGCCGCCCGCATGAGGCGATCACCTCATCTTCTCAGCGCCCTTCGAAGCTGCCGACGAGCGCGTGCTGCATCGCGAAGTGCGTTGCAGCCGCCCGGCTCGAGACGTCGATCTTCAGGTAGATGTTCTGGATGTGGTTGGACACCGTCTTCGGTGTGACCACCAGGCGCTCGGCAATCTGCCGGCTCGAATAGCCGCGCGCGAGCAGGCCCAGGACCTCGACCTCCCGGGCCGTGAGGCCCGCCGGCCACTCGCGCCGGGCGCTGACCCGGTGTCCGGCCGCCTTGAGCACGGAGTTCACTGCGTCCCCGTCAAGGCGCCCGGCCCGCACTTCGGAGCGCAGCTCGGCGGCCGCCTCGCTCTCGGGCCTGGCGGCGCGGTGGGCGCGGGGCTCGGTCATCGCGTGGTAGACGTCGGCGGCGGCCAGCAGCCGGTCGGCGGGCGTCAGCTGCGCCGCGCCGATGCCGCGGGGATAGCCCGAGCCGTCGAGCCGCTCGTGATGATTTGCCGCCAGCTCGCGGCTGCGGGCCAGCGCCGGCACGCCGGCGAGCATACGACTGGTCAGGTAGGGGTGCAGCCGGGTGTGCTCCAGCTCAGCGGGTGTCAGCGGCCCCGGTTTGTCCCAGATCGCGTTGGAGATGCCGAGCCGGCCCAGGTCGTGGAGGAATCCGGCGCGGTGCAACGCAGACAGTTCGTCGTCCGCAAGGCCGGATATCCGGCCCGCCTCCAGCGCAAGGTTGGCCACGCCGCGCGAGTGCCCCGACATCCGCGGCGACTTCATGTCGACGAGATCAGCCATCGCCTCGAGCACGGCATCGAGATCGTCGCCGCCCACGAAGCGCGTGAGCGACGGCTCGGCGCCGATCACGTCCTCCCAGCAGCTGGAGGCGGCATCGATGCCGGCCACGAGTTCCTCGGCCTCGGTGATGAACAGGTCGGCCAGCGCCGGGTCGAAATTCCTCCCGCGTCGCTTGCGCGCGTACTCGCGGGCGGCGTCAAGGCCGCGGCGGCGGTACGCCACCTCTGTAAGGTCGGCGAGCTGGACGATGCGGGCGGGCAGCGAGACATCTTCGCCCATCAGCTTCCGCGGCCCGCCCTTGCCGTCCCACTGCTCGTAGGTCTCGCGCAACGCCCGGCAGGTGACGTCGTCGAGCCCGATCCGCGCCGCGAACTGGCTCGCGAGCCTGGTGTGCGTGTCGTACATGCTCTTGAGCAGCGCGACGCCCTGGCCGGGGAACGCCGCCATTTTCCGCGCCCGCGCCAAGCCGCGCTCGCTCGCCCCGATCATGCGCAGGAACTCGAAGACGTGGGGTTCGTAGGCGCCGTGCTTGACGACGATGTCGTCGCCGAACCACTCGGCCTGCTCGTGGGCGTCGGCGTGACAGTAGACGTTGGCGAGCAAGCCCGTGTAATAAGTCGCCACACGGTCGCGCTCAACTACGCCGATGCGGTCGGCGATCCGCAGCGCGATAACCGTCTGGCGCAGGCAGTGCTCCATCGGCTCGCCGCGGCCAAGGTCAGTGGCCAAGGACAGCGTCGCCACGAGCTCTGCGAGCCTTACGCTCCCCCGATCCACGACTGCCGTCACCGCCCCAGTCTAGATCTGCCCACCTCGATGCGCCTTGCGCGGAAATGGGCAACGACTTGACCGCGGAGAGTAATCCCGATTAATGCTAGCCGCTAGATCTTTAAAGCTGCGGTTAGAGACTCTGGTGACCGTTTGGCGCACCGTGCGCTATCTCAGGACCATGCGGTATCCCGATGGTGGCGGGCTGACTGCGGCAGGAGCCGACCCGGCGTAAGCAGGTGCGGTTTGCCGCCGCTGAGTTGATCGAGGCGGGGTCAGCGACCGGGAAGGCCCGGCGCTTCCGGGGTGCCGCGGAGGTCGGCGAACCGCGCGCCAGGCACTGGCCGCCGGCGGCAGAGCGGCGCTGGCCTCGAAGGGGCCGGGCGGTGCCCGGTGCAAAGCTGTCTGCGGCCCAGATGCGCGACCCGGAGGCTGTCCTGGCCGCTTTTGCGGCTGGGTGAATACAAGGGCTGGACGCTCGCCCGGACCGCCGAGCTGGTGTGACGACGGTTCAGGGCGGATCACACGCTTGCCGGGCCGGACGAATGGAAGAGATCCCTGGCCGACACCGTCCCGGCCTCCTCGACAGCTTCCCCCCGCGACCGGCATCAGGCTCACGCCCTTCTGTAACCCCCACAATTAGGGATCTCTAGTGCATACCACGTTAGATGCGAACAAGCCCGGCAAGGACGACCAGTTGACGCAGGCGGGCGCGGATGCTGTGGCAACTGAGCTGGACGAGATCACCACGGCACTCCGCGCAGCACCACGGCCCCGTGTGCCCCGTGTGATCCGACAACAGACGTGCGACACATCTCCGCCAGCTGATGTGCGACACATGGCCTAGGAAACTGAGGTAGCGGTCCGCGGCTGCAGGCCTTTGATACTACGCACCGGCTGGGCGGTGGTGCGGCGTATGCCCCGGGGTCGCACACCCCCTCAGCCGTCCCCCATGTAGCCCGTATCAGGGTCGATCACGGCGAGGAAGGCGCGGATGTGCTCCCGGTGCTCCTCCACCGGCCCAACCGGTTTCCCGCTCGACCCGAATCCGTAGCCCTTGTTAGGCCCGCTCAGCCACTCGTAGGAGGTGCCGGCTTGTCTCCACGCAGCTCGGCTAATGGCGAACCGTTCGCCATCGACGTCGAGGGTGAACAACACCGGCCCGGGCTTTCCCTCTGTTCCGCGGTACACAGCTGGAACGGGGGGACCGTCACGGTCCTCGCTGGGGCTCCTCTCCACGAGAACCAGCATCCACGAACGCCACCGTTGAGGTCCATCCCCCATGCGCTCGGCCGACGCACTCCTCGGCTATGAGCATGTCCGTGGCGAGATCGTCAGGGTCGGGCGCGTGGCCGCGGGCAAGAGCGTCGGCGCGGCGA
>CBFHAJ010000232.1:0-4163 GCA_965653495.1 uncultured bacterium | reverse complement strand
CACGCCACGTGTAGTGCAGGTCTTGGTGCGCGGGCGCAACGTGAGTGTGCCGCGCGCCGCCGTCGAGCTGCGCGATACTCCCCCCGACGAATGGACCGCCGTCCGCCCTCCGGCCCCGCGCGACCCCTACATGGTCTGCCCCGGCTGTCGCCATCGCATGGCGCTCCCCGAGCGCAGTGTCACGACCGCGCGCTGCTCCCGCTGCAACCAGGCGTTCACGGTCGGCTGGGGCAGCGCCGGGCGGATCTCTCCCGCGGGTCTCCGGGCCGACCGCCGCGTGGCGCGCCGCCGCACGGGCGCGGACCGCCGCAAGCAGACCCGCGGTACGAAGGAACGCCGCTCCAATCCCGACCGCCGGCAGCGGAAGACGAACTGGTAGGCCTCACGCCCTGTCCCCCTCTCCGGTTTTGTCCTCACCCCCTGTCCCCCTCTCCCTTCGGGAGAGGGGGGACGACAGGTCGTGTTAGGTTTCCCCTCTCCCGAAGGGAGAGGGGATCAAAGGGGTGAGGACTACCAGGAGGCACCGGGGTTGAGAGTTTCCCTCGCCGTCCTCGCCTGCGTCCTGCTCCTCGCCCGCGTTGCGGCGAGCCAGCACGACTGGCCGCAGTTCGGCTGGGACGTGGGGCGCTCCGGCGCGCCGTCCGTCTCCATGGGACTCAGCGCCGCGACCATCGGCAAGCTCCGGCGCCAACAGATCACACTCCCCGGCACCGTGGACGCGTCCGCGATCTATCTGCACGGCGTGACTGTGGGCGGGGCCGCCCACGATGTGGTGTTCGTGACCACCACATATGGAAAGACGCTCGCGATCGACGCCGACCGCGGCACCATCCTGTGGCAATACACGCCGGCGGGCTACGACCAGCTCGCCGGGTCGTACCAGGTGACCACGGCGACGCCGGCCGCCGATCCCGATCGCCGCCACATCTACGCGGCCGCCCCCGACGGCACGATCCAGAAGCTCGCGGTGGCCGACGGGAGCCTGGTCTGGAAGACGGCTATCACCGGATTGCCGCGCCGCGAGAAGCTGGCCGCGCCGGTCACCGTGTTTCGCGGGCGCGTGATCGCGACCACCGGCGGCTACATCGGCGACGGGCCGCCATATCAGGGACACGTGGCCGTGCTCGACGCCACCAGCGGCGCGCTCATCCAGGTGTGGAACTCGCTGTGCAGCGACCGCCACAAGCTGATCCATCCCGCGTCGTGTCGCGCGAGTGGCTCGGCAATCTGGGGAAAGGCCGGAGCCGTCATCGACTCGCTCAGGGGGGGCAACATCTTCGTCGCCACCGGCAACGGCCCGTGGAACGGCGACGACGACTGGAGCGACGCGGTGATCGAGCTGGACGCCGCCGCGGCGACCATGCTCGGCAACTACACGCCCGTGAACACCGACCAGCTCGAGGCGCGCGACGCGGATCTTGGCTCCGCGTCACCCGTGCTGCTCGGTGGCGGGCTCATCGTACAGGGCGGCAAGGACGGGGAGCTGCGGCTACTCGACTGGTCGAAGTTGCGCGGCGTGGCGCCGCACCGCGGCGGCGAGCAGCAGACCGTGGAGACGCCGTCCGGCGGCGCCATGTTCACCGCGCCGGCGGTGTGGCGCGACGATTCGACCAGCTGGCTGTTCGCGGCGGACGGCGGGGGCACGGCCGCGTGGACGCTGCGCAGTGGCGCACTGGAACCGAGTTGGCACAACGGCCATGGTGGCACGAGCCCGATCGTGGTCGACGGGCTGGTGCTGGTGTACGATCCGCGCGGCGGCATGCGGGTGTACGAGGCGCGCAGCGGCCGGCCGGTCGCGACGCTCGAGTGCGGCAGCGGGCACGGGAACAGCCCCATCGTTGCCGACGGCCGCATCGTGCTGCCGGAAGGGAACTCGAACGATCAGGAGCTTAAGGGCGTGCTTGATATTTGGCGGTAGATGCGCCCATCCGTCTATCGGGGCGTCAGCGTCCCCAACAGCCCGTGGGCTTCGCCATCCGGGCCCGCGGCGAAGTACAGTGTCGTCGCGCCGGCCGGGGGGGGTCCGAAGGCCCGCCCCCAGAGCCCCTCGATCGCGAGCGGCGCGCCACTGGAATCGCGCAGTTGCGTGAGGAACGCCCCGCTCACCGCGTCGTAGGCGCCGATCCTGCCGTCGCCGAAGTTGCCGATCAGGATGGTGCCGCCCACGGCGCCCGTTCCCGCCGGCGCCGCCACCACCGCCCAGGGCGAATCGAGCTGGCCGTTGGACGCGAACCGCCGCACCAGTGTGCCGTCGGGGTCGAACACGTCGACGTAGCCGTTGCCGGGACCGGCCTGATCGTCCATGCTGTCGGGCGGCAGGCGCTTCGCGAATGTGACGTACAGCTGCGCGCCGATCGGCGCGATGCCGAACGGCGCGAACCCCGCCGGCACGCCCGAATCGGTGAACGAGCGCACGTGCGTGAACGTGCTGTCGAACACATCGACCGCGTTGTGGCGGAAGTTGGTGGCGAACAGGAAGCTGTGCCCTCCGCTCGCCGCCAGGGCCAGGCCCTTGTAGACCGCGCCGCTGGCCGCGCTGTTCGCGACGCGGCGGGCGCTCGGCGTGGTGTTGTTCCACGCCGACAGCGTCCCGTCCTCGCCCGCGAAAATGAACACCGCGGGCCCGGCCCCCGGAATCACCAACGTGCTGGTCGAGTTGTACACCACGCCGGTGGGCGCGCCGCCCGCCGTGTCGCTGCTCGACGGGATCGTCACCCCCTGTCCCGCTCCCGGGACGGGCGTGCCGTCGGCGCGGTACAGCGTGGAGCGGCCGGAGTGGTTGACGCTCACCCACAGCACGCCCGCCGGGCCGAACGCGATCCCCCAGGGGTTCAAGAGACTGGAATCGACGGTGGTGGCGCCGAAGCCGGCCGAATCGGCGACGAGTCTCGTTTCCGCGAAGCGCGCGGCCGGCGCGGTGGTGGTGGTATCGGAGCATGCGGCGGCGGCCGTCAGGACGACGAGGACTGCCCAGCGCATACCGGAGTGGGAATGCATGAGGACCTCGCGACTCGGGGTAGGGAACTGAGTTGTACGCTTCTGAAACCTGTTGCCCCTAGTCGTTAGGCAAACGCGGTGCCGCGAGGGCCGGTCCCTTTGTCAGAGATTGTCGGAGGGGTGGGCGGGCGCGCGCCGCGCAGGTACGGGTTCTCGATCCACACTTTGGGCAGGGCTTCGCGGCTGCGCGTGGCGCGGTGGGCGTGATCGAGCACGTGCAGGAAATGGATGTGCTTGATCCAGTCGGCGCGCCGGAAGATGCGGGTGTTCTCGAGGAACGGGTGCTGCTCCAGGCGGCGCAGCCGCTGCGAGCGGTTGAATTCCGCGATGGCGAGCAGCTCGCCGCACGCGCCGTTGTGGCGCTCGTTGTTCACGTCGTCGAAGAACACCGTCACCAGCGGCAGGTATTTCTCGGGCCGGTCGGCGAACAGCCGCAGCGCGGCGACCGTGGAGTAATAGTAGTCGACGTCCACGGACACGAAGCCGATCGGCTCGTCCGGCGGGAGGGTGGCGAGAAACGGCGCGACGGTTTCCGCCACGTCGCCGAGCACCAGGCTGGCGTTGGCGGGCAGGGCGCGCCGCAGCGCCGCGACGTCCATCTCGCACTCACCCTGCTGATACAGATCGGGATGGTCGCGGTAGTCGATCGGTGGCGGCAGGCCGGCGCCGGTGTCGAAGCCGTACAGCCGGAAGCGCACGCCGGTGGCTTTGGTCACGCGCGCGGCGATCTCCGCCATGTTCATCAGGCCGGCGCCCGCGGCGACGCCGAATTCCACGATCGACACGGTGCGGATACCGAGCCCGCGCGCGACGTCGGCCGCTTTGAGAATGCCGTACGCGTTCCACTGCCTAACCACTAAATCGCACGCGATCTTCGCGCGCGTGGAGCCGAGCGCCCACACGAGCAGCGACAAGAGGTTCAGGTGGAGCGGCTCGGTGAGTCGCTCGCGGAACACTCTCTCCCACACATCCTTGTGGCGCAGCTTTTGGAGCAGGAATCCCATGTTGTCGCGCGGGCGGTGGTCCAGCGAAAAAACTAACGGGATGCACGCGCCATTTGTCGTGGGGTAGATGATGCAACCTGGAGCGACGCGCGCGTGCGACAGTGACGTGTGACGGCTGACCAACGGTCGACCCACCCCGCGGCGCCGCCCCGGGGTCAGCCG
>CBFHAJ010000231.1:0-4166 GCA_965653495.1 uncultured bacterium | reverse complement strand
CTGCTCATGGCTTCGCACCCGGAATCGTGACGGCGAGACCGGTGCCACGCCCCGGCTCGCCCCGAATCACCAGCGTCCCCCCACACGCCAGCGCCCGCTCGCGCATGCCGACCAATCCCAGGGACGACAGCCCACTCAGCGTGTGCGGCGTGAATCCGACCCCGTTGTCCTCGACGCCGAGGATGATGACGTCCCCCACCCGGCGCACCGATACGTCCACCCGGGTCGCTTTGGAATGGCGGACGACGTTGGTGAGCGCTTCCTGAATGATCCGGAAGGCATGACTCGCGATCTCGTCGGGGAGCCGGGGAAAGTCGTCCGCATGGAAAATGACCGCGATGCCGGCTCGTTGGGTGGTCTCACGCACCAGGGACTCGATGGCGGCCTCGAGGCCGAGCTGGTCGAGGACGCTGGGGCGCAGCTCGCTGGCGATGCGCCGCACGATCTGCATCGTTTCGTCGATCCGGCTGGCGAGCGACCGGTCGCCGAGGCGGAAGGCGCCGGAATTCCGTCGGGACCCGCGGCTCTCGAGCCAGGCGACGTCGAGCTTCAGGGCGGTGAGCGCCTGGCCCAGCTCGTCGTGTATCTCGCGCGCCATCCGCGTGCGTTCCTCCTCCCGGGTCGTCTGCAGCCGGGCCGCGAGGGCCCGCAACTCGGCCCGGGACTGCTCCAATTCCTCCAGGGCCCGGACCCGGTCGCTGACGTCCCGCTGAATCCCGAAGTGCCCGGTGATGCGGCCGGCGGCATCGTAGAAGCACATGTAGTCGCCTTCGACCCACATGGTCGAGCCATCGAGGCGCCGCTCATTGGTGACGCTGTGCGTGTGACCGGCGTCGAACAGCTTGCGCCAGCCGCGGCGGCCCGCGGCGAGGTCGTGCCGGAAGAAATCACTCGGCGTCATACCGATCAGCTCCGCCGGCTTGGCCCGGAATTGCGCCGCCATCGCCGGATTCACCTTGGTCATGCGCTGATGCGTAAAGACATAATCCAGCGCGGCGTCTTTATCGACCTCCGGCCCCCACTCGACGGGCTGATCGAGCATCATGAAGAAGAACCCGTCCTGGGAGCGCTCGAAGAACGCTTCCAGGAGCTCGGGCGTGTTGAGCTGGGTCGTGTCCGGCAAACCGGTCGCCATCGGGTCTCCTGACCGGGAAAGCTACTGCACCACGATCCGCCCGGTCATGGCCGACCCGTGAACTGCGCACTGGTAGCTGTAGGTGCCGGGAGTCCGGAAGGTCACTGTGTAGCTGTCGTGCCCCCCCGCCCCGTCCATCACCACGCTGTTCCGGAAGATCTCCGGGGGAATGCCCGTCGACTGGATGCTGTGCGAGCCCGCGGCGTTCCACGTCCAGGTGACGCTCTGGCCCGCCGCGATCGTGTCCACGGCGGGGTTTTGGCTGCCGTTGTGGGCGCTGCGGAAGAAGATGTTACCCACCACGACGCCGCCCCCCGCGGCACCCCCTTGGGGTGCGGTCACACCACCGCACCCCAGGAGGATAGCAGCTGCTAGGATCAATGGTATGCGTCGCACGTTACGGCCTCCGCGCAGAGTATTGAGAGACTTGTGGAATGGGCTGCGGCTCGCCGTACACGAAATCGTCCATCACGACGAGGTCGGTGGTGCCGCCCGCGCTCACATCGGTGGCCCTGGCGCTCAAGGCGGCGTCGCCGCTGGTGATCCGCACCCGGGCCACGATCGGCGCAGCGAACACCGCGCCGGTGAACGAGAGTAACTGCGCGCCGGCGTGATTGGGGGCGACGAGCACGGCGATGCGCACGTCGTTCGCGTCGTAGAACTCGATTTTGGAGGAGCCCGGTCGATCCACGTCGGCGAAGACGACGCCGAAGCCGTTGACCAGTCCAGTGGTCGTGGTGCCGGCGAGCTTGAACGCGACGTCGACCTGGTTCGAGCCCACCGCCATGAACAGCTTCTTGGGCGAGAAAGCCTTGAACTGGTCCGCGAGACCGGGGTTGATCGACGCAAACGCGGCGCTATCCACCCGCAGGCCGGTCCCGGGCGTGGAGTATATGGCGCCCCGCTTCGAGTTGACGTTGAAGAAGGTCGCCGGGAAGGTGTCGACGTTGGTGAAAGCGGCGGGCACGCCATCCCAGTTGATTTCGCGCCGGCCGCTAGCGGCGGGCGGCGTGTTGGGGGCGTTGAGGCTGCCGCCCAGCGCGGCGCGAAACTCGTCCAGCTTGGCCGCGATCGATATGCTGTCACCCAGGGTTTCGAACAGCCTGTAGGTGGGCGCTGGGGGCGGGGGCGGAGCCGGTGGCAGACTGTTGATCGGGGAGCTGGGATTGTTGCACGCCGCCAGAGCCACCAGGCTCAGGAACGGGGCATAGATCGTGGGTTTCATCGTGTTCTCCGTCGTGAAAAGGTTGGATCGCTGAACGGAGTCAATCGTAGCGATCGCCCATCGACGGAGGCATCAGACGTGACGGCGTGTGGACCCGGCATCGAGCGGAAGCGAGCTGTCAGACGGAGGACTACGTTTATAGGTCCGTTTCCTCCCCCGAGGTTTGCCCATGATCCGCTTTGTCCGCGCAGCGCTCGTCCTGGCGCTGCTGACACTCACCCTGCGTCCCGCCGTCGCCCAACAGCCCACCAGCGTCGACGCTCGCCTGAAGGGCTTCGACGAGTACATGGCGAAGGTGATGAAAGACTGGGACGCGCCCGGGATCGGCGTCGGTATCGTCGTGAAGGACAAGCTGGTGTTCGCCAAGGGGTACGGGTTCCGCGACTACGGCAAGAAGCTCTCGTACACGCCCACCACGACGCAGCCGATCGCGTCCAACACCAAGCTGTTCACCGCGGTCGCCGTGGGCATGCTGGTGGAGCAGGGCAAGCTGCGCTGGGACGAGCCGATCAAGCGCTTCGTCCCCACGATCCGGTTCTATAATGACGAGCTCGACCGCTCGGTGACGATCCGCGACATGCTGTCGCATCGCACCGGTGTCACCCGCCACGATTTCATCTGGTATAAGTCGACGTTCACGCGGCGCGAGTTGTGGGACCGGCTGCGCTTTCTCGAGCCCACCGCGCCGATTCGGACCACCTTCCTTTATAACAACCTGATGTTCACGGCGGCCGGCCAAGTGGTCGAGGAGTTGAGCGGGCAGACCTGGGAGCAGTTCGTGCAACGCCAGATCTTCGACCCGTTGGGCATGTCACGCTCGACGCTGACCATCGAGACGAACCTGAAGGGCCCCGAGCCCGCGGTGCCGTACTCGGAGCGGCGCGACAGCGCGGTGTTGTACCGCCAGCCGTACTACACGGCCGAGGTGGCGATCGCGCCGGCGGGCGCGATCAATTCTTGCGTGCTGGACCTGTCGCGCTGGGTGATCGCGCTGTTGAACGGCGGCAAGGTCGACGGCAAACAGGTGATTCCGGAGGCGGTGCTGCGCGAGACGATGGCGCCCTCGATCGCGCTGCCCAACTCGGCGCTGGAGGCGCGCGGTTGGGGCGAGAACCTGAACCAGTACTACGGCATGGGTCGGTGGGTGTCGTCGTATCGCGGTCATCTCCTGGCGCTGCATGGCGGCGACCTGCCGGGATTTCACTCCCAGGTGTCGATCATGCCGAACGATTCCATCGGGGTGATCGTGCTGGTGATCGGCGACCACGTCGCGCCGTTCTACAACGGACTCACGTACGACATTTACGAGCGGTTACTGGGGATGTCGCTCACCCCCTGGTCGGAGCGGTTGAACGAGATCCGCCTCAAAAACAAAGCAGCCGGAACCAAGGCACGTGCCGTGGCAGACGTGGGGCGTATCCCCGGCACGAAGCCGTCCCACCCGTTGGACGATTACGTGGGCGAGTTCGCGGATTCGGCCTACGGTGTGGTCACCGTGGCGCGCGGAGACAGTGGGCTCACGTTCGACTTCCACGGCATCAAGATGCCGTTGCGTCACTTTCATTATGACCGCTTCGACACGCCCGACGATGAGCAGGACGGCAAGTTCTCGCTCAATTTCCGCACCAATCCGATGGGCGAAGTCGAGAGCGCGGTGATCTCGCTCGATCAGACGGCGGTGACGTTCACGCGCCAGGTGCCCGCGGCGCTCGTGGCGGACGCGACCCTGCGGCCCTACGCAGGTGCCTACACGTCGCCGAGCGGCGGCAAGGTGGACGTGACGTTCCAGCCGGGCAAGGGGCTCGC
>CBFHAJ010000230.1:0-4170 GCA_965653495.1 uncultured bacterium | reverse complement strand
GATCCCTGCCATGTCTGCTTTCCCCGCCGCTGACCCGGTAGCGCCCGGCGCCTCGCGATCGTGGCATTCGCCGCGGCGGATCGCGATCGTGCGCGCCGTGCTCGCGCTCGCGTGGGCGGCGGCGCTCGTGATCGCCGTCGGCGACGAGGTGCCGAGCACCAGCTCCGATGTGCCGGTCGCGGCCGCCGCCCTGCTGGCGTCCTACCCGGCGATCGACATCGTCGCCTCGATCGCCGGGGCGCTCGGCACCGGCGCGTCCGGGCGCGCGCTTCGCGTCAACGCGGCGATCGGCGTCCTCGCGGTCGTCGCGATCGGCGCAGCGGCCTTCGGCGCCGACGCCGGCGCCACGCTGGTCGCGTTCGGCGCGTGGGCGGCCGTGTCCGGCGCGATCCAGCTCGGCGTCGCCGTCCACCGCCGCCGCACGCAGGGCCGCCAGCTCCCGATGATCGTCAGCGGCGCATTGTCGACGATCGCCGGCCTCGGCTTCCTCGCGTCCGCGGGAACGGACGACGCCCACCTCGCCGGCGTCGGCGGCTACATGGCGCTGGGCGCGGTGCTGTACCTGCTCTGGGCGCACCGCAGCCGGACGGCGCCGCAAGCGGCCCGATAACCGACACACCACCACCCCAACGAATGAAAGGTGAAAAGCTCATGTCCGCTACCTCATCAACCCCCGACCCGACCACCGGCCAGCCCGTCAAGCCGACGGTCGTGCTCGTGCACGGCGCGTTCGCCGACTCGTCGGGCTTCGGCGCGGTCATCGACCGGCTGCGCCGCGACGGCTACACCGTCCGCGCCGCACCGAACCCGCTGCTCGGCCTGCAGTCCGACGCCGCGACCGTCCGCGGTTTCCTCGACAGCATCAAGGGCCCCAAGATCCTCGTCGGTCACTCCTACGGCGGCGCTGTGATCACGCAGGCCGCCAGCGGCGACCCCGACGTCAAGGCGCTCGTCTACCTCGCCGCGCTCGCCCCTGATCGCGGCGAGGTAGTCGGCAAACTGCTCGACACGCCTGTCGCGCACCCGGTCGCGCCGCTCCTTGATGCGCTCGTCACGGTCAACGTGACCCAGCCAGACGGGACGAAGCGAGCCGACCTCTACCTGGACCCGTCGCAGTTCCGCGCCCGGTTCGCCGCCGACCTGCCCGCGGGCGTCGCCGCTGACCTCGCCGCGACCCAGCGACCCCTCAGCGCCGCGGCCCTCGCCGACACGCTCACCGTCGAGCCGGCCTGGAAGACCATCCCGAGCTGGTACCTCGTGTCCGGGCAGGACAACGGGATGTCGCCCGACCTCGAGCGGTTCCAGGCAGACCGCATGCACGCGCACACGAGCCAGGTCGACAGCTCGCACGCCGTCTACCTAAGCCACCCCGAGGCAGTCGCCGACCTCATCGAGCAGGCCGCGCAAGCGACCCGCTGAGCAGCGCCACCGGCTGCTCGCCCCCTTACGCGAGCAGCCGGTGCCGGCGTCCTCAAGTCAACACAGCCCTGAGCGCCCTGCGAGGGAACCATCGCGCTCTGATGCTGCCTGGGCCCATGCACAGACCCCAGCGAATGAAAGGTGAAAAGCTCATGTCCGCTACCTCATCAACCCCCGACCCGGCCACCGGCCAGCCCGTCAAGCCGACGATCGTCCTGGTGCACGGTGCGTGGGCCGACTCGTCGAGCTGGGCGCGCGTGATCAGACGGCTGCGCGCGAGCGGCTATCCGGTTCACGCGATCGCCAATCCGCTGCAGGGACTCATCAGCGACACCGCATACCTGTCCAGCTACCTGGCGACCATCGTGGGGCCCGTCGTGCTCGTCGGGCACTCCTACGGCGGCGCGCTGATCACCAACGTCGACGCGTCGGCGTTCGACATCAGGTCGCTGGTGTACGTCGCCGGCTTCATCCCGGTCAAGGGCGAAACGGTCGGGCAGCTGGCCGCGCAATCCAGCTCGCCGCTTCCGCTGGTGTCCGTCGATGTGCCCGGCGGCGCCGAAGTCGCGATCGACCCGGCCGGCTTCCGCGAAGCGTTCGCCGGCGACGTCGACGACGAGACCGCGGCCGAGCTCGCGATCGTGCAGCGTCCGGCCAACGTCAAGGCCGTCTCGGAAGGCACGGTCAACGAGGCGTTTCGTTCAGTTCCGTCTTGGGTGCTGATGACCCGGCAGGACCGGGCGATCCCCCACGACCTGCAGAAGTTCATGGCCGGTCGCACCGACGCCCAGGTCACCGAGTTCGACGCCTCGCACGCGGTCATGCTCAGCCATCCCGTCGTCGTCGTCGATGTCATCGCGCAAGCCGCGAGCTCAAGGCGGTAGCGATGCCTGACTTCGATGTCATCGTCATCGGCGCCGGGCCGGCCGGCGAGGTTCTCGCCGGCCGCACCGCGGCTGCCGGCCTGTCGACTGCGATCGTGGAGGAGCGCCTCGTCGGCGGCGAGTGCGGCTTTTACGCGTGCATGCCGTCCAAGGCGCTGCTGCATCCGGGGGAGATCCTCGATGAGGTCCGTGGCGTACCGGGCGCTCGCGAGGCGGCGGACGGCCAGCTCGCCGTCCAGGCAGTGCTCGACAACCGCGACTCGATCATCTCCGGCCTTGATGACTCAGCCCAGGTGCCGTGGCTGGAGGACAACGGCATCTCGCTCTACCGTGGTCATGGGCGCGTCGCCGGGGACAAGCGCGTCGTGGTCGGCGACGAAGAGCTCCGTGCGAAGGTCGCGGTTGTCATCGCGATCGGTTCCCAGCCGACGCTGCCCGACGTCGAGGGCCTGTCGCAGGCCAGGCCGTGGACCAATCGCGAGGCCACCACCTCAAAGGTCGTCCCTGGGCGGCTGCTGATCGTGGGCGGCGGCGTCGTCGGGGCCGAGATGGCCCAGGCCTATACATCGCTCGGGGCGAAGGTGACACTCCTCGCGCGCGGCACCCAGCTGCTGGCCAAGGAAGAGCCGTGGGCCGCCGGGCAGGTCGCCGCCCGCCTGCGCGAACAGGGCGCCGAGATCGTGGCCGAGGCCGAGATCGCGAAGGTCGAGCGTGCAGGCGGCGCCGGCGAGGTGACCGTGCAGCTGCAAGACGGCCGCTCGTTCGCCGGGGACGAGCTGCTCGTCGCCGTCGGGCGGCACATCGACTCAGAACAGCTCGGTCTCGACACGATCGGGCTGCGGCCAGGCGAACACGGCTACCTCGCCGTCGATGAGCACCTGCAGGTCCCGGGCCACGACTGGCTCTGGGTCGTCGGGGACGCCAACGGTCGCGCCCTGCTTACCCACATGGCCAAGCACCAGGCCCGCGTGGCCGCCGACCGGATCGCGGGCAAGTCCGACGCCGCGCTCTGGGAGGTCGCCGACGGCGCTGGCGCGCCGCGAGTGACGTTTACCGAGCCGCAGGTGGCGGCGGTCGGCCTCACCGAGCAGGCCGCGCGTGACAGGGGCATCGATGTCCAGATCGTCTCCGCCGGCACGTCAGCCAACGCCGGCGGCACGTTCTGGGGCGCGAAGTCTCAGGGCACCTCGCAGCTGGTGATCGATAGACGCCGCCGGATCGTCGTCGGCGCGACGTTCACAGGCTCCGAGGTGCAGGACATGCTCCAGGCCGCGACCTTCGCGGTTGTCGGCGAGCTGACGCTCGAGCAGTTGTGGCACGGTATCGCCCCGTTCCCGACGCGCTCAGAAGTCTGGCTGAACCTCCTGGACGCCACTGGCCTATGGCGCGACTGCTAGCGATGAACGACCCGCAAACCGCTGTGCGCGGTCAGCCCCGCAGGCCCAGGCGATGCTTCCGGCAGCCGAAGACCCATCCAGCGGCTGCTGGCCGCCGCGATCAGCGCGCTGACTCAGGTATCGAGACCACGCCGGGGATGTCACGCTGGTCCTCCTCGCGCTCCCTCTGGTTTTCCGTTCCTGCTGACCGCCGTGTGAGGCGATCAGTCCAGCTGGCCGCTGGCCTTGTCCTGTACGGGGTGACGGCTGCGATGCTTGTGCTGGCCGGATTCGGGCTCGATCCCTGGGACGTCCTGCATCAGGGTCTGTCACGAACGTTCGGGCTGCCGATCGGCGCCTGGGCGATCATCGTCAGCTTCAGCGTCTTGCTGTGTTGGCTGCCGTTGCGCCAGCGGCCGGGCGTCGGCACTCTGGCCAACGCGACGGCTGTGGGCCTGGTGATCGACCTGGTCTGGCGATCGAATGAGACG
>CBFHAJ010000229.1:0-4249 GCA_965653495.1 uncultured bacterium | reverse complement strand
GGTCCCCCCGCCCCGGCAGACGCCCTGTCCACACCGACCCCCCCCCACCCGCGGGGGGCCCGCGCGTGTTTCGGCGGGCCCGCGCCGGTGTAATCAGGTCAAGGATCGTCAGTCGTATGCCGGCGCGCCGCCTCCCGAGAAGAGTCGGATGGTAATGCTCGGAATCGGCAGATGCGCGCTACAGCGGCTCATGCCTGGGATACTAACCCCCGGTCCGTGGCCGTCAATACCGCTCGGTCCACGCGCGCCCGCACCACCTCGCCGATCACGACGGTCGCCGGCGACTCGAGGCCGGCGGCGGCCGCGCGGTCGGCGATGTCGTCGAGCGTGCCGCATACGGTCCGCTGCGAGGGCAGTGTGCCGTGGGCGATCACCGCCGCGGGCGTGTCGGGCGCGGCGCCATGAGCGCGGAGGCGCGCGGCGATCTCCGGCAGCGACCCGAGTCCCATCAGCACCACCAGGGTCGGAACCCTGCTGAGAGCCTCCCAATCCACCGTCGACCCGTCGCGGCATTCGTGCCCCGTCACCACCGCGAACGCCGAGCTGATGCCCCGCTGTGTCAGCGCAATGCCGGCCGCTGCTGGCACGCCAGTCGCGGAGGTCACGCCGGGAATGACCTCGTACGAAACACCGGCGGCCGACAAGGCCTCGCACTCCTCGGCGCCCCGGCCGAACACGAACGGATCACCACCCTTGAGACGCACGACGGTCAGCCCGCGCCGGGCCCGGTCGATGAGCAGCGCGTTGATGCGCGCCTGGTCCGTGTGCTCCCCCCCACCTCCGTGTGGCCGTTTGCCGGCGAACACCCGCTCCGCGCTGGCCGGCGCCTGCGCGACGAGCGCCGGCGCCACCAGCCGATCGTACACCACGACGTCCGCCGCGCGCAGCAGCTCCAGTCCCCGCGCCGTGATGAGACCCGGGTCGCCGGGGCCGGCGCCCACCAGGTAAATCCACCCTGAAGGGTGGGCCCGATGCGTCACTGCCCTTAAGGGCAGTGCTGATTCGGGCCCAGGCTTCAGCCTGGGAATTTCGTCGACCAGCTCCTCTATCAGTCGCCGCGCTCCCTCGATATCCCCCCGTCGCACATACTCGCTCACGTCCGAGTCGACGATCCGATACCACAGCGCCGTCCGCGCACGCGCGTCGGGCACGCGCGCCGCCAGCTCGGGGCGGAGCTCGCCCAGCAGCTCGCCCAACCGCGCCTCCGCCCGCCCCACCAGCCGCGCGATGCGGTCGCGCAGCCGCACGGCCAGCGCCGGGCTCTTGCCCGCGGTCGACACCGCCACCGTGATGTCGCCCTCCCGGTGAATGGCGGGGGCGATGAAGCTCGAGTGCTCGAGATCGTCCACGGCGTTGAGCGGTATGCCCAGACGCTCCGCTTCCGCCCACACGGCCGCGTTGGTCTCCCGATCGTCGCTGGCCGCGATCGCGAGCCAGGCGCCCGCCAGATCGCCCGCCCGGTAGGGCCGGCGCCGCAGCTCGACGACATCGCGACGTGCGAGCGCCGTCAGCGCCGGTGAGACGTCGGGACTCACCACCGTGACGTGCGACCCGGCGGCGAGCAGGCCGCGGACCTTCTGCTCGGCGACCGCACCACCGCCGACCACCACGACGCGTCGCGCCCGGAGATCGAGGAAGACGGGATAGAACGCCGTCATACGCTCACCGAGTGAGCTGCTACGCCCACACGATCGCAGAAGTCTCCGAACCGCTCCCCCGTGAAACGCTCGTCGCGGTAGCGCGCGAACAGCGGTCGCACCGTGGCCACCAGCCGGTCGCGCGCCACGAGATCGGCGTACGGCGTGTTCAACCGCGTACCCAGCATGCTGCCCCCCACGAACACCGCGTACTTGTTCAGCGAGCGTCCCACGAATGCGAGGTCGGCGGTATAGGGACGGGCGCAGCCGTTGGGGCAGCCGGTCATCCGCACGGTGAGCGCCGCGTCGGCGATGCCCAGCTGCGCGAGCTCGCGCTCGAGCTCCGTAATCACTTCCGGGAGGGCCCGCTCCGCCTCGGCGAGCGCGAGGCCGCAGGTGGGGAGCGCGGGGCACGCCATCGACCAGCGCCGCACAGGAGAGAGAGCGCCTTCCGGGGTGACGCCATGCTCGTGGAGGATCTGCTCCACCAGTTTTCGTTCCCGATCGGCGATGTCGGTGAGCAACAGATTCTGTTGCGGGGTCAGTCGTACCCCACACCCTAGCTTCTCCACCAGGCGACGGATGCCGCTCTTCAATCGCCGAGGCTCGGCGTCGACGATGCGCCCGCTTTCGATGAACAGTCCGAGACACCAGTGCCCCCCCCCCTCCTCGTCCTGCCGGCGCCAACCGAGATGATCCTCGATGGCGGTGACATCGACGGGGGCGGGCGGCGGCAGCGGGCGACGCAGCGCCCGCTCGACCTGGTCACGGAACCAATCGATGCCCTGCGCGTCGATCAGGTACTTGAGCCGCGCGTGGCGGCGATCGCTGCGGTTGCCGTGATCGCGCTGCACCTTCACGATCGCCTCGGCGACTTCGAGCACCTCGTGCACCCGCGCGAAGCCGACCGCATCGGCGAGCCGCGGGTAGGTGTCCTCCTTGCCGTGGGTCCTTCCCATCCCGCCGCCGACGAGCACGTTGAACCCGACGAGCAGCTCGCCCTCCGCGACGACGAGGAAGCCGAGGTCGTTCGAGTGCACGTCGCAGCAGTTGTCGTCCGGAAACGCGAACGCGACCTTGAACTTGCGCGGCAGATAGCGCGCGCCGTAGATCGGCTCGCTCTCGGGGGCTCCCCCTGCCAGATGCTCCCCGTCGAGCCAGATCTCGTGGTACGCGCGGGTTTGGGGCAGCAGGTGATCGGAGACCCGCTGCGCGACACGCAGCACGTCGTCCCGCAATCCGCCCACGATGGGCGCCGGGCACGAGACGACGTTGCGCACGACGTCGCCGCACGCCCCGAACGTCGTCACCAGTGCGTCGTTCACGGCGCGAATGGTGGCCTTCAGGTCGCCCTGCAGCACGCCGTGGAACTGATTCCCCTGGCGCGTCGTGACCCGCAGCGTGCCGTTGCCGTAGCGCTCCGCCAGCTCGTCGATCACCAGGTACTGGCGGCCGGTGAGCACGCCGCCCGGGATCTTGCAGCGCACCATGAATTGATGCGCGGCCTCGGCGTCGGTCCCGCGCCGCTCGCGGCGCTGGTCGCGGTCCTCCTGCTGGTAGGTCCCGTGGAACTTGAGGAGCTGAGCGCCCGCGTCGGAGAAATGCCCGGCGCCGGCCGCGAGCTCGTCGGGCAGCGTGCCGCGCAGCCCGCGGCTCTGCTCCTTCACGCGCTCGACCGGGCTCAGCCCGTTGTCATTCGCCATCGTCGGCTCTCCTGCTCACTTCGCGTACACGTCCCACCAGTGCCGCACGGGCAGCTCGTCCCAGTCCCAGGGCTGCACCGGCGCCGTGATCCAGCGCAGCCAGCGCGCCACCCGGCGCAGCGTCGTTAACGTCAGTGTCATGCGTGCACCTCCCCCTCCCGTAGGGCGTCTGCGAGTACCTGCACGACTTCCGGCCGACTGAACTCGGGCGGCGGCAACGCGCCGTTGCGCAGCATCTCCCGGACTTTGCTGCCGGACAGGACGACGTGCGACGCCGCCTCGTGCGGACAGGTCTTGGGCGACGCCATGCCGCCGCACGCGCGGCAATAGAACGTGTGCTCGAAGCACACGGGCTGAATGCCGAGCTCTGCGGGCGTGAACCGGGCGAAGATGCGCTGCGCGTCGTACGTGCCGTAGTAGCTCCCCACGCCCGCGTGATCGCGACCCACGATGAAGTGGGTGCACCCGTAGTTCTTGCGCACGAGCGCATGAAACACCGCCTCGCGCGGGCCGGCGTAGCGCATCGCCGCTGGGAACCCGGCGAGGATCACGCGGTCGCGTGGGTAGTACCGCTCGAGCAGCACGCGATAGCTCTCCACCCGCACGGGCGCGGGGACGTCGTCGTCCTTGGTGGGCCCGAGCAGCGGATGCAACAGCAGCCCATCCACGGTCTCGAGCGCGGCCTTCTGGATGTACTCGTGCGCCCGGTGCACCGGGTTGCGCGTCTGAAAGCCCACCACCGTACGCCAGCCACGCTCGGCGAACGCGCTGCGCGTGTCCGACGGATCCAGGGCGAGCTCCGGGAACTCGGGCTCTGTGCGCTCGAGCAGCTCGACGTCGCCGGCCACCAGCAGCTCGCCCTGTGCGTACAGCTGGGCGACGCCCGGATGTTTGGAGTCGGTGGTGCCG
>CBFHAJ010000228.1:0-4252 GCA_965653495.1 uncultured bacterium | reverse complement strand
CCACCTCGGCGGCAGGGAGGAGCGGCGGGGCGGGAGAGCGATCCGGCATGGGCATCAGTGTCGCGGGCCCCGTGCGAGAGCGCAACGGCTGCGGAGGGCTCCCGTTTTGCGGGCCCTCGGATATATTGTGAACGCGTTCACAAGCGCCATCTCGTCATCGTCCCCGGAGGGAGTTTGCAATGCGGTTGATCCTGCTCACCACGCTCGCCGCGTTTACCGCCGTCGCCTGCGGCGGTGACAAGAAGTCCGCGGCTTCTCAGGCCGAAGCGGCGACGCCGCCTCCCGCAACGGCCACAACGTCGACCGCGGTGCCGGCGGCGGAGCCTGCCGGTGCGGTGGTAGAAGTCAAAATGGTCGGCAACGGCACGTCGCAGGCGACGTTCGAGCCCAACAAGCTCACGATCAAGCCCGGCACTACCGTGCGCTTCACGAATGTCTCGGGCGGCCCCCACAACGTCGCGTTCTACGCCGATTCGATTCCGAAGGGTGGCGCCGACGTCCTGAAGAAAGGCATGCCCAACGCGATGGGCGACCTTACGGGGCCGTTCCTCACGCAGCCGAACGAGAAGTATGACGTGTCGTTCGCCGGCGCGCCCGCGGGTGCCTACCATGGGTACTGCATGCCGCACGTGGCGCTGGGCATGCACATCACGATCACGGTGCAGTAGTCCAGCTCGACCGCACCGATTTACGACGGCTCCGGGGGTTCCCCGGGGCCGTTTGACTTTCCCGCCGGGGCCTCGGATGTTCTCCGCCGGGAACTACCCGTGTCGGCCTTCTTCGAGCGCGGGCGTGCGGCGTCGGCGCCGGGCGCGCAATAGATGATCTTCGTCCGCGCCCTCGGACCGGTGGACGTGCGCGTGAACGGGGCCGCTGCCCCCACCGAGCTGCTGTGGCACAAGAATCTCGCCTTGCTCGTCTACCTGGCGCGCTCGCCCCGCCGCGTGCGAGAGCGCGAGCATCTCTACGGTTTGTTGTGGGGAGACAAGCCCGACGAGAAGGCGCGCCGCTCGCTCAACGAAGCGCTGAGCAAGCTGCGACGCTCGGTGGGGAACGGGGCTATCGAGTCCGACAGTACGCTGATCCGCATCCGGCCCGATGCCGTCGAGTTCGATACCGACCGGCTCGATTCGCTGGCGGGCACCGGAGACTACGCCGGGGCGGCAGCGCTCGTGCATGGCGAGTTTCTCGAGGGATTCAGCGTCCCCGGGGCCCCGGAGTTCGACCTGTGGCTCGCCACGGAGCGCGATCACTGGCGGCGGCGCTCTGTCGATGTGCTGGTCCACCGGGCGGAACAGCTTTTGGCCGTGGGGAGCGTGGCGACGGCGATCGAGGTGGCGCGACGCGCGCAGACCCTCGATTGGCGCTCGGAGCAGGCGGTGCGGGCCGTCATGCGCGGCCTCGCGCTGCTCGGCGACCGGACTGGGGCGCTGGCCGCGTGCGAGGCGTTCACGGCCCGGCTGCAGCAGGAGCTGGGCGCCACGCCCGACGGCGAGACGCGGGCGCTCACCGAGCGCGTCCGCAAGGAGAAAATCTGGAAGGTTCCGCGCGACACGCCCGCGCCGGTCGCGCGCGCCGCGCCGCTGGTCGGTCGCGCGGCAGAGCTTCGCCGACTCGTGGACGCGTGGGACGCGTGCCGGGCCAAGCGCCGCGCTGCGATTGTCGTCATCGAAGGCGACGCAGGAGCGGGCAAAACCCGGCTCGCCGAGGAGCTGGCGGCGCGGGCCCGTCTCGATGGCGCAACCGTAGCGGCGGTGCGCGCGGTTGAGGCCGATCGCAGCGAGGCGTGGAGCGGTGTGTTCGGCATTGCCCGCGGGGGCCTGCTGGACGCCCCGGGGGCAGCCGGTGCGCCTCCTGCCGCGCTCGCGCAGCTCCGCGCCGCAGCGGCGTTGGCTTCGCCCAGACGCGCGCTCTCCGAGCTCCTCCAGGCCGTCGCCGACGAGCGGCCAGTTCTGTTGTTGTTGGACGACGCACACTGGCTGGACCGGGAATCCCTCCTGGCCCTGGGCGCGGCGGTTCGCGACCTGGCCCGCGCGCGGGTGCTGGTCGCGATCACGGCTGCGCGCCAGCCGCCGTGCGCCGAGCTGGACGAGCTGCGGACCCGCATCGGGCGAGAGGTCGACGGCGCCGTGCTGCACCTGCAGCCGTTCGGCGCCGAGGACGTGCGCGAGCTCGCCCAGCTCGCACTTCCGACGTACCAGCCCGCACAGCTCGACCGGGTGACCCGCCGGGTGTTGGTGGATTCCGCGGGAATACCTCTGCTCGTGACGGCACTCCTGACCGCCGTCGCGGCGGGACTGGAATTGCGCGAGGGCGCGCGCGCCTGGCCCGAACCGAACCGCACCCTCAACGACACGCTGCCCGGCGAGCTGCCTGACAACGTGGTGGCGGCGGTGCGGGTGAACTTCCCTCGCCTGTCGGCCAATGCGCAGCGGGTGCTCGTCGCCGCAGCCGTATTGGGTGGTCGCGTCAGCCTGGCGAGGTTGGAGCGGGCTTCGAGCATTCGGGGCGAAGGGCTGGACCAGGCATTGGACGAGCTGGAATGGCAGCAGTGGTTGACGCCCGAGCCGCGCGGTTACGCGTTCGTGGCACGGATCGTCCGGGACATCGTGGATCGGGACATGGTCAAGGAGGGAGAACGGCAGCGGATCCGGGAGGCTGGCTCGTGACGCGGGCGGGCGGCGGCAGAGCCTTGTTCGGATCGGCGCCAGCCGGTTACAATACCCCGCTGTGAAAGCGCCCTTCGTCTGCGCGCTCGGGTTGCTCCTGCTCCTGGGCGTCGCCTACCGTTCACATCCGGCTCCGCCCGCCGCCGCCGGTGCCCGCATCTTCACCGATCCGGCGCTGGGCCACCTGGTCATCGACCTCGCGCCGACCGACCTGCCGGCGCACACGCCGCATCACATGCTCGCGCAGCCGCCGGTCGCCACGCTCGAGATCCCCGCGAGCGGATCGATCTACGGCTTCCGCGTCCAGGTGGTGGACAGCGCCGGGCACCCGCTGCCCGACGAGTTGATCCACCACTTCAACCTGATCGACCCCGATCATCGCGAGCTGTTTCTCCCGATCTCGCGCCGGCTGCTCGCCGCGGGACATGAGACGGGGACGATCCGGCTGCCCTGGCTCCTGTTCGGCTTGCCGCTCCAGCGCGGCGAGCACGTGGTGGCGAGCGCCATGGTCGAGAATCTCACCGCGACCAGCTACCACGATGCGCGCGTCCGGTTGACCATGGACTTCATTCCGAACGGCAGGCCGTGGCCGCTGTTTCGCGCGTCTCCCTGGCAGATGGACGTCGCGTTCCCGG
Source organism: uncultured bacterium (assembly GCA_965653495.1). GTDB lineage: Bacteria > Gemmatimonadota > Gemmatimonadetes > Gemmatimonadales > GWC2-71-9 > AG41. The sequence goes on along the minus strand of CBFHAJ010000228.1, from coordinate 948 downwards.
TCGGAGACAAGTCGTTCGCGCTGCCGCCCGGTCGCTCGTCGCGCTCGTACGAGGGCAGTCCGGCCGTGCCGGGAAAGATCATCGGGCTGGGCGGGCACATGCACGACTACGGACAACTGATCGAGTTCTCCGACGTCACGACGGGTGAGGTGATCTATCGCGCGGCACCGGTCACCGATTCGGGAGGACACATCGAGTCGGTCCCGGTGGCCTTTCTGTACGGCTGGACGCGGCTCGGCGTCCACATCGTGCCCGAGCACCGGTATCGTATCGCCGTAGCGTACGACAACCCGACGGGACTGCCGATCCCCGACGGCGGGATGGGCGTGGTCGGCGGGCTGTTCGTACCCGATCACGGGGTGCGCTGGCCGGCCGCGAATCCGCGCGACTCGCTCTACGCCGGCGACTTCCAGCACTACATGCGGCTCACCGGCGATCACGGGATGATGAGCATGCCCGAGACGTCCATGCCCATGAAGATGAGCGGGCACGAGCCCGCGGCACACGGCCACCGCTGATCCACCCGCCGAAGTCGTGCTGTTCGACTTCGGCGGCACGCTCGACGCCGACGGAGTGCACTGGAGCCCGCGGTTCCACACCGCTTATCGTGCCGCGGGCGGCGCGCTCGACTACGCGGCGTTCGATCCGCTGTTCAAGGCGTCGGACCTGGCGCTGGCGCAGCTGCCCGGAGTGGCGACGCTCGGCTTCCGCGCCGCGATCGAGGCCGAGACGCGCCTGCTCGCAGAGCGGCTGCCGGACGGGCCCCGAGTGGACGCGATGGCGATCGCGCGCCGGCTGCACGGCGACGCCCTGGCGATGGTGCACCGGAACCGCCCCATCCTGGAGCGGCTGGCGCGGCGCTTCCTGCTCGGGGTCGTGTCGAACTTCACGGGCAACCTCAACCCTTGTGTGGAGGCGCTCGGGCTGGCGACAGTGTTCGCCGTGCGG
>CBFHAJ010000227.1:0-4407 GCA_965653495.1 uncultured bacterium | reverse complement strand
TGACACTCGTCCACGGAACGGGCGACCAGTACATCACGCCCAAAGGGGTCGGCGGGATCACCGAGCGGTTGCGCGCGCACGGGATCGTCTATCGCGAGCTCTCGTTCGCTGGCGGCCATGAGCTGAACGATGCAGTCTTGCGAGACTTGACGGTCGACGGATAACGGATGACGGACGACGGATCGATCGCGTCCTGAACCGCGTCCCCCAACAGCGTACACGCGACCACCACCAGCACCAGCGCGACTCCCGGCGCCGCCGCGACCCACGGAGCGTTGACGAGCGTGTCGCGTCCCGAGGCGATCATGTTCCCCCAGGACGCGGCCGGCGGCTGGACGCCGAGCCCGAGGAACGACAGGCCCGCCTCCAGCATGATGGCGTTGCCGAGTCCGAGCGCCGCCGCCACGATCACCGGCGTGAGCGCGTTGGGGAGGATGTGGCGCCGCAGCACCCGGCCGCGCGACACGCCGAGGGCGACGGCCCCCTCGACGAACGGTCGCGCCGCGAGGGCGCGCACTTCGGCGTGCACCAGGCGTGCGATGGGCATCCAGCCGGTCAAGCCCAGGACGACGATCACCAGGGCCGCGCTCGGTCGCCACAGCGCGGCGAGCAGCAACAACAGCACCACGCGGGGGAGCGCCAGGACGAAGTCGGTGAGGGCGAGGAGCAGCAGCTGCACGGGCCCGGGCCAGAACCCCGCCACGCCACCCACGACCACCCCGAGCGCGACGGAGAGCAGCACGGCGAGCGTCCCGACCGCGAGCGAGACGCGCGCGCCGTACACCACGCGCGTCCACACATCGCGCCCGAAGCGATCCGTCCCGAGCGCGTGGAAGCCCCCCACGGGGTCGGAGGCGAGGGGCGGCAGGAATCGCGTCGCGACGATGTCGTGCTGCGCCGCGGGCTGTCCGTTCGACACGAGCGGCGCCGCCATCGCCGCCGCGACGACGAGCGCCAGCACCACCGTACCGAACACCGCCCGCCGATCGCGCTGCAGCCGTATCATGCGGTGGCCCCTCCGGGGTCGCGGCGCAGCCGCGGATCGATCCACGACGCGGCGGCCTCGGCGAACAGGTTGCCCACGACGACGAGCACCGCGCTCACGACCGTCGCCCCCATCACGACCGGGTAATCGCGTGCCTGCACGGCCTCGACCAGTCGACGACCGACTCCGGGCCAGGCGAACACCGCCTCCACGAACACCACGCCCGAGAACAGCGCCGGCAGGGACAAGCCGAGCAAGGTCACGACCGGGATCAGCGCGTTGCGGGCGACATGGCGTCGTGTCACCTGGAAAGACGACAATCCTTTCGCGTGGGCCGTGCGCACGAACGGCTGGCTCTGCACGTCGAGCATCGCGCCGCGCACGAAACGCGCCGTGCCGCCGATGCCGATCAACGTGAGCGTGGCGAGCGGCAGCGCGAGGTGACGCAGGCGATCGGCGAGACGCGCCCCACTCGAGAGGAGATCCGCATCGAGGCCGGCGGCGCCGAAGGCGGGCAGGGCGTGGGCCCAGTAGGTGAACGTCATGATCAGCGCCAGGCCGAGCCAGTATCCCGGGAGCGCGAACAGCGTGACGGTCGCGACGGAGAGCGTCGTGTCCAGTCGTGGCGTAGCACTCGCCTGGATGGCACCGACGGCGAGGCCCAGCGCGTAGCTCAAGAGCAGCGACAGGCCCGCCAGCTCGAGCGTCGCGGGGACTGCGTCGCCCAGTACGCGGGTGACGGCGCGGCCGGTCGCGATGCTGCGTCCCCAGTCGCCGCGCACGAAACGCCCCAGCCAGGTGGCAAACTGCACGGGCAGGGGACGGTCCAGGCCGAGGGCGTGCCGCTGCAGCGCGATCTGCGCCGGGGTGGCGGTCGGCCCGAGCAGGCGCTCCGCCGGGTCGCCGGGGGCGACATGCAACAGCATGAACGCGAGGACCACGACGCCGGCGACGATGACCGTGCCGACGAGGAGACGACGCGCGAGCGCGAGCAGCATGCGCCCGAATCTCGCGCGACTACCGGACCCCCGCTAGAATCCGGGCGTGCGGCGACGGCTGACGGGGTTCGTGGTGTGTGTGCTACTCGCGTGCGGCGGCCGCGGCGCCCGGCGCGCGGGAACGGTCGTGTTCGCGTCCGGCGCGGAGCTGCAGAGCGTCAACCCCTTGCTCACCCTCCATCCGCTGGCGAAGCAGGTGGAGCGCTACGTGCTCCTCACCACGCTGGTCCGCTACGATTCGGCGCTCGTGCCGCAACCGTACCTGGCGCGGTCGTGGTCATGGACGGGCGACCGCAAGGGTCTGGTGTTTCACCTGCAGCCGGGTGTGCGCTGGCACGATGGCGCGCTGACCACCGCGCGCGATGTGGCGTGGACCCTGTCCGCGGCACGCGACCCCGCGACCGGGTACCCCCGCTTCAACGATTTCGCCGACGTGGCGTTCGTCAACGATCCGAACGACTCGACCGTCGTCGTGCGGTTCGCGCACGAGCAGGCGAGTGTACCCGACGTGTTCACCGACCTCGCGATTCTCCCCGCCCACCTGCTCGACTCGGTGCCCCGGGCCGAGCTGCGGCGTGCCGGGTGGAACGACCACCCGGTCGGCAACGGGCCGTTCCAGTTCGTGGCGCACGAGGCGAACCGCCGCTGGGTGTTCGCGGCCGATTCGGCGTTTCCCCTCGCCTTGGGCGGGCCGCCGGCGCTGGACCGGCTCGTCATCGTCGTGGTCGACGAGCCGACCGCCAAGCTCGCCGCCCTGGCGGGGAGCGAGATCGACTTCGCGGGCATCCAGCCCGCCCACCTGGCCTTCGTGCGTCAGCACCCCGACCTGGCGGTCCTCGAGTATCCGCTGATTTTTCCCTACGGCATCGTGTTCAACACGCGCCGGCCGCCGTTCGACGACGTCCACGTGCGACTCGCCGTGGCGCTCGCGCTCGACCGTCGGGAGATCGTGGACGGGTACCTGTACGGCGTCGGCACCGTCGCTGACGGTCCGGTCCCCCCGGGCGTGCGTGGTTACGTGCCCGTGCGCCCGCTCCCCTTTGCCCCCGATTCGGCGCGCCGGCTGCTCGGCGGCCGGCGCGTGTCGTTCGAGCTGCTCACGGTGGGGAGCGGTGAGGCGGCGCTGGAGCAGATGATCCAGGCCCGGCTGGCGGCCGTGGGGTTCGACGTCGCCATCCGCCAGCTCGAGCTCACGGCGTTCCTCGATCGGGTCAACCCGCGGCGCCGCGACTTTCAGGCGGCCGTGATGGGAACGCCGGGCGATCCGGGACTGGGGTACCTGGCGAGCCTGGCCGACCTTGCGGGGATGCGCGGTCCGCTTCCTGTAGACCCCACACAGGCGCAGCGGGTGTTCCGAGATTCCCTGCCAGTGGCGTTCCTCTATCATGCGCTGGGGCTGCAGGGCATGAACCGGCGCGTGCTGGGCGTCCGCATGGATGTGCGGGGCGAGCTGCCCACCGTCGCGGCCTGGCGCACGGCGGGGCGGCAGGAGCGAGCGGGGGACCATTGAGGCGGCGCGACCTGGCGACGGAATTCCACGCGACGGCGCCGGTGCGTCTCGATTTCGCCGGCGGCTGGACCGATGTCCCGCCATTTTCGACGCGCGAGGGCGGCGTGGTCGTCAGCGCCGCCATCGATCTTCTGGCGCGCGTTGAGCTCAAGCTCGGCGGTCCGCGCATCAGGCTCGTGTCGGAGGACCTGGGGCAGGAGGTCGAGTGTGCGGACTCGGGGGGCCTGGTGTTGGACGGGCGGCTCGACCTGTTGAAGGCCGCGTTGCGCATGTTTCCGGTCCAGAGCGCGTGCACCCTCACCACTCGCTCCGACGCGCCACCCGGGTCGGGCCTCGGCAGCTCGGGGGCGATGGATGTCGCGCTGGTGGCCGCCCTCGCGCTCGCCCGGGCCGACCGTCTGTCGGAGCGCGAGATCGCGGAGCACGCGTGGTATCTCGAGACGCAAGAGGCGAAGATTCCGGGAGGCAAGCAGGATCAGTTCATCGCCGCGCTGGGCGGATTCCAGCGCCTGTCGTTCCGGGATCCTGACGTGGGGGCTGAGCCGATTACCCTGGAGCCGGCGTTCGCCGCCACGCTGGAACGGCGCACCCTGTTGTGCTACACCGGTCGCTCACGCGTCTCCGGCGACACGATCGCGCGCGTCGCGCGGGCGTACGAGCAGGGCGATTCCAGGGTGACCGGAGCGCTCCGTGCGATGCGAGACGTCGCGGCCGCGATGGCCGAAGCGCTGCGCGCCGCGAACCTGGAGCGGGTGGCGCAGCTCCTTTCCGAGAACTGGACGCATCAGCAGGCGCTCGACCCCGGCATGCGAACGTCCGAAATGGCGCGACTCGAAGCCGCGGTCACCGACAGCGGCGCAGGGGTGGCGGCGCTCGGCGGCAAGGCCGCGGGCGCGGGCGCGGGAGGGTCGATG
>CBFHAJ010000226.1:0-4435 GCA_965653495.1 uncultured bacterium | reverse complement strand
GACACGGGCCCGCGGGGTCGGATCTCGATCACGCCCTCGATGCCGGTGATGTGGACACGCCCGATGTTGACCGAGGTCACGATCGCCGTTCCCGGCACCGTCGCGTCGTCGATACCGGGCTCGCTGTGCTTGTCGTACGCCGAGAGCTTGGTGACCACGCCGAATGGGAAGCGGTGCACGTACCCGACTTCGAAGAAATTGTCGCGCTCCGGAACCGTCGGCGCGGCGACGACCCCGCCTTGCGCCGTACTGGTGATGGCGCGCAGGTCCTCGACGTTGGTTGGCATGAACAGCCGGCCGTAGTACGCCCAGAAGGTGTTCGCCGGATCGGGGAAGACGCTCAGCTTTACGCGAGGACTCACCTGGTGCTGGTTGCCCGCGAAGGGCGCTTTGTGATTATCGAACCGCACGCCGGTCCGGACCTCCCATTGGTCGGACGGCGCGATCGCGGTCTCGGCGTACACCCCCACGTCGCTGCCGTTCAGGTCGGAGTCCGAGGTGGGGCCGGCGCCGCCGGTATTGGTCACCGCGGAGAAATTCTCGTGGCCCCCCGTCGTGGACGCTTGGACGCCGGTCTGGAATTCCAGCCCGTGATGCACCCGCAGCGTGTAGTCCACCTTGGCGCCGAGCGTGTGGAAGTTCCGGTCCTCGGCGATGATGTAATGGGTCGTGTCGCCCGGAAACGTGAAGGTAGCTGAGTCGCTGAGGCCTGGCGTGTAGGCGAGGCTGCCATCTCGGAAGAACGTCCCCACGAAGAGTTCGGAACCCGCTCCCAGCTCCCCGCTCGGATTCGAGAGCTGGTGGCGCCAGCCGAGGTTGACGAAGCCGTTCACGTCCTGCTGGTGATCGTCAATGATGCCCTCGACCGAGTCGAACGGCACAGCGAAGCGGGTGCGCGACCGGTTCACCTCGAGGTTCAGGACGTCGCGGTCTGTCGGCACGTACTGCACCTTCGCGAACCCGAAGAGATCGCTGCCGTCGTTGTGAAAGTTTTCGGCCGTGTTGTGCAGCGTGTCGAACACCACGGGCTCACGGCGCATGTCCGTCTCCTGACGGGAGCCGGACGCGAAGAAGCCCCATTTTCCCGCGTTGGTGCTCAGCGTGAGGGTCTGGCCGTTGCCGTACTGCGATTGCGACGGGAACCCCTGCTGGAACGAGACCCCGTAGCCCGACGCATCCATGTGGAAGCCGCCGCTCGGGATACGCGTGTTGACGTTCACGATCGCGGCGTTCTTCCCGCCGTATTCCGCGTCCCACGCCCCGGTCGCGAAGTCGATCTGGTTCACCACCTGCGGATCGAACAGCTCGTTCAAGCTCCCCGAGATGCCCGACGGCACCGGCACGCCGTCCACGTAGTAGGTGTACTCGGCGTGCTGGCCGCGGATGTGGACCTCACCCGTGGGGGCGCGCGCCGCGCCCACGATCGACTGCTGCAGGATCTGCGACGTGGTATTGGTGGGAGCGCCGTGGTAGTCGTTCTGCTTGAAGATCTGATTGCCCGTGCGGGTGTTGACCGCCAGGGGCACCGCCGAGATCACTTCCACAGCGGAGAGATCGATCGGCAGCGGGACGAGTCGGAAATCGGCGCGGCTGAGGGCCTCGGTCGTGCCGACGGTCACATCGTGCGCCTCCGCGCGGTAGCCGAGATAGCGCACCTCCACACGGTAGGATCCGGCGGGGAGGTTGTGGACCACGAAGCGACCGAACGCATCAGTGGCGGCGGTCGCGACCAGCTCATCCCCCCGGCTGATGCGCACTTCGCCACCGGGCAGCGGAGTGCCCGTCGAGCTGTCCGCGACGGCGCCGCCGATATCCCCACTCGCCAGCGACCTGGCCCCGTGGGCCATGAGTTGACGCGGTTGCGCGAGCGGTCCGAGTGCGGCGATCGACATCAACAGTATGCGCCTCCAAAGCGTCAGGGTGTTCATGCGCTCTCCTGGACGTGAGTGAATGATTCCTGATGATCCGCGCGCCATAGGCGCAACGGCTCGGATTTACGTGCGGCGGCGCCCAGGTTGCGGCGCCGCTAGGAGAGTCGGGGCGGAGCTCGGGATTGCGGGTGAGGTCGCGCGCGGACGCACGGCAGTGCCGCGGGGTCGCTCAGCGTGAGCCTCCGCAGGCCGGCGACATCGGGCAGGGGCGCCCCGCCCGGCGTCCGTACCGCCGGCGCGGTGAGGAAGTGGCACAGTGCACAGTCGGGGGGATGGATCCGGGCGCAGCTGTTGCTGGTGTGCGACTCGACGTGCGGCTGCGCGGTGGCGCCCGCGGCGTCGAGCCGGGCATCGGCCCAGGCGGCGGAGCCCGGAAGCGCCAGCTGCCAGAGCGCGGCGACCAGCCAGAACGCGCGCGTGGCGCGTCGCGGGCGCGTGCGTCGCAGCCCGGCGATCCGCCGCGTGCAGCCGTTGCGCGTCGTCCGTCCTGTAATCACGCCCTGCCTACGGTTGGGGTCGTGGTGCCGTTGCGAGTCGCGACGCGGCGTAGGAGCGCAGCCGCCGCAACATCCGCCGGTCGTGCCGCACCGGGTCATCCCCTTTCGGCGTCTCGATAATCTTAATCACACGCTCGAGCCGCTGGTCCCGCATGATGCGCCGGAATGCGTCGGGGCCAATGGTACCCTCGCCGATCCACTGGTGGCGGTCCAGGTGCGACCCGGCCGCCCCCTTGGAGTCGTTGAGGTGCAAGCACTTGAGGAGCCCGAGCCCGGTCACGCGGTCGAACTGCTCCCACACCCCCGCGAGCCCGGCGGCTACATCGTACCCCGCGGCGTGCAAATGAGCCGTGTCGAGGCAGAACGCCACCCGCGGCTGCAGGTGCGCAGGAAGCGTGTCCCGCAGGGCGCTGAGCTCCTCGAACGTGCTCCCGAGCGCCGTCCCGGCGCCGGCCGTCCCCTCGATCAACACGCCCACGGCCCCAGGCACGGCGTCGAGACATTCGGCGTAGCCGCGCGCGTTGCGCTCCAGTCCCGCGTCGCGGTCGTCGATGTAGTTCCCGGGGTGTGATACGACCCAGGGGATGCCGAGCGTCCGGCAGCGGGTCAGCTCGCCGGTGAACGCGGCAACGCTCTTCCGGCGCAACGCGTCGTCCGGCGACGCGAGGTTGATGAGATAACTGTCGTGCGACACGACCGCGCGGATCCCGCTCGCTGCCAACGCGGTGTGGAACCCGGCGACCTCGGCGTCGGCGAGCCGCGGCTCCCGCCACTGGTTGGGTGTCTTGGTAAACACCTGGATCGCGGTCGCGCCGATCGCGACGCCCCGGCCCGGCGCCAGTGCCACGCCGCCATCGGTCGACACGTGCGCGCCGAGCAGGTCGCCGTTCAATTCCACCGTTCGGATCCGAACGCGAGGCGCGAGATCAGCGGCACGAACCGCACGCCACCCGCGTGTCGTTCGGTGAGACTGCCGGTGGGCCCGCGCTCGAGGATTACGAGCTCCTGCGCGTTCAGGTCGCCCACGGGGATCACCAGCCGGCCGCCGGCGCCGAGCTGCTCGGTGAGCGGGGCGGGCACGTCGGGCGCGGCCGCGGTCACGATGACGCCGTTGAAGGGCGCGCGCTCGGCCCAGCCGCACGCACCGTCTCCGAGGCGAGTCTCAATGCCGGAGAGTTTGAGCCGGCGGAAGCGCTCTTCGGCCTCGACCAGCAGGTCGGGCAGACGCTCGACGGTAAAAACGCGGGCGCCGAGGTGCGCCAGGATGGCCGTCTGATAGCCGGATCCGGTCCCGATCTCGAGCACGCGGTCGCCGCGGCGCGGCGCCAAGGCCTGGGTCATGAGCGCGACGATCAGCGGCTGGGAGATGGTCTGGCCGCTCCCGATCGGCAGCGGCGCGTCGTCGTAGGCGTCGCGCGCCACGTGCGGTGGCAGGAACCACTCGCGCGGCAGCCACGCCATGGCGGCGAGGATGCGGCGGTCGTGGATGCCGCGACCAGCGAGCTGGCTCGCGACCATGCGACGCCGCGCGCGCCGCGTCTCAGGTGCCGGCCCGCTCACGCCCCCCCCATCGCGGTTGCCGTCGCATAGGGTGAACTATAGCTTGACACCCTCCATCGCGCGGCCGGACACGTTGGCGGAACAGATCCAGCATCGGATTCTGCTCATTGGCGACGCCGGGGCCCGCCCCGATGGGCTGGAGCGGTTCCTGGTCCGGGGCGGTTTCCAGGTGACCGAAGCCGGCTATCCCCTCCCCGGCCTCGACCGGCCGGAGCATCAGCCCCCCGACCTCGTGGTCTTCGCGATCGGCGCCAAGGACACCCGGCTCGCCGAAGCGGTGCGCGACCTGGCGACCGCAGTGCGGTTCGCCCCGACGACCTGGTGGCGGGACGCGAGGACCGGGTCCGGTGGCTCGGTCCGGTCTCGCGAGACGATCTGGCGGCGCTCTACGCCGGGGCCGAAGCGTTCCTGTTTCCGTCGCTAGCGGAAGGATTCGGTCTTCCCGTC
>CBFHAJ010000225.1:0-4438 GCA_965653495.1 uncultured bacterium | reverse complement strand
AGTGAACACCGACTCCGGGTACATCGCGGGCGGCTGCGGGCTCACGCTGTGTGTCGATACGCTCGGCGACGGGCCCATGCCCTTCAAATACCGCAAGAGTGACAAGGGCGCGACCTGGTGGCTCGGCGACGTCGATGTGCCGCTGTATCGCTACGCGGAGGCGTTGTTGATCTACGCCGAAGCCCAGAACGAGCTGGGCAACACCGCCGTGGCCGTGCAGTACCTCAACATGGTCCGCGCGCGGGCGCGCAAGGGCACGGGCGCCGAGACCCGCACCGAGCCGCACGACTACGGGACCGCCGGCGAGCCGACGGACAAACTCTCGGTGAGGGAAGCAATCTTCATGGAGCGCGCTTGGGAGCTGGCCTTCGAGGCGAAGCGCTGGTTCGACCTGGTGCGCCGCGACTCGGAAGAGCCGGGCTACTGGGCCACGCAGCTCCATCTCCACGACCCCAACTCCGAGAAGCTCGGCCCGACCTCCGGGCAGGAGTACAAGAAGCGCTGGCCCATTCCCGATGCGCAGATCAAGGCCAACCCTGCGCTGTGCCAGAACCCGGGGTACGGCGGCACGACGTGCGCGTCGGGCGTGGTGTGGCCGTGAAGCACTAGCGCCTTGCAACTTGCGGCCCACGACCCGCGCCTCGTCCCAGGCGCGGGTCTCTATTTGTGGTATATTCGCAACAAGCTCCCGCCCATCGAAAGGAACCAGACCCGACCACCAGTGTTCAACCGGACCCAACCCTGCAGCTGAGGGGGACTCCTGAAACGAGCGCTCTGGTGCGGATGCGCCGTCGCGCTGGTCCCCGGTTGTGGACAGACGGGAGCGCGGCCCGCCGCCGCGCCGTCACCTGAGGATCAGGTCTCGGTCGGGTATCAGACGCAGAACAAGCGCGACGCTACCGTCGCCGTGACGTCTGTTTCTCCCACTGAAGCCGATGGGCGTGTGACCCGTATGGAAGACCTGCTGCGGGCCCGCGTCCCTGGGCTCGAGGTGCTCCCGCTCGCCAACGGCGCCTACACCCTGCGGATCCGGGGCCGGCATACGCTGAGCGGCGGCGCCACCGACGACGAGCCGCTGCTGGTGGTGGATGACGTCCCCCTGGCTGCCGGCTCCGTCAGCAGCGTGCTTTCAGGTATCGCGCCGCGCGACGTGGGCCGTATCGACGTGCTCAAAGATGCGGCGGCGACGAGCATCTACGGATCGCGCGGGGGGAACGGGGTTATAATCATCACTACCAAGCGCGCTTCCAGGCAGGCCCCATGATCGCACCGCTCTTTGCCCTGCTGCTCCAGACGTCCCAACCCCACCCTGTCGTTCACGTCTCCCTCGACGCCCGCGGTCCGCTAGCGCGGGGCCGTCCGGTGCGCGTCTACGTCGACCTGACGCAGGACGGCAATCTCGTCGTGCTGCACCGGCGGACCGACGGGCGTATCGAGGTGCTGTTCCCGAGCCGCCCCGGCAACGATCCGTTCGTCAAGGCGGGTACCTACGAGATTCGCAGCGGCGATTCCCAATCTGCATGGGTCGTATCCGAGCCTGACGGCACCGGGATGGTCCTGGCCGCGCTGTCGCCCGATCCGTTACGCGTCGACGAGTTCGTGCGCGACGCGGCGTGGAACCCCGATGCGCTCGTAGGGAGCTGGTCCGGAGCCGACGGGGAAGGGGCCATGAGCGACGTCGTACAGCGTATGCTGGGTGACGGGTACTTCAATTACGACGTCGTGAGCTACACGGTGGCTCCGCCCGTGTATGCGGGGCTGGACCAGGACGTCACTCCTCAGCCCCAATACCAGCAGGATTCATCGGCCGCGTACGCGCAGTATCCGCAGTACCCGCAATGCCTCGACTGCACGTTCATCGGCGAGCAGGTGATCATCGAGGCACCGTTCGCCGGGCATCACCGGTTCCGGGGCCACGGCGACTCGCAGCGCGCGGCTCCGACCCACGCCATCGCCCTGGCGCTCGGTCCCACGACGAATCCGATGAACGTGCCGCGTTCGGCGAGCGCCGCTTCACAACCGCTGACCCACGTCCGTTACACGCGGTTCTCGGCGCCGGCGTCCGAGCCACACACCGCGGTCGTCATGCCGCGCAGCCGGCTGCCGGAGAGCGCGGCGGCCGCGCGCCCAGGCGCCGCGCCGATCGCTGCGCGTGGCCTTGCCGTCACCAGTCTCGGCGTGCGCGGGCGCGCTGAAGCGCCTCGAACCGGCGAGTCGCTGCGCAGTGGGGGAATGAGCTCACGAGTGGGGACCGCTGCGGCCACGATTGCGCCCGCACCGGCGACAGCGGCGATCCCAAGAGAGGCCTGGGGTATGCGGGCGCGTGGCGGACCCGCTCGCTCAGGAGTCGGGGTCCGCCAGCGCTAGCGTCTACTGCCCGACGGTAAAATCGAGCCGCTTCAGCACCGCTCCCGACGCGTCGCGCACTTCGACGTGCCAGGCGCCGGTCCAGTCGGCGGGCACGGACTTCTTGCTCCAGGTGCGCCAGGGCGACCCACCGACCTGCAGCTCCACGTCGCCGACCTGCGTGTCGCCATGGAACCAGACGTGGTGAATGCTCGAGCCGCCCGCGCCCGAGACCTTGGTCCATAACACGAGCTGGCCGACGTCGGGCGTGAACGTGCTGCCCGTGTCCTGGGGCTGCCGATCCACCACGGATTTCGCGACGACGGCGTCGGTGACTTCTATCCCTGCGGGCGCGGCGGCGGCCGCCGCGGCCTTGCTCGTGTCCTGCGCGGGCGCGGCAGCCTTGCTCGTGTCCTGTGCCGCGAGGCCGACGGCCGCGAGCAGCGACAGTGCCACGATCGGAGCGACGGTCTTCATGACGACGCCTCCTCGGGTTCTAAGGTTGTCGATTGTACGACCCGCCGGCGGCGATGTTCCAGCCAGGTGCCGAGCGACGCCGCGATCAGGATGCCGGTGGCGCCGCCCCCGAGCTGGAACCGCTGTTGATACTGGCGTTGCCGCCCGTGGCACGCCCCGGAGAAAATCGGGCCGACCATCGCGCTGCAGGAGCCCTGGATGGTCGTGAAGTAATACCCCGCGCCGAACCCGAACCCCAGCGGCAGCGCGCACAGCACGAGATGTCTCAGGAATGTCAGGAGTGTCTTCATGGGGAGCCCATCACATAGAGAAAGACGTAGTTGTAGATCCCCGTGATCAACGCCAGACACCACACCAGCACGACGTAGGGACCCGTGAGCCGATGCCACGGCCGGAGCCGGGCCACCGCGCGGCTGGTGAGCTGCCAGGCCATCCCCGCGAGCGCCGTGACCGCGAACATCAGATGGATCTTGAAGAACGGCAGCGCCGCCAGCGCGGGGCGACGGGGACTGGGAGCCATGAGGAAAGAGAAGCCGGCGACCACACCCACCTCGATGACCACGCTCACACTCATGAGGGTCACATGCAGGGGGATCCGGCCGCGTCGCACCCGCGTCGCCGCGTAGATCAGGAGCGGCGGGCCCACGATGGCCCAGGCGAGCGCGGTGATTGCGGGTGCTGGAGGGCTCACCGTCCCCGCTCGATCCGCCAGCGGTCGACCACCCGTCCTCCCCGAACGAGGTGATACCAGTCGAAGTTGGCAACGGTCAGGCAGGAATGATTGGGAATGATCTCGATCTTTTCCCCCACCTTGAATCGCCCGTCGAGCGCTGCCGCGGACTCGGCCCCCGCCCGGATCACCCCGTGCTCCTGGGACACTGAAGCGACTGTCACGTCGGGCGCGCCGCGCACCGCGCCCATCGCCTGCGGGCCGACGTGCGCGGGACCCGTGTCCTTGGAGAGCTCGAGCGCGCCGGCGTCGACCACGAAGTGCGTGGCGCCCGGCTGATGTGACACCACCGTCGCCAGCACAGTGACGCCGACGTCGGTCGGGTCGCAGCAGCCGATCAGCACCATGGTGCGATCGTAGAACACGTAATTCCCCGGCCGCGCCTCGGTGGCGCCCGTGAGATCGGTTACCGCCGCCATCGCGGGCGTCGAGCCCACGCTTATCTCGCGCACCGTGATCCCCTCGCGCCTCAGGCGCTCGGCGAACCCGACCATGACGCTGCGCTCTTGCTCGGCAATCCGGGCCGCCTCGGCCTTGCCGGTGGTCCGGTACGCGTGGCCCGAGTGGCTCAAGATCCCGTCGAACGTGAGTCCACGTTCCCGGCCGAGCTCACTGGCTACTTCCAGCGCGTACGGTAATGCGGGGTCGACACCGGCGCGGTGATAGCCGCAGTCCACCTTGAGCCACACGTGCAGTCCCGAGCCGGTGAGTGCGCGCGCCGCTTCCAGGTCGTCGACCACCACGCGCATCGTGGCGCCGGTTTGCTCGCCGATGCGGCGCGCGTGGGCGATGTGCCCCGGGTCGATCGGAAACGCCCACGTCAAGTCCGTGACTCCCGCGCGCGCGAACACCTCGGCCTCGACCAGGGTCGCCACCGTGAGCCCG
>CBFHAJ010000224.1:0-4470 GCA_965653495.1 uncultured bacterium | reverse complement strand
ACGGTGTAGCCATTGGGATCGGGGGTCCCGCCGGTCGTGGTCGTGGAGACCGTCACGCTCCCCGTCGGCGGCGGCACCGCCGCGCAGGTGACCGTGAACGTGGCCTGCCCACCACTCGCCGTGACGCTCACCGTCTGCGAGCTACCCCCGCTCACGGTGCAGTTCGATGGCACGCCCGTAAGCGTCACTGTGTGGCTGCCGACGCTGAGCCCGGAGAAGGTGGCGGTGCCGGTCGGATGAATCGACTGACCGGCGCCACCATCTACGCTCACCGTGTAGTCGGCGGTCGGGAGGCTCGAGCCCGTAGTCGAGGTGGTGACCGTCAAGCTCGCGGTGGTCGCGGTGCAGGTGTTGGTGAAGCGCGCCGTCACCGAGCCGCCCGCCGGAACGGTGACGCTCTGAGGATTCGCCTCGCTCACGCTGCAGTTCGTGGGCACGGTGTTAAGCTGCACGCTGTGCGGGCCGGCGCTGATCGCGGTGACCGTTGCACTGGTATTCGCCCCGATGGATTGGCTTGCGGCGCCGTCGATACTGAACGAGTAGCTACTCGGCGCGTTCGGGCCCGAGGTAGACGTCGTGACCGTGATGCTCCCCGGGAGGGCGGTGCAGGTGATGGTGAAGCTCGCCGGTGCAGTCTGGTTGGCGCTGACCGTAACCGTCTTGGAAGTCCCCCCGCTCACGGTGCAGTTCGCCGCGACGCCGCTGAGCGTGACCGTCTGGCTGCCGGTAGGGACACCGGTGAAGGTGACCGTCTGATTGATGCCAATCGGTTTTGTACCCGCGCCAGTCACCGCGACGGTGTAGCCGTCGGGATCGAGGCTCTGGCCCGTCGTGCTCGTCGTGACCGCGACGCTTCCCGTGGGCGGCGGCACGGCCGCGCATGTGATGCTGAACGTGGTCTGAGCACCGCTCGGCGTGACGTTCACCGACTGCGAGCTCCCCCCGCTGACGGTGCAGTTCGATGGCACGCCGGTGAGCGTCAAGGTGTGACTGCCGACGCTAAGACCATTGAAAGTGACGTTGCCGCTCGGGGGAACCTGCTGGCTGCTACCACCGTCCACCGTCACCGTGTAGTCGTTCGTCGGGAGACTCGAGCCGGTGGTGTTCGTGGTTACCGTAAGGTTCCCCGTGGTCGCCGTGCACGTGATGGCGAAGCTCGCCCGCGCCGTGTCACCTGCGGTGACGTTCACGGACTGCGACGCGCCACCCGTCACGGTGCAGTTCCCAGGCACATCGGCGAGGGCAACGGCGTGGTTGGCCGGCGTCAGGCCGGTGTAGGTCACGCTGTCCGCGAGGCCGATGCTCTTGCTCTGTCCTCCGTCCACTGTGACCGTGTAGCCACTCGGCGGATTCTGACCCGTGGTGGACGTCGTAACCGTGACGGCACCCGTGGTCGGCGCTCCGGCCGCGATCGCGAACGACGGGCTCGTGACGCCGCGTAGACCGGGCGCGGTCGCGAGGAATGTGTAGCCCGTGTCGGGCTGGTCGAGCGAGAGATCCGCAAACGTGGCCACGCCCTTCACCGCCGCGACCGTACGAGTACCCGAGAGCGCTGCGCGCCCCGGATTCGCGTCGAGCGTGAGGGTGATCTCGAGGCTGAACGTGGTGTCCACGTGCCCCGCGGTGTCGACGGCGCTGACTTTGACGGCGGGCGAGAGGGGCTGGCCGACGGTACCGTCGTGCGGTGGGTCGAACTCGAGCCGGATTTCGGGCGGGTTCGTCGCCGCGTTGGGGTGGAGCAGGGCGTCCATGTGACAGCCCACCAGCCAGCCGAGCGCCACGACGCCGGCGCCGAGCCCGAGGCGGCGTTGCACGTCAGAGGACATCAAAGGCGGTGCTCGTCGCGGCCAGCAACTTCGGGCCGCTGGCGGTGAGGGTGTACGCGGTCCCGGGCTGATCGATGCTCAGATCGTTGAACGTCGCGATCCCGTTCACTGCTTTCACGCGCAACGTGCCCGAGAGCTGTGCGTTGTGCAGGGGGCTCCCGTTGTTGCCAAGCGCGATCGTCACACTGTCAGTGAACCCCGCCACCACCTCGCCCGAATCGTTCATCGCGGCGACCTGCACTTGGAACGCCACCAGACTCACTTCCGTGGCATGCGGCTCAGTGATGAAGGCGAAGTGAGTGGCGGGCAGGGAGCACGCGACGCTGAACGTGGTGCGTGCCGTGTCCTGGGCCGGCACGGTCACGCTGCGCGGGTTCGCATCGCCGACGGCGCAATTGTTCGGCACCCTGCCGAGCATCACGGCGTGACTGCCGGCGGCGAGCGCGAAGGTGAGCGTGGCGTTGGCCCCGATTCCCTGGCTCGCCTGGTCGACGGTCACCGTATAGCCGACCGAGTCCGGGCCGGAGCCCGACGTCGCCGCGGTCACCTGCAGCGTGCCGGTCCCCGGAGGCCGGGTGTGCGCCGCTCCCTCGGCCCCGCTCAACAGCTTGTCGAGGTGGCAGCTTGTGAGCGCGATCACGGCCAGCAGGCGCACCGTCCTCATATCCCGCCGCCCAGCCTGCAAGCGCCGCGCCCGCTCTACGACCCGCGTCGCTCTGGACGCCTGCGGCCCGCGCCAAGCGGCCCTGCGGAGCGGGGGCCACAGAGGGGTGTCGCGCGCGCTCTGCGGTTTTTGGGGAAGACTACCGGGCCAGCCGGCTCCAGCCCTCCACGATGACGCGCTCCACGTCGGGGCGAAACCGGCTTCCTCTATCAAGGCCGAACGGCTCGAAGAAGCCCGAGTCCTCATAACCCCGCTGGCCCACCATGGCAGCGGTCGGCAGGTATCCGAACACAGTATCGATGCAGCCCACCGGGATGACGGAGCCGGGGAAGGTCTGCCGCACGGCTGTGCCGTAGGCGGTGACAGGCTCGGCGGACGCGGCGACGAGATGGAGCGCGGGATCGAGGCTGAGCCGCTGCAGGGTGAGTTGTCCGGGCGCCGGACGGGCGAGCAACGTCCCCAGCGGGATGCGCTCGACCTTACACATGGGCGCGATCATCCGGCGCGTGCGCAGCGCGCCACGCGCCACGCCGACGACGCGCTCGGCGAGCCCGCCCGCCCACCCTGTGTACTGCGCCGGCGTGAGCGGTGCGAACACCGGACCGATCAGCAGCTCCACGAGCCGGCGCCCGAACCGCGTGGTCGCGCCCACCTCGCGCGGCCGCACGTCGCCGGCAAATCCCTGCAGAAACAGCACCGGGAGCTCCGCGCCCGTCGCGTCGCGCAGGGCGCGCCGCACCACGCCGGGGAAGTCGGCGCTCACCTGGGTGGGGAAAGGGAAGCCCACCGGATGACAGGCGTAGGACCAGATGACGGCGAGCGGGCGATCGACCGGATCCACGAAGGTGATGATGTGGACGGTCTCATCGCGGGGACCGGCGGGGTTGGGCGCGCGCCGCACCCGCCGGCCCCCGCCCCCCATCCGCGGCCGGCGCTGGTTGATGGCGTGGTCGACGGTTCCGGTGCGGTAGTCGACCTGGCACGGCATGGGGTCGACCGCGCCGAGCCGATCGAACAGCTCCGCGGCCCGGCGCGCGACGAGATCGACATAGGCGCGGTCGCAGGCGCCGAGCCGGGGCTTGTCGGGATCGAGTGCGGGTGCGCTGTGGGTGTGCGACGCGGCGCACATGAGCGAAGCGTCGTCCAGGCCGAGCCGCGCGCCGGCCGCGTCGAGCACGCGCGCCTTCAGCTCGTCGGTCACGAACAGCAGATCGGCGCTGAGCAGCGCGATCGACTGTGCCCCGATGCGCAGCAGCAGCGCGTTGAGCTCGAGCGGATCGGCGACGCCCCGGCTCGGGGCCCGGCGGGCGGGATACCCCGCGAGCGGCAACGGCCGGTCCGGCGTGATGTCCGCCGAGCCGGCCGAGACGAAGCACCCGCTCACAGGAGGCTCCGGTATACCTCCGCGGTCTGCTCGGCGGTGCGCTGCCAGGTGAAGGTGCGGGCGCGCGCGCGCCCGCGCTCGGTCAGCTCCTCGCGCTGCAGCGCGTCGTCCGACAGCCGTTCGAGGGCCTGCACGTACCCCGCCGGATCCCGCCCCTCCACCACCACAATCGCGTCGCCGCCTACTTCCTTGAGGCCGCCGGCGCCCGACGTCACGACCGGGAGCCCGGACGCGAACGCCTCGATCACGGGATAGCCGAAGCCCTCATACAGTGAGGGAAACAACAGCACGTCGGCGGCGCGGTAGGCGCGCCGCAGGGTGGTCTCGTCGGCGAAGGGCACGGTCCGGACGAAGCGCCGCAACCCCAGCCGCTCGATCAGCTGCTCCTGGTCGCCGGTGAGGCGTCCACCCACCTGCAGCAGGTACGCGTCGGCTTCGCTGCGGAGGCGGGCGACGGTATTGATCACCAGCGGGACGTTTTTCCGTTCGACCGTGCTGCCGACGTGGAGCACGACGAACGCCTCGTCGGGAATGCGCCAGTCGGCGCGGCCGCGGGTGCGCGCGCCGGGCGCCTCGGAAAAAAACGCCCGGTCCAC
>CBFHAJ010000223.1:0-4565 GCA_965653495.1 uncultured bacterium | reverse complement strand
ACATGCTCAAGGGCAAGCAGGGCCGGTTCCGTCAGAACCTGCTCGGCAAGCGCGTGGACTATTCGGGCCGGTCGGTGATCGTGGTGGGCCCCGAGCTGCGGCTGCACCAGTGCGGGCTCCCCAAGGCGATGGCCGTCGAGCTGTTCAAGCCCTTCATCATCCATAAGCTCGTGGAGAAGGGCATCGCCGAAACGGTCAAGCGCGCGAAGAAGATCGTCGAGAAGGAGAGCACCGAGGTGTTCGAGATCCTGGAGGAGATCATCCAGGACCACCCGGTGCTGCTCAATCGCGCGCCCACGCTGCACCGCCTCGGCATCCAGGCGTTCGAGCCGGTGCTGGTGGAGGGCAAGGCGATCCGCATTCACCCGCTCGTGTGCGCCGCGTTCAACGCGGACTTCGATGGCGATCAGATGGCCGTGCACGTGCCGCTCTCGTTCGAGAGCCAGCTCGAGGCGCGGCTGCTGATGATTTCGTCCAACAACGTGCTCAAGCCGTCGGACGGACGGCCCGTGGCCGAGCCGTCGCAGGACATGGTGCTGGGATGCTACTTCCTCACCAAGGAGCCGGCGGAGTTCGAGCAGCCCGAGGCGAAGACCAAGGCGGACCGGCTCGGCTCGCTGGCGGAGCTCGAGATGGGGCTCGCCACCAAGCGGCTCGGCTACCACTCGCCGGTGCACTGGTGGGGCGGGGACGTGTCGGGCTGGGTGTACACCACCGTGGGCCGGGTGATCTTCAACAGCATCCTGCCCGAAGGGATCCGCCGCGAGGGGTTCCGCAACCAGGTGATGCGCAAGCGTGACCTGTCGGAGCTGGTGTTCGAGAGCTACCGGCGCGCCGGCCTCGCGAGCACGGTGCAGTTCCTCGACAACCTGAAGGAGTTCGGCTTCCGCTATGCCACCATGGGCGGCGTGTCGATCGGCGTGGAGGACCTGGAGATTCCGGCCGACAAGTCGAGCCTGCTGCACGACGCGGAAGGTCGTGTCGAGCGGTTCCAGAAGGCGTACGCCACCGGCCAGATCACGTTCGGCGAGCGCTATAACAAGGTGATCGACGCCTGGACGCACGCGAACAACGACATCGCCGACGCCATGGTGAAGACCATGCAGCGCTCCAAGGGCGGCTTCAACCCGGTGTTCATGATGTTCGACTCGGGGAGCCGGGGCTCGCGCGACCAGATCCGCCAGCTGGCGGGCATGCGCGGCCTGATGGCGAAGCCGCAGAAGAAGCTCACCGGCGGCATCGGCGAGATCATCGAGAGCCCGATCAAGTCGAACTTCCGGGAAGGGCTGTCGGTGCTCGAGTACTTCATCTCGACGCACGGGGCGCGCAAGGGTCTGGCCGACACGGCCTTGAAGACCGCGGACGCGGGCTACCTCACGCGCCGCCTGGTCGACGTCGCCCAGGACGTGACGATTACCGAAGAAGACTGCGGCACCATTCTGGGCCTCGAGATGTCGGCGCTCAAGGAGGGCGAGGACATCATCGAGCCGCTGCGCGAGCGCATCGTCGGCTGCGTGGCGCTGGACGAGGTCACCGATCCGCACGAGCTGGATGAGGACGAGCGGCCCAAGGTGCTGGTCGAAGCCGGGAAGCTGATCGACGAAGAGACCGCGCAGGCGATCGAGGACGCGGGGATCGAGACGGTGCGCATCCGCTCCGTGCTCACCTGCGAGGCGAAGCGCGGCGTGTGCCGCATGTGCTACGGGCGCAACCTGGCCACCATGGACATGGTGGACCTGGGCGAGGCGGTCGGGATTCTGGCCGCGCAGTCGATCGGCGAGCCGGGCACGCAGCTCACGCTGCGCACGTTCCACATCGGCGGCACGGCGGCACGCATCGCCGAGCAGACGGTGCGCAAGACCAAGGTCGAAGGCGTGATCGAGTTCGGCGACCGGCTGACCTTCGTGGAGACACCCGAGAAGCAGAAGATCGTGACCAGCTACGAGGGCGAGCTGGTCCTCAAGGCCCAGGCGCATGGTGAGAGCGGCGTGGGCGCCGGCAAGCTGTCCGTGCACTCGCGCTTCCACGTGCCGCTCGGCGCCACACTGATGGTGGCGGACGGCGCCAAGGTGGCGCGCGACTCCGTGCTGTTCACCTGGGATCCGTACACCAACCCGATCATGACCGATGTGGCGGGCGTGGTGCGGTTCGTGGACATCGTCGAAGACGAGACGGTGCGCGAGGAGCTGGACGAGCTCACCGGCCGGCGCCAGCGCGTGATCATCGAGGATCGCGATAAGAAGCTGCACCCGCACATCGAGATCGTTCAAAAGAAAGGTGAGAAGGAGAAGCGGCTGCGCGACTTCGTGATTCCGGAAGGCGCGCAGCTCACGGTCGAGGACGGGCAGGAGGTCTATGCCGGTCTCGTGCTCGCCAAGGTGTCGCGCGAGGCGTACAAGACCCGCGACATCACGGGCGGCCTGCCGCGCGTGGCCGAGCTGTTCGAGGCCCGGCGGCCCAAGGATCCCGCGACCATCTCCGAGATCGACGGGACCGTGCGGTTCGGCGAGATCAAGCGCGGCAAGCGCGAGATCTACGTCCACCCGGAGGAAGGGGAGCCGCAGCTGTATGAGGTGCCCGCCGGGAAGCACTTGCGCGTGCACGAGGGCGACCGCGTGCGCGCCGGCGACCGCCTCACCGAGGGGCCGGTGAACCCGCATGACATCCTGCGGATCAAGGGCCCGCGGGCGGTGCAGGAGTATCTCCTGAACGAAGTGCAGGAGGTGTACCGGCTGCAGGGCGTGAAGATCAACGACAAGCACATCGGCGTGATCGTGCGCCAGATGCTGCAAAAGGTGCGGATCGTGGAGCCCGGCGACACGGAGTTCCTGGAAGGGGAGAACGTGGACAAGCTCACCTTCTACGAGGTGAACCACCGCACCCAGACCAAGGACGGCAAGGTGGCGACGAGCGAGCCGTTGCTGCTCGGCATCACCAAGGCGAGCCTCACGACGCAGTCGTTCATCTCGGCGGCGTCGTTCCAGGAGACGACGCGGGTGCTGACCGACGCGGCGATCCGGGGCGCCAAGGACGATCTGCTGGGGTTGAAGGAGAACATCATCATCGGCCATCTGATCCCGGCGGGGACCGGCATCTATCGGTACCACGAGATCGAGATCGAGCCGCCGGAAGGGTTCCAGCCGCCACCACCGCCGCCGGAGCCGGTGCCGGGCGCGGTGCCGAGTCCGTTCCCGGAGGAAGTGGAAGCGGACTAGAGGTCGGGAGAGGTCGGGAGAAGACCGTAGAGGTTGGTAGAGGTCGGCGCCCGGGGGAGAATCCCGGGCGCCGCTCGTTTCTCGCGGCACTTGACCCGCCGCCCAATCGGCGCGATAACACCGGCATCCAGCTGCTGCTCGTCCCCTTCGCCGGAGGAGCTATGTCTCGCGTGCGCCCGGCTGTTGTGGCTCTCGTTACCCTCCTCGTCGTGTGCGTCGTCCCGTCGAGGCCCCTCACCGCTCAGCTGAGTCTCGCGCCGACCGTCGGTGTGTACATCCCGACCGCGGACCTCGTGAACGCCGCGAGCGGGGGCCAATTCAAACAGGAGGTCTCGATCACCGTGGGCGGCCGGCTCGGCCTCAGCCTCGGCCAGCGCGCCGGGCTCGAGGCCACCGCGGCCTACGCGCCCTCGAGCCTCAAGTTCTCGACCTTCGGCAGCTCGTCGACCACCGATGCGAACATTCTCACGGGGAGCGCCCGGGTGTTCCTGGAGGTCGTGCCGCGCACCAGCCCGATCTCGTTGCAGCTGAACGGGGGCGTCGGCCTGGTGCGGCGCAGCGGCAGCGCCTACGCCGGGGACCCCGATAACTCGGATATGGGCGGGGTGGTCGGCGCGACCCTGCGCTTCCGCCTCGGCCGTTTGCTGCACCTCGAGCTGCACGCGGACGACTTCATCTATAAGGCGCAGTACGCGCCCGATCCGACCAACCCGAGCACGTTCGACGTGGTGAACAAGAGCCTGAACGACATTCACCTGGGCGTGGGGATCGGCATTCCGTTGCTGGGATTGGGGGGCGGAAGCGACCGCCCGGGCCGCTAGCCCTTCCAGCGGTCTCGCCGTCCTTGCGACTTGGCGTCTTGGCGTCTGGGAACGGAGCGGGGTGGGTGTGGGGCCAGGGGTTGTGCGGGCGGGGCCGGGCCGCCTATTTTGTGAGTCTATTTGGCAACTTTTGCTTTGGGGTTATGCCGACCATCAACCAGCTCGTTCGCCACGGCCGCCGGGAAGTCGAGGGCAAGGAGAAAGCGCCGGCTCTCCGCGGCAACCCGCAGAAGCGGGGCGTGTGTACCCGCGTGTACACGACCACGCCCAAGAAGCCGAACTCTGCGCTGCGGAAGGTCGCCCGCGTCCGCCTCACGAATGGTTTCGAGGTGACGGCGTACATCCCGGGCGAAGGGCATAACCTGCAGGAGCACTCGATCGTGATGATTCGCGGCGGCCGCGTGAAAGATCTGCCGGGCGTGCGCTATCACATCATCCGCGGCACGCTCGACGCCGCGGGCGTGAACGAGCGCAAGCAGTCGCGCTCCAAGTACGGCGCCAAGCGGCCCAAGGCAGCCGGACCCGCGCG
>CBFHAJ010000222.1:0-4616 GCA_965653495.1 uncultured bacterium | reverse complement strand
TGCGCCACCCGCACCAGCTCTTCGTCCGCGAGGGCCGTAAAGAAGACCTGCGCGTTCGTCGCGGCCACTTGATAGCGTTGGTTCACGAGCCCCGCGTCCGCGGCATCCTGGTTCGCGGACGCTGCCCGCTTGGCCGCGAGGCGCTGAAATCCGTCGAACAGGCTCAGGTTGAGGCTCACCGTGCCCGAGTACGAGGTGTTCGACGGCACGTTGACGATCTGCCCGGTCGAGGGATTGTAGCGGTTGGAGGAGGCGAGGTTGGACGACCCGCTCGCCGTGATCGTCGGCAGGAAAGCGCCTGACGTGGCGAGGTGGCTGGCGCCGGCGTTCCGCTGGTCGCCGCGGGCCTGCACCATGGCGGGCTGGACGTCGAGCGCCCGCCGCACCGCCTCCGCGAGCGTGACCTGAAGGGGCGCTTGCGGAACCCCGGGGGTCTGCTGGGCCGCGAGGCCCCCGATCATGAAGACGAGCGCCGCCGCCGGCCCCCCGAGCATCCACCCCCTGGCTGTCATCATTGCTTCCGCGTGACCGAGTCGGACCTGTCCCGTTCTCTCTGATGCCGGTAGCGCGTCATATGGTCGCGGTACGCCGTCTGCTGCTCGGGCGTCAGCTGGCGCGATACCTCGGTATCCATGGCGGCCCGCATGGCGTCGAAGCGCGGGCGCACTTCCTCCCACGCGGCGCTGATGCGGGTCCAGTGGCGCTGCAGGATGGCGTGCACCGAGTCGTGCTGCACGGGTGTGAGCCGCAACTCGCCGTCCAGCTCACCCATGAGCCGGTCGACCCCGTGCGCCCGTTCCGGAGCCGCTGCGGCCGCCCGGCGGACCCACAGCGCTCTGCCCCCGACGCCGACGGCGATTCCGGCGGCGAACGTCGCGGCGAGGAACACCGCGGCCTGGGTCGTCGAGCGGTTCAACATGATGATTCTTCCTTTGCTAGTTGCCGAGGACGGAGGCGAGCACGATCTCGACCTCTCCCGGATGCTGCGGTGGTGTGATCAGCGCATCGGAGAGAGACGGCGGGGCAGCGGGCAGCGTCGTCGCGCGGCCCACCAGATAGCCAGCCGCGAGTGCGACGAGCACCGCCGCCGCCACGCCAGCGCGCGACCAGCGCGCCAGCACCGCTGGCCACGACGCGGCACGGACCTCGTCGACGCGCGCCAGCACGCGCGCCACGAACGCGGCGGCGTCGCCCGGGTCGAGCGCCTGGCGCAGCGCTTCGCCGAGCTCCCCGTCGGGCCGGTGATCGAACGGCAGCGGCTCTTTCATCCTTCCTCCTTCCACTCCGCGAGCAGCCCGCGCAGCCGGCGCCGCCCGTGGAACACCTCACTGCGCACGGTCCCTTCCGGAATTCCCAGGACCGCGGCGATCTCGGCGTGCGAGTAGCCCTCGACGTCGAACAACACCACCGCGATGCGTCGCCGCTCCGGCAACTCCGCGAGCGCCTGCCGCAGCCGCTCGCTCAGCGCGCGCCGCTCGGCCGTAATGTCGGGCCGGGGACCGCCGCCCGCTACACCCGCGTCCAGCGGCTCGGCGCGCCGGACCGTGCGGCGGCGGCGGCGATCCGTGGCGGCGTTGGCGACGATGCGCAGCAACCAGGGGCCGAACGGGCGCCGCGGATCGTACTGGTCCAGCTTCACGAGCGCCGCGAGCATCGCGTCCTGCGCCGCGTCGTCGGCGTCGTCGGGATTGCCGAGCACCGCCCGCGCCACCCGGCGCGCCACCGCGGCATACCGCTCGACCAGCGCGCCGAAGGCGGCCCGGTCGCCCGCGACTGCTCGGGCCACCAGGTCTGCCTCGTCTTGCTGTGCTATACGCGCAGCCTCTGGCAGGGGTTGGGGCACGGGGGGGTGGGGCTCAGCCATCGTCCTCGTCCCTGGTGCGGCGCCGCTCGAAGGCATACAACGCGAAGATCAGCGCCAACCCGAACGCGCCGACCGCGAGCACGGTTCCCATCACGCGCGGGAAGGCGAGCAGCAGCACACCCGCGCCCGTGCACAGGAGTGCGGCCGTCGAGGCGATGGCGCGACGCAGCCCGCCCGCCACACGCCGCAGCGCCACGACGGCCACCGCCCCCAGCTCGTACCCAGAGCGCTTGTGCGACGCCTCACCACCCGGCTCCGGGGCCGGCGCGCCGACCAGTCGCGGGGGCAGCAGCAGGCGCCGCGGGCGCAGCACGATCTCCCGACTCGCCGCGAGGTCGCGCCGGAACTGCGCCGCGAGCTCACCGGTCAGCTCCTCGCATTCGGCCGCGATATCGAGCTCGAAGTTCGTGAGCAGGCTCGAGACATTCAGGTTGCTCGACCCCACGCGCGCCCAGCGGCGGTCCACCAGCAGCGTCTTGGCGTGGATCATCGGCCCCTGGTACTCGAACACGCGCACGCCGGCGCGCAGCAGCTCTCGATAGCCGATCCGGGTGACGTTCCGCACCACGGGCAGATCGCTCGCGCCCGGGACGAGCAGTCGAACGTCTACGCCGCTCCTAGCGGCGTCGAGCAGGCTGGCGTACAAGGGAGCCGGGGCGATCAGATACGCGTCGGTGATCCACAGACGCTCCGCGGCGCTCGCCGCGAGCAGCTGCACCGCGCGATACACCCGTGCCCGTCCCGGCACGCCCTCCACCACGCGCACGGTCGAGTTGCCGCACGGGGCGGGGTCGGGCGCGAGCTCGTCGGCCGGCAGCGCGGGGCCGACCCGGCGCCAGATGCGGGCGAACGCGACGTCCAGGGCGGCAGCTGCCGGGCCCGACACCGCCACCATGGTGTCACGCCACGGTCGGCGGCCGCGCGCCGGATCGCCAACCCATTCGTCGCCGATGCACAGCCCGCCGAGCATCGCCCAGCCGCCGTCCGTGACGACCAGCTTGCGGTGATCGCGTTGCAGCAGCTCGAAGGGACGGGGCGTGACCAGCGGGTGAAACGCGCGCACCTCCACGCCGGCGTGACGCAAACCGCGCCAGAAGCGGCGCCCGGTGCCGAACGAGCCCAACGCGTCGTACAGCACGCGCACGCGCACGCCGGCGCGCGCCCGGTCGACGAGCGCCGCCGCGAAACGGCGGCCGGTAGCGTCGTCACGGATGATGTAGTTCTCGAAGTGGATGGTGGAGCGCGCAGCCGCGATGGCCGCGAGCATGGCGTCGAGCGCGCGGGGGCTGTCCGCATAGTGCTCGAGCCGATTGCCACCGACCGGGCGGGCGCCCGCTGCGCGGTCGATGGCCCGCGTCAGCTCGTCCGGGACGGCGAGCCCGGCACGGCTCGCCGACGCGCGCGCAGCGCTCACCCCACCGGCGCCGTGGCGCCCAGACCGAGGGCGCCCTCCACGGGCCGCAGCGCTTTGATGACGAAGTCGATGTGCTCCTCCAGCGGCACGCCCAGCTCCTCCGCGCCCTGCCGCACCTCGTCGCGGTTGACCCCGCGCGCGAACGCCTTGTCCTTGAGCTTCTTTTTCACGGACGACACCTCGAGATCCGCGAAGCTCTTGGAGGGCCGCACCAGGGCGCAGGCGACGAGAAACCCGCACAGCTCGTCCACGGCGAACAGCGTCTTGGCGAGCGGCGTATCGCGCGGGACGCCGGTGTAGTTCCCGTGGCCCAGAATGGCGCGGCACAGCGGCTCCGGCACACCCTTCTCCCGCAGCAGGCGAACCCCCCACGCGGGGTGCCCCTCCGTGGGCGAGTGCTCCGGGTTCGGGAACTTCTCGTAATCGAAGTCGTGCAGCAGACCCACCAGGCCCCACGTCTCGGGATCCTCGCCTCGCCGGGTGGCGTAGGCGCGCATCGCTGCCTCGACGGCCAGCATGTGCTGGCGCAGCGAAGGGGAGCCGGTGTGCTCGTGCATCAGCTGCAAAGCGTCTTCGCGGGTCAATTCACCTCCACGTTCCATCGCTCGGCCCACAGCTCCGCCATGAGGAGCGGCCAGAGCCGGCGGGCGTGGTTGCGCGCGCCGGAGCGGTGCTCCGCCAGCAGGCGCGCCGTGGGCGCCTCCGGAAACAGCCGGGGCGCTTTCAGGAGGCGGTCGGCGGCGCTCGCCATACCCGTATTGAGCCAGCGTGCCACGGGCACCGACAGGCCGCGCTTGCGCCGCCGGATCACGTGCCCGGGCACCAGGCCGCGCGCCGCTTCCTTTAATATCGCCTTGGTGACCAGGCCCCGCACCTTGAGGGCAGCAGGCGCCGACAGGGCGAGCTCCATCACCTCGCGGTCCAAGTAGGGAGCGCGGGCCTCGATCGAGGCCAGCATGGTCGCGCGGTCGACCTTGGCGAGCAGGTTGTCGGGGAGATAGCTCATGAAGTCGAGCCACAGGACCCGGTCGAGCGGCGGGGCTGTCGGGAAGCGCTGCAGCACCGCGTCGCTCCAGGCGAGCGCCGCGGCGCTCGGGCCGAGCGCGCCGAACCACGTCAGGTGCCGCTCCACGGGCGGCAGGTCCGCGGCACGCACGAACTCCTTGAGCAGGAACTCGAGCGTCACCTTGCCCGTCGAGCTGGGGACGGCGTCCACGAGCCGGCGCAACGCGGCTCGGGCGGGGAGGCGACCCCATAGCGCGGCCGCCTTGTGTCCGAGATACGTGGGGTAGCCGCCGAACAGCTCGTCCGCCCCCTCGCCCGACAGCACGACCTTCA
>CBFHAJ010000221.1:0-4636 GCA_965653495.1 uncultured bacterium | reverse complement strand
GGCTGCGCGACAGGGCCCGGCGGGGACACCGCCGGGCCCTGTCGCAAATCGGGACTCTTGACAGTGTAACTGCCGCCGGCCATATCCGCTCGGTCACAGACAACTGATGGCGCTGGTCGCCCGCGCGCAATCGCGGGCGTGTGTGCTGCTCGTTCCGTTGCAGGATGACCGTCGAACGGAGGACAGGACATGCGGCGCTTCGCTGTGCTCATCGCCTTCGCCTGCCTGGGCCTGCTGCCGGACCGGGCCGCGGCGCAAGGTCGGATCATCACCGGTCACGTCACCGATGCCGTTTCGAGCGCCCCGCTCGGCCGGGCGCAGCTCTCGCTCAGGGGCACCGAGACCGGCACCCTGAGCAAGGACGACGGCTCGTTCGCCATCACGGCGCCGGCGGGCGACGTCACGCTCGTGGTTCACCTCATCGGCTACCGGCGGCGCGAGGTCGCCGTGGCGGCGGGGGAGCAGAACGTCACCGTCGAGTTGGAGCGCGATGTGCTGCGGCTCGAGGCGGTGGTGGTGACGGGCCAGGCTACGGGCCAGGAGCGCCGCAACCTGGCGAACGCGGTCGCCTCCGTCAGCGCCGACCAGGTGAACCAGGTGCCGGCGCAGGACGTGGAGCAGGCGCTGCAGGGGAAGATCTCCGGTGCCGACATCGAGACCAACTCGGGCGCGCCGGGGGGCGGCATCCAGGTCCGCATGCGCGGCGTCACCTCGATCATCGGCAACTCGCAGCCGCTCTTCGTGCTGGACGGCGTCGTCATCTCGAACGATGCGATTCCCAGTGGCACCAACGCCATCACGCAGGCCGAGGGACCGCAGGCGATCGCAACCGTCGAGGACAACCCCGCCAACCGCCTGGCGGACCTGAATGCGGGGGACATCGAGAGCATTCAGGTCCTCAAGGGCGCGTCCGCCTCGGCGATCTACGGGTCGAAGGCGTCGAACGGCGTCGTCATCATCAAGACGAAGCGGGGGCAGGGCGGGGCGCCCCAGTTCGAGCTGAGCCAGGGTGTGGGGTTCGCCGAAATCTCCCATGAGCTCGGCGCGCGGGTGTTCCGGGATTCCGCCGAGGTCGACTCGACCTACGGTGCCTTCGGAAACCTGTGCAGTCTCCCCGGCGGGCGGTGTCCCGAGTTCAACCAGGAAGACGTCGTCGGAGGCCGCAAGCCGATCACGTCGCGGACGACGGGCAGCATCCGCGGCGGCAACGAGACGACGCGCTACTTCGTGTCGGGGCTGTGGGACGTGGAGCCGGGCATCATCGACAACACCGGGTACAGCAAGCACTCCATTCGGGTCAACGTGGACCAGCTGATCGGTTCGCGCGTCGACATAAACTTCAGCACCAACCTGGTGCACTCGAACTCGCGCCGGGGGCTCACCAACAACGACAACACCGGCACGAGCTATTACATGTCGTTGTTCTCGACGCCGAGCTTCGTGAACCTGCATCCCCTGCCCGACGGGACATACCCGGCCAACCCGTTTGCGCCGTCCAATCCGCTCCAGACGTCCGCCCTGCTGCGGAACGAGTCGCCCGTATGGCGCTTCATCGGCTCCGCGACGATGACCGTGGATGCCGTCAAGACGCCGCAGCATTCGCTCCGGTTCGTCGGGACCGCCGGCTCCGACTTCTTCAACCAGAAGGACAACATCTTCGCGCCGGCGGAGCTGCAGTTCGAGCAAGCGAGCGGGCTCCCGGGGCAGGTGATCCTGTCGCACACCAACAACCTCAACGTCAACCTGAGCGGCAACCTCGTGTACGGGTACACGCCGGTCAGCGGCGCGTTCACCGCGACGACCTCCGTCGGGCTCGACTACCAGAAGCACGATCAGGACGTCTCACGCACCTCGGCGCAGAATCTGGTGGGCGACATCGGCAACATCTCGCAAGGCACGATCATCGCCATCGCCGAGCGGCAGGAGCGCGTCCGCGACATGGGGCTGTTCGCCCAGGAGGAGTTCCTCGGCCTGTCCCAGCGCCTCCTGCTCACCGTGGGCCTGCGCGCCGACCAGAGCAGCACCGACGCCGACCCGAGCAAGCTGTTCTACTATCCCAAGGTCGCCGCGTCGTACCGGCTGGTGCTGGCGTCACCGCTCGTCCAGGAGGTGAAGCTGCGCGCCGCGTACGGGCAGTCCGGCAACGAGCCGCTGTACGCGCAGCAGTTCACCGAGCTCACGAGCGCCAACCTGGGCGGCGTGCCCGCGGCCGCACTCGGCCTCATCGGCGCGGTGCCGACCATCGCCGCGCCCGACCTGCACCCGGAGCGCGAGCGCGAGATCGAAGGCGGGCTCGATGCCACGTTGTTCAGCGGGCGCGCGAGTCTGTCGGTGACCGGGTACGACAAGCGCATCAGCGACCTGCTGCTGCAGCGCTCCCTGCCGCCCTCGAGCGGGTTCCAGACCGAGATCTTCAACGGAGGTGTGATGCGCGACCGCGGCCTGGAGGTCGATCTCACCGCCGTCCCGAGCCAGCGCTCGAACCTGCAGTGGACCGTGAACGCCAACTTCAGCCTCGACCGTGGCAAGGTGCTGTCGCTGCCGGTGCCGGACTTCTTCCCGCCGACCGGATTCGGCGTGGATCTGGGCACGAACTACATCCAAGTGGGCGCTTCGTCGACGCAGCTCGTCGGCAACGACACGCTGTGCACCAGTTTCTGCAAGGTGGGCGACCAGAACCCCAACTTCCGCGTCGGGTTCTCGAACGACCTGCAGTACAAGGCGGCGCACCTGTATTTCCTGTTGAACTGGCAAAGCGGCGGAGTGGCCGATAACCTCACCGCGTGGCTGTACGACCTGGCGTCCAACAGCCCGGATTACACCACGCCGATCAAGGTGGACACGACCACCGAACCGCTGGGCGCCTACCGGGCAAGCACGTTCCCCCGCGAAACCAAGATCTATCTCGAAAGCACGACGTATCTCAAGCTGCGCGAGCTGACCCTGTCGATCGACCTGCCGCCGTCGTTCGTCCGGCGGTTCTGGAGCGGCGGGCGCTATGCCCGCGTCAGCCTCTCGGGGCGGAATCTCTTCACGTTCACGCCGTACAAGGGGGCCGATCCGGAAGTATCGAACTTCGGCACACAGCAGATCGCGCGGAACTTCGACGTGTCGCCGTATCCTCCGAGCCGCAGCGTCTGGTTCGCTGTGAACCTGGGGTTCTAGCCATGCACCGTCCCCTCACATCCCTCGTGGCGGGCGCGTCACTCCTGGTCCTGGTGGCCTGCAAGGACCTGACGGTGCCCGACTTGAACAACACCAGCCTGAGCGATCTCGAGAACAACCCGACGGCGGCTAAGATCGCCACCGCCACGCAAGGGCTGCTGGCAGGCACGCGCGAGAACGTCGCCTTCTACGTCCGGGACCTGGGCATTTTCGGACGGGAGGGCTTCGACATCGAGCCGACCGAGCCGCGCACGGTGACGCAGCTCATGGAGGGGCCGCTCGATCCAGGGAGTTTCGGCGGCGGTCAGTGGATCGCGGCGTACGCCGACATCCGCAACGTGAACGTGCTGCTGCACGCGCTCGACAAGGATCAGGACATGAGCGCGGCGGACAAGGAGGCGGTGCGCGGCTTCGCGCAGACCATCGAGGCGCTCGATTTTCTCGAGGTGATTGTGACGCGCGACAGCTTCGGCGCCCCCATCGCCGTCGACGTCGATCCCCTGGCGACTCCCGCGCCCATCGCCACCCGGGCTGAGGTGTACCAGCACGTGCTCAACCTGCTCGACTCGGCGGACACCCATCTGCGCGCGGCGGGGACCGCGTTTCCGTTCCGGCTCACCGACGGGTTCGCGGCGTTCAGCGATCCGCCGAGCTTCCTGACCGTGAACCGCGCCCTCAAAGCGCGCGTGGAGGTGTACCTGGACGCGTGGCCGGCGGCGCTGACCGCGCTCGACAGCTCCTTCATGGATACGACGCAATCGCTGGCCCTGGGCGCGTATCACTCGTACAGCACCCAGCCCAACGACGAGAAGAATCCCAATTTCGACCCGGTCCATCTGTTCGCGAACCCCACGCTGATCACCGACGCCCAGCTGCAAGGGGACGGCGTCACGCTCGACCAGCGCGTGCTCGACAAGCTCACCGCGTCGGTCGACACGCCGCCCCCGCTCGACGGGGTGACCAGTACTCAGCAGTTCACGCTGTACAACGGGCCGGATGCGGCGATTCCGCTGATCCGCAACGAGGAGTTGGTCCTGCTGCGCGCCGAGATCGCGCTGGGGCTGAGCGATCTCACCACGGCGGCGCAATACATCAACTTTATTCGGGCGACGTCGGGCAAGCTGCCGCGCATCGCGAATCTCGCGGCTCAGACCCCGGACTCGGTTCTGACGGAGCTGCTGTATGAAAAGCGCTACTCGCGGCTGTGGGAGGGGGGGCACAGCTGGATCGATCTGCGGCACTACAACCGGCTCCTGAGCCTGCCCCGGGTCGCGACCAGCGGGCACTTCTACACGCGCATGCCGTTCCCGACCAACGAGTGCACCCCGCGCAGCCCGCAGCCGCCCGGGTGCTCCTCGGTGGCCGGCTTCTGAGGGTGAGGCGGGGACCTAGCTCCTGAGCCGGTTCCGCAGCCGGCTGAGCTGCTCGCCCAGCCAGCCGGTCTCGCGGTGTCCTTCTTCCTGAGCGGTGT
>CBFHAJ010000220.1:0-4641 GCA_965653495.1 uncultured bacterium | reverse complement strand
TCAGGGCGGCGGGCGGACGGGCGGACCGTGAGAGGGCGGGAAGGCTGGGTCGACTCGGCGGGCGCGCTGGCGGGCCTGGCCATCGGCGGCAAATCGGCCACCTCGGTTCCTGTCCGCCCGTCCGCCCGTCCGCCGGTCCGCCTAAAGCAGTCCGTCACCCGCTGGCCCTATCGGGACATTGCTCTTCCCGATCTCTGCAAAGCCGCCTCGGGCATGGGGCTCGCCGCCATCGATCTGCTCAACCCCGACGAGTGGGACACGGTCAAGGACCATGGGCTGATCTGCTCGATGGGCTATCCGTCGGCCCGGCGGGACTTCATACCCACCGGCTTCAACGACCGGGCGAATCACGCGATGCTCTTGAAGGAGCTGGAGCAAACGATCCCGCTGGCAGCGAAGCACGGGGTGCCGAACGTCATCACGATGTTCGGTAACCGCCGCGGTCGCAGCGACGCAGAAGGCATCGACAACTGTGTCACGGGGCTCACCCAGATCAAGGCGCTCGCCGAGCAGGAGGGCGTCACGTTGTGCGTCGAGCTGTTGAACAGCAAGGTCGATCACCACGATTACCAGGGCGACCACACGGCGTTCGGCGTGGCCGTGATGAAAGGCGTGGCCTCGCCGCGCGTGAAGCTGCTGTACGACATCTATCACATGCAGATCATGGAAGGCGACATCATCCGAACGATCCGCGACAACGCGGCATTTATCGGACACTTTCACACCGGTGGCGTGCCGGGCCGCCACGAGCTCGACGGCACGCAGGAGCTCACCTGGCACGCGATCGCCGCCGCCATCGCCGACACCGGATTTCAGGGGTTCATGGCGCATGAGTTCGTGCCGACCCGCGACCCGCTGCGCTCGTTGCGCGAGGCAGTGGAGACCTGCACCGTCTAACCACCGGACCAGCCATCGTGAGTCAATCGAAAGTCTATGACGTCTGCATCGTCGGGTCGGGCGCGGGCGGCGGCATGGCCGCCTACGCCCTGACGCGCGCCGGCGCCGACGTGATCCTGCTCGAGGCCGGCGCTCCCTGGGACAACACCACAGATTCGGCGATGCTCACCTGGCCATACGAATCGCCGCGCCGTGGCCGGTCCACCAAAGAACGGCCGTTCGGGGAATTCGACGGCTGTATCGGCGGCTGGGAGCTCGACGGCGAGCCGTACACGCGCGCGCCGGGCACGGAGTTCAGCTGGTGGCGGGCGCGGATGGTGGGCGGCCGCACCAACCACTGGGGCCGGATCTCGTTGCGCTTCGGGCCCTACGACTTCAAGCGGAAATCGCGCGACGGCCTGGGCGACGACTGGCCGATTGCGTACGAGGACGTCGCGCCCTACTACGACAAAATCGACCGGCTGATCGGTCTGTTCGGCTCCAAGGAAAACCTCCCCAACGAGCCCGACGGCGTGTTCCTGCCGCCGCCCCGCCCGCGCTGTCACGAGCTGCTGGTCAAGCAGGCGGCCGACAAGCTGCACATCACCTGTATTCCGGCGCGGCTCTCGATCCTGACGCGCCCGCTCAACGGCCGGGCCCCGTGTCACTACTGCGGCCAGTGCAACCGCGGCTGCCGCGTCAACGCGAACTTCACGTCCACCAACGTGCTGATCGCGTCCGCGCTCGCCACCGGCAAGCTCACGCTGGTGACGAACGCGATGGCGCGCGAGGTGACGCTGGACAAGTCGGGCCACGCGTCGGGCGTCGCCTACGTCGACAAGACCACCGGGGCGGACCGGCACGTGCGCGCCAAGGTGGTGGTGCTGGCGGCGAGCGCGCTCGAATCGTCGCGGCTGCTGCTCAACTCCAAGTCGACCCTGTTCCCCAACGGGCTCGCGAACGGCAGCGGCACGGTGGGCAAGTACATCACCGACACGACCGGTACGGACGTGGGCGGGTTCATCCCCAAAATGACCGACCACGTGCCGCACAACCACGATGGCGTGGGCGGCATGCACCTGTACATGCCATGGTGGCTCGAGGGGGGGGGCCAGAAGCTCGACTTTCCGCGCGGCTACCACATTGAGGTCTGGGGCGGCCCGCACATGCCGGAGTACGGCATCTTGGGGGGAATCCAGCGGTATCCGGGCGGCGGGGGCGGCGGGTACGGCAAGCAGCTCAAGGACGACTATCGCAAGTACTACGGCGCGACCATCGGTTTCTCGGGGCGCGGCGAGATGATCCCCAACGACGACACCTACTGCGAGATCGACCCGCACACGGTGGACCGCTGGGGCATCCCGGTGCTGCGGTTCCACTGGAAGTGGTCGGACCACGAATACAATCAGGTGAAGCACATGCAGGAGACGTTCCGCGCGCTGATCACCGAGATGGGTGGCGAGCCGTTCTCGCCGATGCCCTCCCGGGAGCGGGGGTACGGCATCGCCGCGGGCGGCGTGATCATCCACGAGCTGGGCGGCGCGCGCATGGGTGACGACCCCAAGACGTCGGTCACCAACCGCTGGTCGCAGACGCACGAGTGCAAGAATCTGTTTGTGGCCGACGGCGGGCCGTTCGTGTCGCAGGCGGACAAGAACCCGACGTGGACCATTCTCGCCCTGTCGCTGCGGACGAGCGAGTACATCGCGGATCAGATGAAAAAGGGAGCGCTCGGATGAAGCGTCGTGATGCCGTTCATCTCCTCGCCGCCGCGCCCTTGGCCGCAGCATTCCGCTGGGCGCCCGAAACGGTCCGCGAAGCAGCGGCGCTGACGCGCGAAGCGCTCGCACGAGCCGCCCCCTACGAGCCCAAGCACTTCACGGCCCACGAGTGGGAGACGGTGCGCCTGCTGGTCGATCTGATCCTCCCCAAGGACGAGCGCTCGGGGAGTGCTACCGACGCCGGCGTCCCTGAATTCATGGACTTCATGCTAGGGGACGATCCCGATCTGGACACGCCGGTGCGCGGTGGCCTGGCGTGGCTCGACCACGAGTGTGACGACCGCTACGGCAAAACGTTCGTCGGCGCGACCGACACCGAGCGCAGCGCCGTGCTCGACGACATCGCCTGGCCCAAGAAGGCGAAGCCGGAGCACGCGTTCGGCGTGGCCTTCTTCAACAGCTTCCGCGACTTCACCGCATCGGGATTCTTCTCGAGCAAGCTGGGCGTGCAGGACTTGCGGTACATCGGCAACACGTTCGTGCCGGAGTGGAAGGGCTGTCCTCCGGAGGCGCTGGCGAAGCTGGGAGTCACCTACCCAGGAGGCGCATCGGGCAAGGGCAACCAGCAGTGACCGGCGAGCGCCTCGGCGTCGGCTTCGTGGGGAGCGGCTTCAACGCGCGGTTTCATCTCCAGGCGTTTCAGGCAGTTCGCGACGCGGACGTGCTGGGCGTGTGGAGCCCGCACCAGAAGCGCGCGCAAGAGATGGCAACCCTCGCGCGCCAGCTCGACGTGGGTCAGGCCAAACCGTATCGCTCGATCGCCGACATGGTCGCTGATCCCGCCATCGGGGCGCTGTGGCTGTGCGGGGCGAACTTCGCCCGCGTCGAGAACGTCGAGGAGATCACGGATGCGGTGACGCGCGGCAAGGGCGAGCTGCGCGGACTGGCGTGCGAGAAACCGCTCGCCCGCAACCTCGCCGAGGCCAAGCAGGTCACCACGCTCGTGAAAAAAGCCGGGATCACGCACGGCTACTTGGAGGACCAGGTATTCGCGCCCGCGGTGGCGCAAGGACGGGCGATCCTCTGGGCGCGCGGGGCCGCACTCACCGGCCGCCCTTATCTCGCGCGCGCGGCGGAAGAGCACAGCGGCCCCCACACGCCGTGGTTCTGGCAGGGCGAGCGGCAGGGGGGCGGCGTGCTGAACGACATGATGTGCCATTCCGCTCTGGTGGTGCGGCACCTGCTGACCAAACCCGGGGCCGCGTCCGAGACCGTCACGCCAGCGCGGGTCACGGGCCACATCGCGAGCCTCAAGTGGAGCCGGCCCGCGTACGCCAAGCGGCTGCAGCAGGCGATGGGGAAGGACGTCGATTACGCGCGCCGCCCCTCCGAGGACTTCGCGAGCCTGCTGGTTGAGTTCGCGACCGACGACGGCGCCACGGTGCTGGGCGAGGCGACCACGTCGTGGAGCTTCGTCGGCGCCGGGCTGCGGCTCTCGGCGGAGCTGCTCGGCCCGGAGTATTCCCTGTCGTGGAACTCGCTCGACAGCGGGCTCAAGCTGTTCTTCAGCCGTGAGGTCAAGGGCAAGCAGGGCGAGGATCTGGTGGAGAAGCAGAACGCCGAAATGGGACTGATGCCCGTCGTGACGAGCGAATCGGCGACGTACGGCTATGACGCCGAGGATCGCCACTTCGTGCGCGCGTTCCTGGGACGCGAGCGGGGGGGCCCGATGCTCACGTTCGACGACGGCGTCGAGGTCGTGAAGGTCCTGATGACGGCGTACATGAGCGCGGAGCAGGGGAAGACGCTGGCATTCCCCCCCAAGGGGCTGGAGACGTTCGTACCCGCTGTTGCGAAAGGGACGTGGAAACCATGAGCGAAACGTGGAACGTGGAACGCGGAACGCGGAACAGCAGAGCGCACGCGATCAGTTCCGCGTTCGGGGTGTCGGCGGCCTTGGCGTTCGTCGTCACAGCAGTGCCGATGAGGGCGCAACAATGGCCCGTCCACTCCATGGACCGCCCCCGCCCTCCCGTGGTCGATC
>CBFHAJ010000219.1:0-4765 GCA_965653495.1 uncultured bacterium | reverse complement strand
ACTGTTTGGGTTACTGAATCTATTCCGGCGGCGGACTTCGCCGCCGCCGCGACCGCTGGCCGCTACGCTTGCCTCCTCGGAAAGCACCCTGTCCTTTACGGAAAGGCGCGCGGCACCGCGGCGGTGGGGCAGCGCGCCGAATCCCACGCGCAACCCTCCCCCCCCCGCCCCCCCCTCCCCCCCCCCGGCCTCGGTCACCGCGGTCCGGAGCTCGGGGACGGCCCAATGCCCCGTGGTCAGCGTGGCGAGGTGGCCAGTCGCGAACAGGCGGGCACTCGCGCCCGGTGTGTCGCGCGGGTCATGAATCAGCGGTGCGATGCGCGCGCCCGACACCCAGCTCGCATACCAGCGGAGGGCTTCGATCGTGGCGCGCGAGTCGAGACACCCGGAGGCGCGCCGGCCGTCGGCGCACAACACGTCGCCGCCGCCCGCCCAGATCCACGGAAGCCAGTAGGACACGCGTGAATCGAGCACGCTGCCCCACTGATCGATGACTCCGTCGCCATCGCTGTCTCGCGTGAGCCGTTTCGCGACCTCGAGAAAGTCTTGCCACGTCCAGTCATCCGTGGGGTACGGCACGGCGGCGCGATCGAACAGATCCTTGTTGAACGCCACCACGACAGGGCTATAGCCGCGCGGCACACCGTACAGCGCTGCGCCGCGGCGGAACACCGCAACCAGCCGCGCGTCGTAGCGCGACAGGTCGACGCCGACGCGCGGGAGGTACGGGGTAAGATCGAGCGCCGCGTCGCGATCGGCGACCGCCGGCAAGTCTTCGTCATCGAGCAGGAACACGTCCGGGGGATCGTCACCGGCGAGGGCCATCAGCAGCCCGCGAGTATCTGCGTCGCGTGACGGCAGAGGCTGGGACTGGAGCTCGAGCCCCGGATGCCGCGCGACGTAGGGCGCCAGCACCCGCTCCTCGAGCGCAGTGTCCGCCGTCCGGTCCGCCAGGGTCATCGCGCCGCGCTCGGCTGGGCTCGTGCCGCAAGCCCAGAGGACGAGACACAGGCCGAGCGCGCGGGTCATCCCAGCCGCGCTCCGGCCGCGTCGAACAGGTGGAGGTGATGCCGATCGAGCGTGACGCCCACCCGATCCCCGGCTCGGAAATCCGGCAACCCGGCGACCCGCGCGACGACCGTGTGGTCGCCCACGACGAGGTGCACCAGCGTCTCGGCGCCGAGCGGCTCGACCAGGCGGACGGTCGCGACGCCGCTGCCCTGGTCGGGCCCGCACAATCCGATGTGCTCCGGACGCACCCCGAGATGGACTTCGCCGTCGTAGTCTTCGAGCCGCACGGCCACGGACCAGGGGCCACAATCGACGACCCCGCCTCCCTTCCCCGTGCCACGGGCCCGGCCGGGCAGCACGTTCATGCCCGGGTTCCCGATGAAGCGCGCCACGAAGATGTCGGAGGGGCGACCGTACAGTTCTCCTGGCGTCCCGACCTGACGGAGCCGCCCCTCGCCGTCGAGTACGGCGATGCGCTGCCCCATCGTCATCGCCTCGACCTGGTCGTGCGTGACGTAGATGACCGTCACGCCCAGGGCCCGGTGCAGCTCGACCAGCTCGGTGCGCAGCTGGGTCCGTGTGGTGGGATCGAGATTCGCGAGCGGCTCGTCGTACAGGAACACGCGCGGCTCGCGCGCGATCGCCCGTCCCAGCGCGGCGCGCCGCCGCTCCCCGCCGGAGAGCTCGCCCGGACGGCGCTCCAGCAGCGCGGCGATGCCCAATCGCTCGGCGGTCTGGGCGACGCGGCGCGCGACCTCGGCCGCCGGGACGCCGCGCACTTCCAACCCGAACGCGATGTTGGCCCGCACCGACAGGTGGGGGTAGAGGGCGGAGGACTGAAACACCATCGCGACGTCACGCTCGCCGGGAGCGAGCTCGGTCACGTCCCGGTCGCCGATCAGGATCTCGCCGGCGGTGGGACTCTCCAGCCCGGCGATGCAGCGCAGCAGTGTCGTCTTACCGCACCCCGACGGCCCCACCAGCGCGCAGAACTCGCCGTCGCGCACGTCCAGCGACAGGTCCGCGAGCGCGGGCGTGCCGCCGGGGTGGAATGTCTTGGAGAGACGGCGCAGCGTTACCGACGCCATGCCCTCTGCCGTCGCTCAGAGGGACTGAATCTGCCGCAACAGCTCGGCGTCATCGCGCCGCGCGCCCAGCTCCGCCTCGACGTGACGCCACCGCAACATCCCCTGCTTGTCGATCAGGAAATAGGCGCGGGCCGAAAAGAACCGGTCAGGGAGCAAGGTGCCGTAAGCACGGCTGACGTCACGCTTGAAGTCGCTCAGCAGGTCCTGCTGCAGCGCGTACTTCGCTTTGTACTCCTTGAGCGTCGGAACGGAGTCCACGCTGATCGGGAGCACGACCGTCTCCGCACTCGTGAAGCGGTCGTAGTCCTCGCTGAACGCGCAGTTCTCCGCGGTGCACGTGCTCGTGAAGGCGAGCGGGAAGAACGCGAGCAACACGTTGCGTCGCCCGCGGAAGCTCGAGAGCGTGACGTCGGCGCCGGCGGTGGACGGGAGTGTGAAATCGGGTGCGGCGGCGTCGACGCGCGGGCCGGGCGCGGTAGTGGTCAGGGACACGGACGGGCGCTCCTTTGGCTCGGAGTCGGGGACGCGGAACGGTCCGCGGCCCTGCGGGGTTACGACAGGTACACAATGTCATCGCGCACACCTCGGTGGGCAACCCGCGCGCGCGCCGGTTTGAAATCGGCGTGCGGCATGTGCATCTTACGCGCGGCCCGCCACCCGCTCGCGAAAGGAGTGGCTGAGCTATGGCACAGAGCGTGAAGGAACGGACGACCGGTCAGACCGCCAAGGAGCGGACCATGCCGCATACCCTGCCGCCACTGCCGTACGGATTCGGAGCCCTCGAGCCCCACATCGACGCCCAAACGATGCAGATCCACCACGGCAAGCATCACCAGGCGTACGTGACCAACCTGAACGCGGCGCTCGACAAGCACCCCGACCTGCACAAGAGAACCCTGGAAGACTTGCTGCGCGGCATCAACGGCGTTCCGGAGGATATCCGCACGGCGGTTCGCAACAACGCCGGCGGCCATCACAACCATTCGCTGTTCTGGACCATCATGGCGCCCGCCGGCAAGGGCGGCGGCGGTGAGCCGGCCGGCGCGCTGGCGGACGCCATCAAGAAGACGTTCGGTGACCTCGCAAAATTCAAGGAGCAGCTGGGCACCGCGGCCACTGGCCGGTTCGGAAGCGGGTGGGCGTGGCTGGCCCTCGCCGGCGGCAAGCTCGAGGTGCTCAGCACCGCCAATCAGGACAGCCCCCTGATGGACGGCAAAGTTCCGATCCTGGGACTGGATGTGTGGGAGCACGCCTACTACCTCAAGTATCAAAACCGGCGCCCCGATTACATCGCGGCGTGGTGGAATGTCGTCAACTGGCCTGAGGTAGGGAAACGGTTTGCGGAGGCCAGAAAGTAACAGACGGGAAGACGGGTAGACGCCGAGCGGATCGTAGGTCGGAGGGGTCAGGGGTTCCTGACCCCTTTTCCCTACGCGCCGCTATGCGTCTACCCGTCTACCCGTCTACAGATGAAGGTTCAGTACCGGCAGGATCTTGAACGGCGCGTGATTGTTCTTCGCCCGGTTCAGAACGCCGATCTGCACCCCGTGCAGCTCGTACGCCGAGTTGTAGATCCCGATCGTCAACCCGTGCTGCGGACCGCGGATCCGGTTGTACGCGCTGATGCCGACGCCGGTCATACCGTGCGTATCGACGCTGTAACCCGCCACGGCCATCCCGCGGATGGCTTCGTTGGCGACGACCGCCAACCCGCCGACCCCGATTCCAGTCAGCCGGCCGTCGGCCACGACCGCGAGGCCGCCGACTCCCACGCCGGTGATCGAGCCGTTGGCAACGAGACCGAGCCCGGCGGCGCCGACGCCGCTCAGATCGCGGTTCGCG
Organism: uncultured bacterium; assembly: GCA_965653495.1. Classification (GTDB taxonomy): domain Bacteria; phylum Gemmatimonadota; class Gemmatimonadetes; order Gemmatimonadales; family GWC2-71-9; genus AG41. Next base: position 824 of record CBFHAJ010000219.1, on the reverse strand, counting down.
ACGGTTCCCAAGCCGGCCACCGCCAGTCCGAAGATGTCCCGGTTGGCGACCGTGCCGAGCCCCGCGACCCCGATCCCCCAGATGTCCCGATTGGCCACGGCGCCAAGCCCGCCGACGACGATCCCGTGGACGTCGCGGTTCGCGACGGCGCCCAGCCCTGCGACGCCCACGCCGTGGATGTCCGCGTCCGCGACGAGCCCGAGCCCGCCGATGGCGATTCCCTCGATCACGCCGTTCGAGACCGCTCCCAGTCCCCCGATCGTGACCCAGCGCGCCCGCCGCTCAGCGACCACGCCGCCAACGCCGAGCGCCACGCCGTTCACCCGCTCCGATCCCGGCAAGATCCCCAGCTGCAGACCGTTGACGGTACCGCTCATCGGGTCGCGCGGCTTCCACAGCGTGACGTTGAGCCCGTTCACGCGCTCGAGCTCGGCGTCCTGGACGTTGAACCGCAGCCCGTTGACGCGCGGCGCGTTCCCGAAACTGATGCCCCAATCGTGGACCGTGAGGCCGACGTGGAAGTGGCCGGCCCTCGAGGTGTCCGTCGCGGTGTCTTGGGAAGAGAGGCGAGCCGGCCCGACGAGGAGGAAGGTGATACCGAACCAGGGGAGGCGGCGCCCGGGCATCATGGCGGTGCCGGACGGCACGCCGGGCGCCGGCGTTTCAGTCCTCCAGAGCCTCCGTGAACCCGTCGGCCGCGCCGTCGGACGACGAGCGAACGACCGTGCATCTACACGGCCGGCGTTCCGACGACGGCGACGCCGATGGCGACGATTCCGAACGGCGGGCGGCAGGCCAGCTGGAAAAGGCGCGGACGGGGCTCC
>CBFHAJ010000218.1:0-4804 GCA_965653495.1 uncultured bacterium | reverse complement strand
CACACCACCGGCATGTTCTCGTCGATCAGCGCGATGGGCCCGTGCTTCATTTCGGCCGCCGGGTAGCCCTCGGCGTGGATGTAGGAGATCTCTTTCAGCTTGAGCGCGCCCTCGAGCGCCACCGGGAAGTTCACGCCGCGGCCGAGGTACAGAGCGTTGGCCGCGCCGGCATAGCGCTCGGCGATGGCGCGGATCTGCGGCTCCACCTCCAGCGTGCGCGCGACCAGGTCCGGCAGCTCGAGCAGGTCCGCCACCAGCGACCGCCCCTCTTCCACCGCCAGGCCCCGCTGGCGGCCCAGGAACACTCCGAGCATGAGCAGCGCGACCACCTGAGCGGTGAACGCCTTGGTCGACGCCACGCCGATCTCCGGACCGGCGTGCAGGTAGATTCCGCCGTCCGCCTCGCGCGCGATGGTCGAGCCCACGACGTTGACGAGCCCGATGGCGGTCGAGCCGGCGCTCTTCGCCGCGCGCAGCGCTTCGAGCGTATCGGCCGTCTCGCCCGACTGCGAGATGGCGATGGTCAGGGTTCCGGGAATGCGCAGCTCGCGGCGGTAGCGGTACTCCGACGCGTACTCGACCGAGACTGGGATCTCGGCGAGCTCCTCGATTACGTGGCGCCCCACCAGCCCGGCGTGCCACGACGTGCCGCACGCCACGATCACGATGCGCCGGATGCGGCTGCACTGCGCGGGCGTCAGGTTGAGGCCGTTGAGGCGAGCCGTTCCCTCCGCGGGGAGCAGGCGACCGCGCAGCGTGCTGCGCACGGTCTCGGGCTGCTCGCAGATCTCTTTGAGCATGAAGTGCGGGTAGCCGCCCAGCGCGATGGCGTCGAGGTCCCACTCGATGTCATCCACGGCCCGTTCCAGCTCGTGGGCTTCGCGGTCGAGCACCCGGTACCCCTGCCGCGTGACCACGGCGACGTCGCCGTCGTTCAGATAGACCACGGACCGCGTGTGGGCCAGGACGGCGCTGGCGTCGGACGCGACCAGGAATTCTCCGTCGCCCACGCCGAGCAGCACGGGAGAGCCGCGCCGTGCGACCACGATCTTGCCCGGGTCCGCCTCCGACAGCACCGCGATGCCGTACGTCCCATCGACATGGTCGAGCGCGGCGATGACGCGCTGCTCGAGCGTGTCTCCCGGAGAATCCTCGATCAGGTGCACCAGCGTTTCGGTGTCGGTCTCGGTCGCGAAGCGATGACCGGCTCGCGTGAGGCTCGTGCGCAAGACGTCGGCGTTTTCGATGATGCCGTTGTGCACCAGCGTCAGCGTGCCGGTGCAGTCGCCATGGGGGTGGGCGTTCACCTGTGTCGGCGCGCCGTGCGTCGCCCAGCGCGTGTGCCCGATTCCGCAGCTGCCGTGCACGGGCGCGTTCGCGAGCAGCTCACGCAGCCCGGCGATGTGGCCGGCGAGCTTGCGGGTCTCGAGACCCTGCCCATTCATAACCGCCACACCAGCGGAGTCGTAGCCGCGATACTCGAGTCGGCTCAGGCCTTCGACGAGCACGCCGACCGCGTCCCGTGGCCCCACGTATCCGACAATTCCGCACATGGTTCAACGCTCCGCTGACTGTGAGTCCCGGCTGCCCACTTCAAGATTGAGGCCTGCCCGCGTTGCGCGTCTGACCGGCCTGGCTACCGAGCAGGTGGACAACGGCTTAGCTGTCGTCACGCGCTCACAACGCGGCGCGCCTCCGTTGCGCAGGCGCGGCAGCGGCACCATGGGCGGGCTGCGACGCAGGCGCCGGTCAAGGCGCGCGAGCCACGCCCTGGGCACGGCTCACCGCGGCCCCGTGTTTGCAACAATGAGCGGTGTCGAACGAGTCAAGTGGACACACCGTTCGCGAGGAGCGAGCATGAGCGAGCGAATGCCACAAGGAGGACTGCCGCTGGTTCTCTTGGGCGGCAACGGCCAGGAAGCCACGCGCTGGTTGAAGACCCTGCTGGAGACCGGCGGGTACGCGGTGCTGCAGGAGCGCTCCGCCCAGCACATGCTGGAGCGGGCGCGCAGCACGGAGCCCGACCTCATCATCGTCGACGCCGAGCTGCCCGACATGGCCGGCGCCGAGTTGTGCGGGCTGCTGCGCGGTGACCCCCGGGTCTCGAGCAGCACGCCCATCCTGCTCGCCGTCCGCGAGCCGGCCAGCCGCACGCAGCGCCTCGCCGCGTTGCGCGCCGGGGCGTGGGAATGCATCACGCCTCCACACGACGCCGACGAGATCCTCCTGAAAATCGGCGCGTACGTGCGCGCCAAACTCGACGCCGATCGAGCCCGCGCCGAAGGGCTGCTCGACCCCACAACCGGGCTGTACAACCGGCAAGGGCTGGCCCGCCGGGCGCGGGAGCTGGGCTCGCAGGCGTTCCGGGACCACGGTCCCCTCGCCTGCGTCGTCCTCGCCGTGGATCTCGAGCCCCAGGAATTCGCCCCGAGTCAGCAGCCCGGAAGTGGCGTCGTGGCGCGTTGCGTCCAGGCCCTCAAGACGTCGGCGCGGCTGTCGGATGTGATCGGGCGGCTGAGCCCCACCGAATTCGCGGTGCTCGCACCGGGCACCGACGCCGACGGCGCCCGCCGGCTGGCGGAGCGGTTGGCCACTTCAGTTACCGGCCCCAGCGGCGCTACCGTGACGGCGCCAGCGGGCGCCGCCGCGCCCGCGTCGTCCCCGCGGGTGCGCTGTGGGTACGAGGCGGTGGCGAACGTCGGGTATGCCCCGATCGAGCCGGTCGATCTGCTGGTGCGCGCGGCCGCGGCGGTTCGCACTGGAAAGATGGATTCGGGGAACTGGCTCCGGCGCTTCGACGGAACTGTCGGCACCGGATCGACCGCTACCCCCTAAAAAAAGCCGCCGCCGCTCACACCGGCACGCGCGGCGTGCCGCTGTCCTCATCCATCGCTTCGTATCCGGGCAGGTAATACGAGTAGTAGCGGTACGCCCCACCCGCCGGCACGTCGTTCAACACCGCCCCCAGCATCCGAACCGGCAAGCGCTGCAACACTTCGAGCTTGGCCGCCGCCACATCGCGGTGACTGTACCCGGTCCGCAACACGAGCGCCATCGTCCCGGTGAGCGCGCTCAGGATCAGCGGATCGACACCGGCGCCGAGCGGCGGGCTGTCGATCAACACGACGTCGTAGCCCGCCCGCAGGCCGTTGATGAGCGTCGTCATCGCAGGTGAGCCGAGCAGCTCCGGCGCGTTGTACGCGCGGGTCCCGCACCCGATCAGGGACAGCGCCGGAAACTGCGTGGCCTGCGTGATCGCGTCGAGCGGCGCCTCGCCGCGCAGGTAGTCACTCAGCCCCGGACGGCGCCGCGCGCTCAGCCGGCGGTGCAGCACCCCGCGACGGATGTCGGCATCGATGAGCAGCGTGCGGTGACCGCCGTCGGCGAATGTGTGGGCGAGGTTCGCCGCAATGAACGACTTGCCGTCGCCTGCCCCGGGACTCGTGATGGTGACCAGGAGCGGTGCGCGCCCGCCGTGCGCGTACACCAGATTCAGACACACGCCGCGTAGCGCCTCCACCACCTCGTTGACGTCGTCGGGGACGCGCGCGCCCGGGCGCGCACCCCGCGGCATGTTGCGCAGATGGGGCACGGCGCCGAGGATCGGAATCCCCAGCCCGCGCGACACCTGGTCAGGATAGCGAACCTTGGGGTCCAGACGATCGAGCACGACCGCGCCGCACAGCCCCAGTGCCAGGCTCGCGGCGAAGCCCATGAAGATCACCCGGGGACCCGTGTTCTTGACCGGGCGCTGCGGGACGACCGCGTGATCGAGGATGCGCGCGTCGGGAACGGTGCTCTCCTCGGCGAGACGGGCTTCGTCGTAGTTCTTCTGCAGCGTCTGATAGAGGTTGTCCGCCAGCGTGACGGCCCGCTGCAGCCGCGCTTCCTCGATCGCCCGGGATGGAACGGCTTGCAGCCGCGGCGCATCGGCGGTCACACGGCGTCCCAGCTCCGTTTCGCGAGCGGTGAGCTCGCTCAAGAGCCCGCGAGCCAGATTCGGGAGCGTCTGGCGCTCGAGGGTGTTGATCTCGTCGATCCGCTTCTGCACCAGCGGATACGTATCCTGATACTTGAAGCGTAGCGCGCGCAGCTCCGCCTGCTTGGTGGTCAGCTCGCCGAGCGCCTGGGTGAGCTGCACGTTCTGCTGCACCGATCCGACGACCGCCAACGCCTCGGCCGACACGCCGGAGTCCCCGGCCTGCGCCAGCACCTGCTGCAGCGCCTCGCGGTCCTGATGGATCTGCTGGCGATCCACCTGCATGGCGAAGAAGTTCTTGAAGGCCGGATCGTCGCTCCCCACTTTCGGCACCTGCGTAGGCTGGGTGATCGACGCGACCTGGAACCGCTCGAGCTCATGCTCGGCGTCCTGCAGGTTCGCGTGCGCCGACTGCACCTGGTCGTCGAGGATCTTCGTCAATTCCGTCAGCTTCTGACGCCGCAGGTCGGCCGCGACCTGCACGAAGCGCTCGGCCACCGCGTTGAGGACCGTCGTGATGTGGTCGGGGTCCTGGCCCTTCAGGTGCACGCGCAGGAAGTTGCCTTCCGGATCGGCCGCGACGTCGAGCTCGTCGCCCAGGCTGCGGGACGAGTCCCGCACGGTCGCGACGGAGAACTCGATCGCCCGGCCGCTCGCCAGCGCGCTGGCCGGGGGCGCCCACACGACCCCGAGCCGGGTGCCGACGAACTCGGCGAACCACGCCCGCAGGGTCCGGTCCATGACGCCCCTCGTGGGCCCGGCCGTCCTACTTGCCCGCCCGCTGTTCCCGGGCGAGTTCCTGCAGCGTCTGGGCGACGCTGGTCA
>CBFHAJ010000217.1:0-4887 GCA_965653495.1 uncultured bacterium | reverse complement strand
AAGCGGCCACCTCAGCGCGCCGGCTCGTGGAGCAGGCCGACCTGAGCGATCCCTGGCGCGAGCAGCTTTCGGAATCCGCCGAACGGCTCGATCACGCCGAACCGGCAACGCTGCACGGCGATCTCCGCGCGGAGCGGTACCTCGCGGCGGACGACCACATGATCCTGCTCGGGCTCGACACGCTGGCCGTGGCCGACCCGGCGTACGACGCGGGCCACTTGCTCGGCGCGCTCGAGGCGCGCGCCGTGACCGACGGCACGCCGCGCGAGCTGGCGGCGCGCTGGCTGTCGGCATTCCGCGTGGCGTACCTGGATGCTTCACCGGCTGTGTCAACCCGCAACATCGCGTTCTATCGTGCCCTCGCGATCGCCGTGGAGATCACCGCGTGGGAACGGCGCGGGGCGGGAGCGGGCGCGGCGGTCGCCGAGCTGAACGAGCACGCGCGCGCGGCGCTCTCCGACGTCGCGACGCCAGTGGAGGCCGCATGACCGCGTCGATCGAGCCAGCCGAATGGCAATCCGTCCTCATGGGCGCGCTGCGCGGGGCGCACGGTCCCGATGCCCGGCTGGAAGGCTGGAGCGCCGATACGACTTTCACGGCGTACGGGCGCGGCCGCGTGGTGCGTTACGACCTGATGGCGCGGCTGCCGGGAGTCACCGAGCCCACGCGGCTCCAATGGCTCAGCAAGTTCTATCCCCGGGATGCCGACGCGCGCCGCGTGGCCGGCGTGCTGCGCGAGCTGGCGACGCCTGAGTGCGCCGGGCGTGGCGTACCCGCCGTGTCGCAGGTGCTCGCCTACTACGCGCCCAGCCACTTGCTGCTGCTCACCTACGAGCTGGGCGAATCGGTGGGCGACGCCATCGCGCACGACAATGCGATCGTGCTCGAGGCGGTCGGGCAGACCCTCGCCGCGCTGCATGCGTCGGTGATCTCAGCGGAGACCCTCAACCGCGTGACGACTCCCGCGGACATGCTGGACGATCTGCGGCCGCGCATCGCTGAGCTGGCGACGCGGCTCCCCGACGCCGCGGGCGCGCTGCAGGGCGCGGCGGTGGAGCTCGAGACGGCTCCCCCGGTGCCGGTGATTCCGGCGTTTCTGCATGGCGATTTCGGCCCCACCAACCTGCTGTGGCGCGGGCCCGGCGAGCGCATGGTGGCGCTCGACTTCGACAAGTGTACCCGGGGCGATCCTGCCCTCGACCTGGGCAACCTGCTGGCGCAGCTGCGCCGCATGACGGTGCGGGTGCCTCATAAGTTGCGTGACTACGAGGCCGCGCGCGCCCACGTGCTCGCGGGCTACCGGGCCGCCGCCGACGCTCCCGAGTGGGGCGGGGGCCTCGAGCGCCGGCTCGCGTGGTACGAGCGCGTCATCCTAATAAGGAAGGCGCACCGCCTGGCGTGTAACACGTCGCGCCACCCGGACGCGGCGGCGAGCCCGCAACGCGAAGCCGAGGCGCGCCGCCTGCTCCTCGCCGCGGTGCACCCGGCCGCGGTAGCGGTGTAAGACCGGCATGAGCCAGACCGCACCCACTCGCTTCCGCCAGCTGTTCTTCGGCAACCTGCACGAGGTAAAGGGCCGGCTGCTGTTCGCCGCCCTGTGCACGCTGGGCGCGACCGGCGCCGAGCTGCTCAAGCCGTGGCCGCTCAAGATCATCCTCGACCACGTCATCCTCGATAAGCCGCTGCCGCACGTGCTGCGCGCGCTCGAGGGGATGCTCCCGCAGGGGCGCATGCCGCTGTTGCTCGAGGCGTCGGCCGCCATCGTGCTGATCGCGCTCGCCGGCGGGCTGTTCTCGTACTTCCAGATCTTCATCACGTCGTCGATCGGGTATCGGATGGTGTACGCGCTGCGGCGCGAGCTGTTCACGCACCTGCAGACCCTGTCGCTCGCGTTTCATAACCGCGCGCGCTCCGGCGATCTGCTCACCAAGATCGCGGGCGACACCAACACCCTGAAGGACGTGTTCGCGGACTCGATGCTCAAGTTCGCGTCCTACGTGCTCACGGTGCTCGGCATGCTCGTCATCCTCGTCGCGATCGACTGGAAGATCGGCGCGATCGCGCTGGGCACGCTGCCGTTCCTGTGCTACAGCCTGTTTCATCTGTATCGCAAGACCAAGCTCTCGGTGAAGACGCAGAAGCGGCAGGAGGGGCAGGTCGCTTCGCGGATGAACGAGGTGCTGTCGGCCATCCCGCTGGTGCAGGCGTTCGCGCGCGAGCGCTACGAGGCCGAGCAGTTCGACCTGGTGACCGAGGAGACGTTGCGGGAGAGCATTCGCGTGGCGCGCCTCGAGGCCGCCGCGACACGTTCATCCGAAATCATTACGGCCCTCGGCACCGCTGCCGCGGTGCTGTTCGGCGCCGTCCAGGTGCTGCGGGGCCACATGCTCCCGGGTGACCTGGTGCTGGTGGTCGGCTACCTCACCAACATGTACAAGCCGATCCGCCAGCTCGCCAAGCTCTCCACCGATTTCTCGAAGGCCATGGCGTCGGCCGAGCGCATCTCCGAGATCCTCGAGATCGAGCCCGACATCCAGGACCGGCCGGACGCCATCGCCGCCGCGGGTCTCAAGGGCACGATCGAATTTCGCGGGGTCTCGTTCGACTACGGCGACGGCCGCGACGTGCTGCGCGACATCTCGTTCAAGGTGTCCCCCGGGGAGCGGCTGGCGCTCGTCGGCGTCTCAGGGGCGGGCAAGTCCACGACGGTGAGCCTGATCCTGCGGCTGTACGAGGCGCAGCGCGGCACCATCCTCGTCGACGGCGTCGACATCCGGCAGTACAAGCGCGCCTCGCTGCGGCGCCACATCGGCCTGGTGCTGCAGCAGTCGATCCTGTTCGGGGCCACCGTGCGCGAGAACATCGCCTACGGCAAGCCCAAAGCGAGCCTGGAGCAGATCGAGGCGGCGGCGCGCGCCGCCAACGCCGACGAGTTCATCCGCTCGCTCGAGCACGGCTACGACACCGTCCTCGGCGAGCGCGGCGCGACGCTCTCGGGCGGGCAGCGCCAGCGCATCGCCTTCGCGCGCGCCCTGATCCGCGACGCCCCCATTCTCATCCTCGACGAGCCGATGACGGGGCTGGACGTGGAGAGCGAGGCCAAGGTGCGCGAGGCGCTCGACCGCCTCATGGCCGGCAAGACCTGCATCATCATCACCCACGACCTGCAGTCGGTGAGTGATGCCAATCAGGTGCTGGTGCTCGACGCTGGCCGGATCGCGGAGCGCGGCACCCACGCCGAGCTGGTCGCGCGCAGCGGCCGCTATCGGCAGCTGTACGAGGCGGTCACGTGACCCACTCTGAAGAGTGGGCCCCACACCGCACTGCCCTTAAGGGCAGTGCTGCACTGGGCCCAGGCGTGAGCCTGGGACCCAATGGCTTCCCCCACGACCCCGACTTCCCCCAGCTCGCGCTCGCCACCGACCCCGCGCGCATGCTGGACGTGTTCCGCACGCACCTGCGGCCGGCCCCGGGGCGCAGCGTCGTGATCGAGGACTGCGTCCCGTTCCGGTTCCGCTGCCGCCAGGCCAGCGCGCGCTGTGTGCTGCAGTACACGCTGCGGCTGCTCGATCGCGCCAGCGGACGGCGCTGGGACCAGGCGGTCGCGGGCATTCTGTACGCCCGGCCGGGCGAGGCGGAGCGGCAGTGGCGCGAGATCAAGGCCGGCGATTTGCTCGGCGAGGTACCCGCCCCGTGGCGCGTGCTGCAGCCGGCGGCGTTCGTCCCCCAGCTCGACATGCTGGTCGAGCTGTTTCCCTACGACCGCAAGCTGCGCCACCTGCGGCTGGTGATGGGCGAGAACGGTGTGATCTCCGAGATCGAGCCGCTGCTGCTCGCGCGGCTTCCTCACCCCCTGTCCCCCTCTCCCTATCGGGAGAGGGGGAACGAGAGACCGCCCGTCCTCCTCCCTCTCCACGGAGTGGAGAGGGGGACAGGGGGTGAGGACGAAATGAGACAGGGGATCAAAGGGGTGAAGACCGGAGGCGCGACGAACGGGTGGGAGATCGAGACCCGCACGATCGAGCCGCTGCGCTACCGCACCGAGCTGGGCGCGGCGTTGCGCTACACCGGCAGCGCGGTGCAGCCCGCCACCGGGCGCCGCACCAGCCTGCGTTGCTATCTCAAGGTGTACCGCGACGACCGCGGCGCCGCGACCTGGCGGCTGTTGCGAGAGCTGTCGCAGCGGGACGCGGGGGAGTACTCCGTGGTGGCGCCGCTCGCGTATCTGGACGAGCTGCGCACGCTCGCGATCGAGCAGGCGCCCGGGGTGCCCGTCGTCGACCTGCTGCTCGCGGGTCACGACCCGGCGGACACGCTGCGCCCGGTGGCGCGCGCCGTGGCGGCGTTCAACCAGGGGGAGATCGCCGGCGCGGTGGAGCACGGGCGCGACCGTCAGCTGGACGACGTGCGGCTCGCAGCCGGGCTCGTCTCATGGGCCTGCCCGGAAGCCGCGGCCGACGTGGACGCGGTGGTCGCCGCGGTGGTCGCGGCGCTGCCGGAGGTTACCCCCGCGCCGATCCATCGGGACCTGAAGGCCGATCATGTGTTCCTGGACGGCGGCCGGGTGGTGTTCATCGATCTCGATTCGGTGGCGCTGGGCGATCCGGTACGCGATCCCGCCCACCTGTACGCCTATCTCACCGCCCGCGTCGGACTCGACGGGTGTCCCGCCGTGCGCGTGCGGGCGGCGAGCGCCGCGTTCGTGCGCGAGTACTTCGCGCACGTGCCCGCGGCGTGGCGCCAGCGGTTCGCGGTGCATTGTGCCGGGGCGCTGCTCGAAGTGGCGAGCGGCATTTGCCGGCGCCAGGATTGCGCCTGCCAGGCACGCGAAGCTGACCTCGGGATGAACCACGAGACCATTGGCGATGTTGGCTGCCAACCGCAACA
>CBFHAJ010000216.1:0-4962 GCA_965653495.1 uncultured bacterium | reverse complement strand
GCGGGCCCCCCCCGCCGCCCCGCCAGCCCCCCCGGCCCCCCGGCCGCGGGACCGCCACCGGAGAACGGTCCGCTGACGGTGGATAGCCTCCGCGCCATTTGGCCCCGCCTAGCCGACGATGCCCGGCGCGAGCGTCCGATGCTCGCGGCGCTGTTGTCGAGCGTCGAGCCCGTGGGCGTCGACGGATCAACGGTGGTGGTGCGCGCGCTCGATCCGGTGCACGGCGAGGGTCTGGAGCGGCAGCGCGACGCGCTGGGTCAGCTCATCGCGCGTTACGCCACCGAGCCGGTGCGCATCAAGCTCGAAGGGGCAGCGACCGGGGACCGGCCCACGCCACAGCGGCCGACCCGGCTCACCGAGGAGGGAGCCAGGGCCGAGCGCCTCAAGACACTGCGCGCGCAGGACCCTGGGCTGAACGCCGCGGTGGACGCATTAGATTTGGAGCTCTTGGAATAGCAACAGCTTGCAACCCTTAGGGGCGAGGGGTAACTTTCGACGTATGGCGGATTTATCCAGCCTGCTGCAGCTGGGGCAGCAGATGCAGTATCGGCTGTCCGAGATCCAGTCCCAGCTGGCCCAACAGACGGTGACCTGTACGGCGGGCGGCGGCATTGTCGCGGCCACCGCCGATGGTCGTGGCCAGATCCGCGCCATCAAGATCGACCCCCAGGCGATCGCCCAGGGGGATGTCGAAATGCTCGAGGACCTCGTGCTGGCCGCGGTATCGCAGGCGCAGCAGCGGGCCGCCGAGCTGTACCAGGCAGAGGTGAAGAAGCTCGCCTCGGGCCTGCCGTTCCCGTTTCCGCTGCAGCCGCCTCTTTAGCGCGCCGTGTCGGCCATCGATGATCTCGTGACGGAGCTGGCCAAGCTCCCCGGGATCGGACGGAAGACGGCACAGCGGCTCACGTTTTACCTGTTGAAGCAGCCGGCGGAGAGCGCCGCGCGCCTGGCGGACGCGATCCGCAGCGTGCGCGAGCGGGTGCGGACGTGTGGCACGTGCGGGACGCTCACCGATGAGGATCCGTGCGCGATCTGCCGTGATCCGCGGCGCGATGCCAGCATGCTGTGCGTGGTGGAGGAGGCCTCCGATGCGACTGCGATCGAGCGGGCGGGGCGTTTCCGGGGCCGGTATCATGTCCTGGGGGGACGGCTGTCGCCGCTCGAGGGCGTGGGTCCCGAGGCGCTGCGGCTGGACCGCCTCATGGCCCGCGTGAGCAACGGAGCGGGCGTGCGAGAAGTGATCGTCGCGACCAACCCCTCGATGGAGGGAGAGGTGACGGCCACCTACCTGCAGCAGCTGCTCAAGCCGACCGGCGTGCGCGTGACCCGGATCGCCCGCGGGATCCCGGTGGGCGGCGACCTCGAGTACGCCGATGGCGTGACGATCGCGCAGGCGCTGCTCGCGCGGAGGGACATGACCGAATCCGATAAGCCCGAGGACGGCTGATGGCGGGTGCGGCCAGCTGGTCGTTCTCGGAGAACGACTTCAAGCAAATCCAGCAGCACTTGCAGGCGTTCTTGCGGGACGCGAACGCCCGCTGTGCGCTGCTCGTGGACCGCACGGGCCAGCTCGTGGCGACCGTGGGCGAGCCGCCCCAGTTCGACTCCGCCGCGTTCGCCTCCCTCACCGCCGCCGACTTCAGCGCCAATGATCAACTCGCCAAGATGATCGGCGAGCACGAGTTCGCGTCCCTGGTCCACCAGGGCGAGAAGGAGTCCATGTTCCTCGCGGACGTGGCGAAGCGGGTGATTCTCGTCGTGCTGTTCGACCAGCGCACCACGCTCGGCCTCGTGAAGTTGAAGGGAAAGGCCGCGGTCGAGAAGCTCAACACCGTGTTCGAGGCGATGTTCAATCGCGTGGGCGCCGGCCCCAAGGCGCCCGAGAAGGGTCTGCTCGAGGGGGCGGAAGACGAAATTGACAAACTCTTCGGTTGATAGGACGCGCGCTCTATGTCGATGATCAACTACGCGTCCCGCGAGATCAACTGCAAGCTGGTGTACTACGGCCCCGGGTTGGGCGGCAAGACCACCAATCTCGAGCACATCTACGGCAAGGTGTCACCCAACACGCGCGGCAAGATGATCTCGCTCGCTACCGAAACCGAGCGCACGCTGTTCTTCGACTTCCTGCCGGTGGACCTGGGCACGATCCGCGGCTTCAAGACCCGCTTCCACCTCTATACGGTGCCCGGTCAGGTGTACTACAACGCGAGCCGCAAGCTCATCCTGAAGGGTGTGGACGGGATCGTGTTCGTGGCCGACAGCCAGATCGAGCGGATGGAGGCGAACGTCGAGTCGATGCAGAACCTGTACGACAACATGTCCGAGTACGGATACGACCTGACTAAGCTCCCGTTCATCATTCAATACAACAAGCGCGATCTCCCTAATGCGGCGCCGATCAAAGATCTGCAGGCGTCGCTCAATCCGGGATGGCCGGTGGAAGACGGCGCGCAGCAGAAGGTCGTGCCCGACCCGGGACACGCCGGCGAGAACCTGGTGGACAAGGTCGACAACCAGTGGGTGGGGCGCGCCCCCTACCTCGAGGCAGTGGCAGTCCGCGGCGACGGCGTGTTCGACACGCTGAAGACGGTGAGCAAGATGGTCTTGAAGACGCTCAGCTAGGGAGCGGTCCCATGCGGTGGACCCTGCCCAACATTCTCACCCTCGCGCGCATCTGCCTCACGCCGGTCATCGCGCTGCTCCCGTTCATTCAAGGCTACTGGCCCAAGGTCATCGCGTTCTTGATCTTTCTGGCCGCGAGCGCGTCGGACGTGGTGGACGGCTATCTGGCGCGCCGCCACAACCAGGTGAGCGAGCTGGGACAACTGCTCGATCCGATCGCCGACAAGCTGCTGTTGTTCGCGACGCTCATCCCGATCTTCTGGCTCACCCGCCACCCCACGATCCTCGTCGACTATCGCATCCCCTGGTGGGGCAGTTTCCCGGTGTGGGTGGCGTTGCTGCTGGTGGGGCGGGAGCTCCTGATGACCGCGTTCCGCTTCTTCGCGAAGCAGCGCGGGGTGGTGATCCCGGCGATGGGGGCGGGGAAGCTCAAGGCCGTGGTCCAGAACGTGTTCATCGGGGCCACGTTGTTCTGGTTCGCGTGGAAGGACGCGCTCGCCGCGCATCCGTTCGCCGGGTGGTTCCGGAATTTCTGGGACAAGTTCCACGGCGCCGTGGTCGCGGTGACGCTCGCCGGCGCGATCCTGCTCACCGTGTACTCGCTCGCCGTGTATCTGTACCGCTACCGCACGCTGCTCAAGGGCGGTGGCGGGGGCGGGGGCGGGGGCGGGTGAAGCTCGAGGTCGTCACGATCGGGACGGAGCTGCTGCTGGGGCACACGGTCGACACCAATGCGGCGGAGTTGGGGCGCGCGCTGGCGGCGGCGGGCGCCGAGATCGCGCGGCGCACCACTGTGGCCGACCGGCCGGAGGCGATCCGCGCGGGGGTCGCCGAGGCCCTGGACCGCACCGGGTTCGTGATCACCACCGGCGGGCTGGGCCCCACGCGCGACGACATGACCAAGACCGTCGTCGCCGAGCTGCTGGGCAAACGGCTGCAGCTCGACGACGCGCTGCTTGCCGCCATCGAAGCGCGCTTCCGCCGCATGCAGCGTCCCATGCCGGCGATCAATCGGACCCAGGCCGAGATTCCGGAGGGCGCGACCGTGCTGCCCAACCCGCGCGGCACGGCGCCGGGCCTGTGGGTGGAAGACGGGCGCGGCCGGGTGATCGTGCTCCTGCCGGGTGTGCCACGAGAGATGCGCGGGCTGCTGGTGGAGGAGGTGCTGCCCCGCTTGGTCGCGCGCCTGGCCACGAGCGGCGCCCCACGCCGCGTCGTGCAGTCGCGCGCGCTGCGCACCACGGGGGTGTCGGAATCGGCACTCGCGGAGCGGGTCGGATTGGTCGAGCCGGAGATCGCGCCGCTCACCCTCGCGTACCTGCCGTCTGTCGACGGCGTCGATCTGCGCGTCACCGCCTGGGAGCTGGAGCCGGCCGACGCCGAAGCACGGCTCGCGAGTGCGGTCACGCGGCTCCGCGCGGCGGCCGGTGAGCATGCCTACGGCGAGGACGGGGCCGATCTCGCCGCCGTGGTGCTGGACGCGCTGCGACGCGGTCGCCACCGGCTCGGCGTAGCCGAGTCGTGCACCGGAGGACTGGTGGCGGAGCGGATCACCGCCGTGCCGGGGGCGTCGGACACGTTCGTGGGCGGCGTGGTCGCCTACGCCGATGTGATCAAGACAGCGGCGCTCAAGGTGCCGCTCGAAACGCTGGCGGCGCATGGCGCCGTCTCGGAGGAGACAGTGCGCGCGATGGCGGAAGGCGCGCAACGTATCTTCTCCGCGGACTGCACGATCGCCATCACCGGCATCGCCGGGCAGTCGGGGGGGACGCCCGAGAAACCGGTCGGGACCGTGTGGCTCGCCGCGCGGGTGCACACGACCACCCGTGCGCTCAAGCGCGTGTTTCCAGGAGACCGCGACGAGATCCGCCGCCGCTCCGCGCAGGCGGCGCTCGATCTGCTGCGGCGCATGCTGACGGGTGCGGAGTCCTGAATGCCCGCGCTCACGGCACCCGATGGTGCGCAGCTGGTGTACGACGCGTACGAGACCGCCGAGCCGCGCGCCGCCGTGCTGGTGCTGCACGCATGGTCGGATCATGCCGGCCGCTGGCGGGAGACCGGTGAGCGGCTGTGCGCGGCGGGCTTTTCGACGTTCGTCCTCGACTTGCGCGGCCACGGTCGCTCGGGGGGACGGCCGGGCCACCTGTCGCGCTTCAGCCAGCTGCTCGGCGATTTGCAGGCGTTTCGCCGCGTTGTGCGCATCCGCACCGACCGCCCCCAGGTGCTGCTCGGCATCTCGTTCGGGGCGCTGGTTGCGCTGCGCTACCTGGAGACCCAACCCAGCGACCCGATCGCGGGCGCGGTGATCGTGAGCCCATGGTTCGGGCCGGCGATGCG
>CBFHAJ010000215.1:0-5023 GCA_965653495.1 uncultured bacterium | reverse complement strand
CATGGCCGCCAGGGCGCTTCGAGAGTCTCGTCAGCTGCAAACGGTATTTGGGTATTCGTAATCGTCTATGCAGGCGCGTAGACTACGAAAACCCTCATTGCGCGCAACTTCGTGACCAGCGCTCGGACACCAGCATGCCATGTTGACGGCGGCCGTCACGGTGCGTGAGACACGTTGAGCTTGCCGCGTCGCGCGATCGCTCCGAACGCCGAATCGGCGCTGGTAAGGGTAGTGCTTGCTTGACGGCGAACGATAATGCAGATCGTCCAATTCTGCTTGTAATGCGTGCCATAAGCCCGCGATAGGGTGCGCCCTAGATCGCGGGGGTCGGCTGGGCGGGCTTCTGACATTCCGGGACGTCTGGGTTAGGCCTGTTGTCGGGGGCATGTTTTCGGAAACCGCACTAACGCGGCAAATGCAGGGGCGTTGCGCTCAGGCGTTTACGCCTCGCGTGCGTCATGCGCGAGGAGGGCGATCTGGACGCGGTTGTTGAAGTGGAGTTTCTCGAGCAGGCGTGAGACGTGCGCTTTGACGGTCGCGACGCTCATGTACAGCTCGCGGCCGATCTCGGCGTTGGACTTGCCGAGTCCGATCGCGATGGCGACCTCTCGTTCGCGTTGGGTGAGGCGGTCGAGTTGTCCGCGGGCGTGGCGCGTTCGGTCGTCGCCCTCGCTGTCGGTCACGTGGCCGATCAGCCGGCGGGTGATCGTGGGGGAGAGGATCGGCTCGCCGGCGGCGACGGTCCGGACAGCGCGCACGATGTCGGCTGGCGGCGTGTCCTTGAGCAGGAACCCGCTGGCACCGGCGCGGAGAGCGCGCAGGACGTAGTCGTCGGCCTCGAAGGTCGTAAGGACGATGACCTCGGGCGCACCGTCCTGCGCGCGGAGCAGTTCGGTGGCGGCCAGGCCGTCCATGCCAGGCATGCGGATGTCCATCAGCACGACGTCGGGGCGATGCTCGGCGGCTGCCCGCGCGACCTGGCTGCCGTCCGCGGCCTCACCGACGATCTCGATGTCCTCGGCGCCCGCGAGCAGCATCGACAGCCCGGCGCGGACGAGCGCGTCGTCGTCGACGACGAGCACACGGACCTGCTCGCTCATTGCGGCCACGGCAGCCAGGCGCGGAGCCGGAACTCGCCGTCTTCGTCGAGTCCGTGCTCGAGGTGGCCGCCGGAGAGCGCGGCGCGCTCGGCGAGGCCGACGAGCCCGGCTCCCGACCCGGGAATCTTGGGCCGGCCTGCGGCCAGGACCGGCGCGGGGTTGCGCACCTCGATCGTCAGCCCGTTTCCCGGGGCTCCCTCGATGCGCAGGTCGACCGGTGCCGAGGCTGCGTGCTTGCGTGCATTGGTCAGGGCCTCCTGGACGATTCGCAGCGCATGCCGGCCGACCGGGTCCGGGACGGCAGCCAGGTCGGCAACGCGCAGGTCGGCGTGCAAACCCATGCCGGCCGCACGTGATTCGTCGAGCAGCCCGGGCAGTGCCGCGAGTGTCGGCTGCGGCGGTTGCGGCGTCTCGCCGTCGGCCCCGTCGCGCAGGACGCCTATGACCGCGCGTAGGTCTTCGAGGGCCTGGTGCGCACTGGCGCGGATCACCGCGGCGGCCCGGGCGATCTCTTCCGGCGCCGCGTCGGGGCGGAACTCAAGCGCGCCGGCGTGCAGGCTCAGCAGCGAGATCCGGTGCGCGAGGACGTCGTGCATCTCCCGCGCGATCCGCGTGCGCTCCGCGTACCGGATCTGCTCGACGCGCAGCTGCTGCTCGGTCTCGGAGTGGCGCGCGCGCTCCCAGCGCGACTGGCGGCGCCCCTGGCGGAACATGCCCCAGGCGACGATCACCGCCGTGCCGAGCGTGCAGGCAAGGTAGTAGTACGCCCCCAGGGAGCTGTCTTCTGGGTGCAGGACGCGGCCGACCGGCAGCAGCGCGACCTGCCCCGCGGCGACCAGGACCGCCAGCTGCCAGCGGCGGTAGGCGGCGACGGTGTAGAGGATGATCACCCCGGCCGGGCCAGCCGACGAGGAAACGGCGAGGACCGGTAGCGAGACAAGGCCGAGGCTCAACGGCCAGCGCCGGCGCCACCACAGCGCGAGGCAGAGCCCCGCTCCGCCGATCGCATCGACGACGAGCAGCGGGCCATGGAGCCCATGCCGGGCGCTGCTCAGGCCCGCAGCGGTGCCGAACACGGCAAGGAGGAACAGGGCGCTGTCGACGATCCAGTCGCGCCGCGAGCGCCGTGCCGGCGGCGGCTCGTCCGCCTCCGGCGCGGTGAGCCTGCCGAGGAGAAGACGGAGGCGAGTCATGCCGCCCAGCGTAGGCCGGGTGAGCACGGCTGAACAGCCGACCGAAGTCGATGCGTGCACCCACTTTGGTCGCCCCGGGGATTCGACCTGTGCCCGATTGCGGGTGTCCGGCCGGCCAGCGAATCGTGTGATCGGTAATCGAACCCGACCGCAGCGAACAGGAGAATCCCATGCTCACCCGCGTTGCGCACGTGACCGTCCGATACCGCTGGGCGGTGATTGGCTGCTGGCTCGTCCTGGTCGTCGTCGGCGGCTTCGCCGCCGGGAAGGTGTCGACGCGCTGGTACCAGAGCTTCTCGATTCCCGGCCAGTCCGCCTACCAGGCTGGCCAGCGCACACTGGCGGCGTTCGGCGCGGGAGTGCGTCCGCCGAGCGTCGTCGTCTTCCACACCGCCGGCGACGCGACCAAGAGCCGCGCAATCGCGCAGGCGATGCGCCGCGCGGCCGCCACGGTGCCAGGTTCGCTGTCGAGCTCCTACTTCTCGACGCACAACCCGGCCTACGTCTCGCGCGACCGCCATACCACGTTCATGGGGCTCTACCCGCCCGGGCCGGGAACCCTCACCACCAACAGCGGTGCGGTTGCCATCCGCGCTGCGGCGGCGAGCGGGCTGCCCGCCGGGATCACGGTCGACGTGACCGGCCACGATCCGCTCGAGGAAGCATCGACGCACGGATCAAGCGGCGGCTCCAGCGTCCTCGTCGAGGCCCTGGTCGGCGGCCTCGGCGCACTGGTGATCCTGCTGTTCGTCTTCGGAACGCTTCCGGCCGTGCTGATCCCGCTCGTCGTCGCGGCGGCGGCGATCCTGAACACGTTCACGCTCGTCTGGGCCCTCACCTACGTCACCAGCGTCTCGATCGTCGTCGAGTTCCTGATCGCGCTCGTCGGGCTCGGGGTCGCGGTCGACTACGCCTTGCTGATGATCTTCCGCTTCCGCGACGAGCTGCGCGCCGGACGCGACGTCGAGCAGGCGCTCGTCCAGACCGTGACGCACGCTGGCCGGTCCGTGATCGTCTCCGGCTCGACAGTCGCCGTCGGCTTGCTCTCGATGCTCGTGCTGCCGGTGCCGTTCATCCGCTCGATCGGCATCGGCGGCATGCTCATCCCCGCCGTCTCGGTACTGGCAGCGATCACGCTCCTCCCAGCGCTCCTGGCGGTGCTGGGCGAGCGGATCAACAGCGTTCGCGTGCTGCCGAAGCGACTCATCGACCGCGGCCATCCCGAGGACGGCGCCTGGGGCCGCTGGGCGCGGTTCGTCCTGCGTCGCCCGCGACTGATCGCCTTCGCCGGCATCGTGATCGTCGCTGCGCTGGCCGGGCTCGGCACGCAGCTGAACCCGCACGAGCCGCAGCTGAGGAACATCCCTGGCAGCGGCACCGCGATCGCGGGCCGGCAGATGCTCGCGGACGCCGGCATCTCACCCGGGGTGATGAAGCCGCTCGACGTGCTCGTCGAACGCGGTGGCAGCGCCGACGCGATCGCTTCGCAGCTTCGCGCCGTCCCGGGCATCGCCGCCGTCGCTGCTCCCCCGAACTGGCACCGTGGCCCCGACTCGCTGCTCGAGGCCTTTCCCGCAGCCGACGGGTCCGCTCCCGGCGCCGCGGCCACCATCGACCGCGTCAAGATCGCGCTGGCAGGCGGCGACGGGCCGCTCACCGGCGTGGCGGCGGTCGATCAGGAATTCCTGCACACCCTGTACGCGAACTTCCCCTACCTGCTCGCGTTCGTGCTCGTCCTGACGCTGCTGCTGCTTGCCCGCGCATTCCGCTCGATCGTGCTGGCGCTCAAGGCCGTGCTGCTGAACCTCGTCTCGCTCGCGGCGGCGTTCGGGATCGTCGTCTTCGTCTTCCAGCAGGGCCACGGCTCGGCGATCTGGAGCATCGGCGCCACCCAGTCGATCACCCCCTGGATCCCGCTGATGATCTTCGCCTTCCTCTACGGCCTGTCGATGGACTACGAGGTCTTCATGCTGACCCGGATCCGCGAGGCCTACGACCAGACCGGCTCCACACACAAAGCGATCGAGCTCGGGCTCGCGCGCACCGGCAAGCTGGTCACCAGCGCCGCCTTCATCCTCATGTTCGCGTTCCTCCTCCTGTCCACGAGCCCTGGCTACGAGAGCAAAGAATTCGCGATCGCGCTCGCCGGCGGGATCATCTTCGACGCCACCGTCATCCGCGCCCTGCTCGTCCCCGCGCTCATGCGACTACTCGGCAACGCCAACTGGTGGATGCCGAGCTGGACACGCACGATCCTCCTGCTCCGCCGGCCGGCCAGCCGGCCAGGGTTGCGCCCAGAACTCACCGGCCGAAAAGCCTGACCAGTCGCAGACGGCCGGATAGCGCCCGCCGGCTGCGATCCTCTCCGAGCCGGGTCCTGCGGGCCTTCGGGTGCGCAGGACCCGAGCTCTTTAGGCCGGCTCCCTTTCTCACAAGAAGGGAGTCCTCGGCAACCCATCGCAATGTTGACCCTTTACCATGCGCCCCGAAACCTGGCCGGCGATCCTGATCAGCGCGGCGCGCAGATCACCCATTCGCACGCGGCATGGGCGCCACCCTGATCAGGCCCCCAATCGGATGCAGAACGGCGGCTACGTGCGCGCCTGCACCATGGACAGCAGTCAGACGAAGTAATCGCGCCGACCACAACCGGGCAGCTCGGCATGGCCGCCGCCGGGGACCGCGACAGCGCTTACGGCACTGTCATTTCGATGGCGCCAAGCCACTGTC
>CBFHAJ010000214.1:0-5069 GCA_965653495.1 uncultured bacterium | reverse complement strand
GCGAGCGCTGCCCGCGTGGGAGCGGGTCGCGTTTCCCCCCCCTCCCCCACTGCGGCGTCGAGCAGCTCCCGCACGGTGCGCTCGAGCTGCACCGCCCCCCCCGGGTAGAAGCGCCCGCTCACGGCGGGCGAACGGACGGCGTCCAAGTCTTACTTGAAGCTCTGACCGATCGCGCGACCGAAAGAAATTTCTCCGTTATCGATCCGAATATTGAAGCCGCACTCCGGATTCGTGCAGACCCAGGCCTTGTAGGTAATCGGCGCCCCGTCGCGCCCGTAATCCGATAACGGGATGAGGAGACCTTGCTGACACTTCCGGCAGGCGGGCCATTCCTTCACGTCGTCCATACAGCACCCCCTTCGCCCCTGGCGACACCCGCTACCCGTGCTCCACGCCCGGCCAGCGGTACCCCGTGCGGAACACCTCCGCGAAATCGTATACCCGCTCGAAGTCTTCGGGTTTGTCGCTGGGCTGACGCGCGAGCAGGCCGACCTCGATCAGGGTGAACACAATGCGGCCGAGGTCCTCGGTGTTGGCGATACCCCAGTGCGCGAGCACGGTCGGGGCGAGCAGGCCGAACTGATCCAGGGCGAAGTCACGGCACGCCCAGGCGAGCTCCGCGCCGGAGAGGTGGCGGCGCGCCGGCAGCCTGCCCTGGGCGTACTCGAGCGCCGCCAGCACGAACAGGTACCCGCGCTCGTGGTAGCGCGCGGCCCCGTCGCGCTGCCCGAGCCGCTCGAACGCCTCTTCCAGCGTCGCGAAATCGCTCACGGGCGAGCCTCCGTCGGCCCCGAGGGGCGCGCCCGCACGGGCGGCGTGCTCATCGGCCGGGAGACGCGGGGCTCGAGCAACGCCAGGTCGAGCACCTCGTCGATCGTCTCCACCGGTTTGATCTCGAGCAGTTGTTTCACTTCGTCCGGCACCTCCACGATGTCGCTCTGGTTGCGCGCGGGCACGAGCACGGTCTTGACGCCGGCGCGCGCCGCGGCCGTGAGCTTCTCCTTGAGCCCCCCGATCGGGAGGACGCGCCCCCGCAGCGTCAGCTCCCCCGTCATGGCGACATCGTGTCGCGAGGGGCGGCGGCACAGCAGCGACGCGAGCGCCGTCGCGATCGCGATCCCGGCCGACGGACCGTCCTTGGGCACCGCCCCCGCGGGCAGGTGCAGGTGCACGTCGGTCTGCGTGAACGCCTCGAGCGGGATGCCCAGCGCACTGGCCCGCGCGCGCAGCAGGCTCCACGCCGCCTGCGCCGACTCCTTCATCACGTCGCCGAGCTGGCCGGTGAGGGTGATCTGCCCTTTCCCCGGCATCTGGATCGCCTCGATGAACATGATGTCGCCGCCCACGGGCGTCCACGCCAGGCCCGTGGCCACGCCGACCTCCGGCGAGCGTCCGGCCACCTCGCTCTGCACCTTGGGCTGACCGGCGTACTTCTCGATGTTCTTCGCGGTGATCTTGACCGTCGCCGCCCGCCCCTCCACCACATCGAGCGCCGCCTTGCGCAGCACGCCCTGAATCTCGCGCTCGAGCTGGCGCACGCCCGCCTCGCGCGTGTACTCCGCGATGAGACGCTCGAGCGCCCCGTCGGCGATGCTGGCGCGCTCGGCCGTGAGTCCCGTTTCCGCGAGTTGGCGTGGCAAGAGGTACCGCTTGGCGATCGCGAGCTTCTCACCGGGCGTGTACCCGGGTAAGGTGAGCACCTCCATGCGGTCGAGCAACGGATCGGGGATGGGGGCGAGGCTGTTGGCGGTGGCGATGAACATCACACCGGAGAGGTCGAATGGCACCTCGAGGTAGTGATCGACGAACGTGCCGTTCTGCGCCGGATCGAGCACCTCGAGCAGGGCCGCGGTCGGGTCGCCGCGCACGTCGGCGCCCATCTTGTCCACCTCGTCGAGCATGAGCAGCGGGTTGCGCGTCTCGGAGCGCTGCAGCGCGTGGATGATGCGCCCCGGGAGCGCGCCGACGTAGGTACGGCGGTGGCCGCGCACCTCCGCCTCGTCGCGCACCCCGCCCAGTGACACGCGCGTGAAGCGCCGCCCCAGCGCTTCCGCGATGCTCTGCCCCAGCGACGTCTTGCCCACGCCCGGCGGGCCCACGAAGCACAGGATGCTGCCGCGTGCCGCGCGGTTGAGCGTGCGCACCGCGAGGTACTCGAGGATTCGTTCCTTGACGGTCTTGAGATCGTAGTGGTCGCGGTCGAGGATGTCGCGCGCGGCCTTCAGGTCGAGCCGGTCCTCCGACGTGCGGCCCCACGGCAGTGTGGCGAACACCTCGAGGTAGGTGCGCGCCACGTGATACTCGGCCGACTGCGGCGACATCTGGCGCAGCCGCTTGAGCTCGCGCTCGGCGACCTTGGTGGCCTCCTCGTGCAACCCCGCGGCCTCGAGCCGGTTCGCCAGCTCGGTCAGCTCGTCGTCGGCTTCGTCCTCCCCCAGCTCCTGGCGGATCACGCGCAGCTGCTCGCGCAACACGTACTCGCGCTGGTTCTGGTCGAGGCGGGTGCGCACCTTCTCCTGGATCTGGCTGCCCACCTCAAGCACTTGCAGCTCCTGCCCCAGCAGCTCGGCGAGGCGCTCGAGGCGGCGG
Source organism: uncultured bacterium (assembly GCA_965653495.1). Taxonomy (GTDB): domain Bacteria; phylum Gemmatimonadota; class Gemmatimonadetes; order Gemmatimonadales; family GWC2-71-9; genus AG41. The sequence goes on along the minus strand of CBFHAJ010000214.1, from coordinate 2,480 downwards.
CTCACGTCCTCGATGGAGAGCAGCTCGGCCTTGGCGGGGAGCGCGAGGTCGAGATTGGCGGCCACGAAGTCGGCGAGCTTGCCGGCATCGGTGATCCCCACCAGTACCTCGTGCAGCTCCTCGCCCAGGTAAGGCGCGATGTCGATCACGCGCGAGAACTGCGCGTGCACGGTGCGCTTGAGGGCCTCGGTGCGCGCGTCCTCGGGAGGGTCGGCGGGGAAGGTCTCGTAGCGCGCCACGAGCCAATGGTCGGCTGGCGCCACTTCCTGCAGCCGGGCGCGCTCCAGCCCCTGCACCATGACCCGCACGGAGCCGTCGCCCAGCTTGAGCATCCGCACCACGGTGCCGAGCGTGCCCACCTCGTACAGCTCGTCGGCCCGCGCCTGCATCACGGCGCCCTCGGGGGGCTCGGTGCCGCCGAGCGGCTTCACCACGCCCAGCAGCAGCCGCTTGTTCCCCTGGACCACCTCGTCGATGAGCTGGACCGCGTACGGATCGGTGAGCGCCATCGGGAGCACGACGTGCGGGTACACCACCAGCCGCCCGAGCGGCAGGATCGGCAGACGGTCCACCTATTGCACCCGCACCGATTGCGGCCCCGAGAGGCGGATCGGCAGCTTGACCAGCCACACCTCGAGGAACCCCTGCTCGTAGCTCGCGCGGATGCTCTCCGGATCGACCGGCACGGGGAGGCGGAAGCGGCGCTCGAACGGGCCGACCTGCACCTCCATCGCGTGGTAATGCGGCTTCCCCTCGTTGCGGCGGGCCTTGCGCTCCCCGCCGATGGTCAGGATGCCGTCCACGTATTCGACGGTGAAGTCCTCGGAGCGCATCCCGGCGATGTCCATGTAGACGACGAGGGCCTCGTCGGTCTCGAAGATGTCGGTGGGCGGCTTCCACTTGGTCGACGCCACGAAGCCGACCGGGCGGCCGTGGGCGACCTCGTTGAAGTAGACCTCGAGCTCTTCGGCGGGGTGCACCGTGAGCGAGCCCGAGCTGCGGGTGGGGCGACCGCCGCCGCCGCTTCCCGGCGCGCCGCTGCTCTCAACCACGGTGGGCCGCCACGGTGGCGCGCGCCGCCGCCGGCGCCGCGTACAGCGGGAACCGCCCTGTCAGCTCGCGCACTTCTTCCTTCACCCGCGCGATCGTCGCGTCGTCCTGTCTTGTCAATACCGTGTCGATGAGTTCCGCCACCTGGATCATCTCTCCCTCCGCGAAGCCGCGCGTCGTGACCGCGGGCGTGCCGATCCGGATACCACTCGTGACGAATGCCTTCTGTGGGTCGCCCGGAATGGTGTTCTTGTTCACGGTGATCCCCGCCCGATCGAGCAGCTCCTGTGCTTCCTTGCCGGTCACGTGCTTGGAGCGAAGATCGACGAGCATGAGATGCGTGTCAGTGCCCCCGGACACAATAGCGTAGCCGCGCTCCTGCAGTGCGGCCGCGAGGGTCTGGGCGTTGGTTACGACCTGGCGCGCATACGTCTTGAACTCAGGCGTCAGGGCCTCCCCCAAGGCGACCGCCTTCGCGGCAATGACGTGCTCGAGCGGACCGCCCTGCAACCCGGGAAAGACCTGTTTGTCGACGTCCTTGGCGAACGCCTCCTGGCAGAGGATGATGCCACCGCGCGGGCCGCGCAGCGTCTTGTGCGTGGTGGTCGTGACGATCTGCGCGTGCGGCACGGGCGACGGATGGATGCCCGCCGCGACGAGCCCGGCGAAGTGCGCCATGTCCACCACGAACACCGCCCCTACCTCATCCGCGATGCTGCGCAGCGCTGCGAAATCGATGATGCGGGCGTACGCGGACCCGCCCCCGATCAGCAGGCGCGGCCGCTCGCGCCGCGCGACTTCGCGCACCTGGTCATAGTCAATCCTGCCGGTGTCCTCCCGGACTCCGTAATGACTCGCGCGGAACAGCGTCCCCGAAAAGTTCACCGGCGCGCCGTGCGTGAGGTGGCCGCCGTGCGGCAACGCCAGTCCCAGCAGCCCGTCGCCGGGCTTGGCGACCGCGAGGTAGGCGGCCATGTTCGCCTGCGCGCCCGAGTGCGGCTGCACGTTGACGTGCTCGGCTTTGAACACGGCCTTGGCGCGGTCGATGGCGAGCTGCTCGACCTCGTCCACCACCTCGCACCCGCCGTAGTAGCGCTTCTTGGGAAGTCCCTCGGCGTACTTGTTGGTGAGCGCCGTCCCCATCGCTTCGAGCACCGCGATGGAGACGAAGTTTTCGCTGGCGATCAGCTCGAGCCCATGCTCCTGCCGCTCCACCTCGCGGCGGATCAGCTGGGCGACCGTCGGGTCCGCTTTGGCGAGCGGCGCGCGCCGGTCGATCACGCGTCGATCTTGGCGACACGCCGCTCGTGGCGCCCGCCCTCGAACGGAGTGTCGAGCCACTTGTGCAAGATGTCCATCCCCTCCTCCTCGCTCACGAATCGCGACGGCAGCACGAGCACGTTGGCGTCGTTGTGCTTGCGCGCCAGCTC
>CBFHAJ010000213.1:0-5127 GCA_965653495.1 uncultured bacterium | reverse complement strand
CCCCACCCCCCACCCGCCGCGCCTGGGTCACGCCCACCGTCATGCCGCGGTCCTTGAACGATCCGGTCGGATTGTGGCCCTCGTGCTTCAAGAGCAGACCGGCCGCGCCGCTCCAGCGCGCCACGGGCGCGCTCGTGAGCAGCGGCGTGTTGCCCTCAGGGTAGGTAAGGATCTGCTCGGCGGCCACCGTTGGCAGCACCGCTTCGCGAAACCGCCACACCCCGGAGGCCAGCGCGCCGCGTCGCACGCCCAGGCGCGCGTCGAACGTAGCCCTTAGCGCGGCCCCACCCTGGGCCGGTGCTTGATGGCGCACCTCGAGCAGGCCATGGCAATAGGGGCAGCGCGGGTGAGGGTCGGTCTCCGGAATCTCCTTGCCGCAGCCGGCGCACAGCTGCCACGTCGCGCTCATGCACCCGCGAGCTTGAGCACGTCGTTCAGAATGCCACCCGCGGTCACGGCCGGCCCCGCGCCCGGCCCGGAAATCACCAGCGGGTTCTTCTTGTACCGCATGGTCGTGAAGATAAACTGATTGTCGGTGCCGTTGAGTGACGCCATCGGGCTCGACGTGTCCACCGCGACGAGTCCCACGCGGATGCGCCGCGGCGTCACGATCGCGCGATAGCGCAGCACGCCCCCACGTGCCGCCGCCGCGGTCACGCGCTTCTCCCAGGCGGAGTCCCACTCTTCCAGCCGCTTCAGAAATTCCTTGAGCGACAGCCGTTCGGCGCCCTCGGGCACCACCGATTCGACGGCGATGTCGTCGAGCTCGCCCGGGAACCCGAGCAGCCGTCCCAGGATCAGCGCCTTGCGGGCCACGTCCCGTCCGGAGAGGTCCTCGCGCGGGTCCGGCTCGGGATATCCCTTCGCGATCGCGCCGCGCAGCGCGGCCGAGAAGCGCGTGCCCCGTCCCAGCTCGCCGAACAGATATCCCAGGGTGCCTGACGGGCAGCCCTCGATTTTCGTCACCCGGTCGCCCGAATCGACGAGCTTCTGGTAGGTGTCGATGATGGGCAGGCCAGCGCCGACGGTGGCCTCGAGCAGCAGCCGCCGGCCCCGCTCCTGGGCAACGGCGCGCAGCTCGGCGTAGCGGGCGCGGTCGGCCGCCACGGGGCGCTTGTTCGCGAGCACGACGTGCAGTCCCGCGCCGAGCGCGGCTTTGATCGTGTCGGTCGTATCGTCGGCGGTGACGTCCACCAGGATCGGATTGGCGAGCGCGTGCCGCGCGACGAACGCCACGGCGTCGGCGGTGCTGGCGCGCCGTCCCCCTGGACTGTCCGCGAGCGGTTTGCCGTCCGCTTTCGCCGCCGCCAGCGCCGCGAGCCGCCGCGGCGCCAGGCCCTCGGCGTCGAACACCAGCCCGCTGCGGTCGATCAGGCCCACGACGTGCAGCGTGAGCGAATCCTGCTTCACCTTGGCGATCATGGGCGCGAGGGTGCGGCCGATCTGTCCGAACCCGAGCAGCACCACGTCGGTGCGGTCGGGACGCGCCACGGCGCCGCCGCCGATCTTGGCGAGCTGGAACGCCGCGTGCACGGCGCGCTGCGCGCGCGCGGCGTCCTTGCCGGCGACCACGAGCGACAGGTTCAGCTCCGACGAGCCTTGCGCCGTGGCGATCACGTTGATGTGCGCTTCGGCCAAAGCGGCGAACACGCGCGCCGCGATCCCCGGCGTGCCCGCCATGCCGAGGCCGACCACGACCAGCGTGGCGAGACCGGTCTGCACCTCCACGCCGTCGATCTCCTCGCGCGCGATCTCGCGCCGGAACGTGTCTTCCAGGCTGCGCTGGGCGCGCGCGGCGCTCTCCTCGGGCACGCTGAAACAGATCGAGTGCTCCGACGAGGCCTGCGTGATGAGCGAGACCGAGATCCCCTCGTGGTGCACCGCGGCGAAGGTCCGCGCCGCGATGCCCGGGACGCCCAACATGCCGCTCCCCGTCACCGTCAGGAGAGCCTGGCCAGGGATGGCCGAGAGCGCCTTCACGGGATACTGTGCCAGCGTGCGCCGTCGCGAGATTTCGGTGCCGCGGGCCGCAGGCTCCGCGAATGGACGGATCCGGATGGCGATGTTCCGTCTGAGCACGGGGATCAGCGCGCGCGGGTGGAGCACTTTCGCGCCGTAGTACGCGAGCTCGGCGGCCTCCCGCACATGCACCTGCGGCACCACCCGCGCATCGGGCACGATGCGCGGATCGGCGGTGAGCAGTCCGGGCACGTCTTTCCACAGGGACACCTCGCGCGCTCCCAGCACGCGGGCGAGCAGCGTGGCGGTCAAGTCCGAGCCACCGCGCCCCAGCGTCGCCACCGCTCCGTCGGGTGCCGCGCCCAGGAACCCCGGCACCACGGCCACGGTGCGGCGCGCCAGCAGGGGCCGCAGCGCCGCCCGGGCGCTCCGCTCGGTGCCCCGCAAGTCGGGCGACGCGTTGCCGAACGTGCCGTCGGTCTGCACGACCGCCGTGGCGTCGACGTATGCGGCCCGGCACCCGGCGGCTTCCAGCGCGGCCGCGAACAGGCGGGCCGACAGCCGCTCGCCTCGGGCCGCGAGATAGTCGGTGGTGCGCGGCGTGAGCTCGCGCAGCGCGCCGAGTCCGCTGGCGAGCTGCTCCAGCGCGTCGAACGAGGCATCGATCTCGCGCCGCAGCTCCTGCAGCCGCGCTGCACCAGGAACGAGCGCCTGAGCCGCCGCCGCGTGCCGGGCACGCAATTCCTTCGCAGCCGCGCGCACCTTGGCCCACTCGCCCTGTGCGGCGCGCGCGGCGCAATCGAGCAGCGCATCGGTCACCCCTTCCATCGCCGACACCACCACCACGATGGGTCCAGGACCCTGCGCCACGATGATCTGCACGGCGCGCTCGATCGCCGCGGCGTCGGCCAGCGAAGCACCGCCGAACTTGTGGATGTGCGGGGGACGGGTCAGCCGCGCCATGGAATCAATCCATCTCGTAACCGCCCGCCGGCCGGTCGGCGGAGAAGGTCTCGGCGGCCGCACCGCAATCACGCCACGCGGCTACCATGGCGGCTCCGACGGCCTGCGCCCGATCCACCGGCGCTAACGCAAGCAGCGTCGGTCCGGAGCCCGACAGCGTCGCGCCGTAGGCACCCGCCCGCCGCGCCGCCTGCGTCACCTCGTCGTAGCCGCGCACCAGCGTCCGCCGATAGGGCACGTGCAGCACGTCGTCCAGCGCGAGGGCGAGCAGGCGGGGCTCCGCGTGCGCCAGGCCGTGTACCAGCGCGGCGCTCTTCGCGGCGGCCTGGACCGCCTGCTTGTGAGGCAGGGTGGCAGGCAGCACGGCGCGCGCCCGCTTCGTCTCGACCGTGAAGTCCGGCACCGCGAACACCATCGCGAGTGATTCGTGCACCACGAGCGGCGTCACGACCAGGCCATCCGGTCCGCTGAGGGCGAGTACCGCGCCGCCGAACACCGCAGCTGTAGCGTTATCCGGATGTCCTTCGGCTTCACTGACAAGCGCGGCCAGCGCCGCGCGATCGAGCTCGAGGCCGAGCAGCGCGCTCGCGGCCGCGGCCCCCGCGACGGTGGCCGCCGCCGACGACCCCAGCCCCCGCGCCACGGGGATCTCCGACTCGGCCGCGAGCACCAGGCCGGCCGGCACCTCGCGTCCGGCGCGGCGGCACGCGGTGGCGAAGCCCCGGTACAGAAAGTCCGACTCGGGGGCGGTGTCGAGCGCGCGCAGCGTGCCGCCGCGCTCCAGTCTCAGCCCGCGTCCTTCCAGACGGGCCGTCAGCCGGAGCCATCGTTGGACGGCGACCCCCACGCAGTCGAACCCGGCGCCCAGATTGGACGTCGAGCCCGGCACCCGCACGCTCACGCTCGCTCGCATAGCTCCCTGAAAAAGCAATGCCCGGGCTACCACGCCGCGGGCGGTCGCTTTTTAGCACCTTGTTTAACGTGGCGGCAATACGCGGCAAATCACCACGAGGGCTTCGCTTCGGTTGTATGTTGAATACTCATCGGGCGTATCGGACGCGTCAAGGAGCGGACAGTGGCCGTGAACAGGCTGCGTGTGGGCATTCTCGGGGCGACCGGCACCGTCGGGCAGCGCTTTCTGCAGTTGCTCGCCGGCCATCCGCAGTTCGTCGTGACCGCGGTGGCGGCGTCCGATCGCTCGCAGGGCAAGCCGTACGCCGAGGCGTGCGCGTGGCGCCTCCCGGGCGCGGTACCTGCCGGCGTCCACCAGCTGGTCGTCCAGGCCCCGGAGCCGCCGCTCGATTGCGACCTGGTGTTCTCGAGCCTCCCGTCCGACATCGCCGGCGCGGTCGAGACGCGCTTCGCCCGCGCCGGCTATCCGGTGCTCACCAACTCCGCGTCGCATCGCATGGACGACGCGGTGCCGCTGCTCATTCCGGAGGTGAACCCCGAGCACCTCGCGCTGCTCGACGCCTGCAAGGACACGGGGGGGGGCGGCTTCATCGTCGCGAACCCCAACTGCTCGACGGTCATGATCGCGCTCGCGCTGGCGCCGCTCGCCCGCCGCTTCGGCGTGCGCGCCGCCGTGGTCACCACGCTCCAGGCGATCTCCGGCGCGGGCTATCCCGGCGTCGCGTCGCTCGATATCACCGACAACGTGGTGCCGTTCATCGCCGAGGAAGAGGAGAAGATCGCGCGCGAGACGCGCAAGATCCTGGGCGGGCTCGACGGTGGCCGCGTGACCCCCGCGCCCTGCGAGGTGAGCGCGCAATGCCACCGCGTGAATGTCGTCGACGGGCACCTCGCCGCCGTCCGGGTCACGCTTGACCGGCCCGCAGAGCCCGCCGAGCTGCGCGCGGCGTGGACGGCGTTCACCGGCGTGCCACAGGAGCTGCGGCTGCACTCCGCGCCGGCGCGTCCCATCGTGGTGCGCGACGAGCCCGACCGGCCGCAGCCCCGGCTCGACCGTGACGCAGGAGGGGGGATGAGCGTGACGGTGGGGCGCGTCGCCCGCGACGCGGTGCTGGGACATCGCTTCGTTGCATTGAGCCACAACACGATTCGCGGCGCCGCCGGTGCTGCAATCTTGAACGCCGAACTGCTGTTGGCGCGGGGCTACCTGCGCACCCGCTAACCACGCCGGGTGTGCGCCGCGTCACACCCGTGACCCCGGCCGGTGGTTCGCAGTCTTCCTCTCTGAATGCT
>CBFHAJ010000212.1:0-5174 GCA_965653495.1 uncultured bacterium | reverse complement strand
CTCGGAGCGGAGGAACTCGGACAGCGTGGCGAAGGCGGTTACGCCGCGGACCTGTCGCCGTTCGTGGTCTGCGCCCTTGCAGCTGGTTTGATCGTGAACGCGTCCCCGCGACGCCACGTCGTGCGGCAGCTCCTCACCGATTGGGAGCATCCGATGGATGTCGTCTTCCTGGTGGTCACCGGCGCCCTGCTCGTGCTCCCGACGGCTTGGATCCTCGCCGCCGCGGTGCTGCTCGCCACCCTGCGCGTGGCCGCGAAGTGGGGCGCGGTGCGCCTGTCCCGGTCCCCGTCGAACCTGGGGCTCGCGACCGTGGCGCAGGGGCGCGCGGCGCTCGCCATGGCGCTCAACTTCTTCATCATGTACGGAGGCCAGGGCGCGGTGCTGACGACGGTCGTTGTGAGCGTCGGGCTCGCGCAGCTGGCCGCGCCCCCCTGCGTCGCGCTGGCGCTGGGTGCCAGACGGGACCTGCCCCGATGATCCCGACCTGGGTGGCGGTCGTGACGGGCCTCTCGCTCGCGGTGCTCGCGTTGTCGGCGATTGTGATCGCCGCTGCGGCTACCGCGGCCGCCCTCGGCGTGCGGGCGTTCTTGCGCGTGCTGCGCGAGCTCGCCGGACCCGCCGTGAGCGATGCGCGCCAGCTGGTAGCCTCGATCCGCACCGAGGCCGAGAACGTGGTCGGCACGTCGCGCCAGCTGCGCGAGCGCATCGTGAAAGCCGCGGACGCCGCGCAGGCGCGCCTCGCCGACGTGGACGCCTTGTTCGAGGTGGTCCAGGATGAAGTGGAGTCGACGGTGCTCGACGCCGCGGCCAGCGTCCGCATGATCCGCCGCGGGCTCTCGGTGGTCGATTGGGGCCGGCGCGCCCTGAAACGCGGGAGGAAGCACTGAGCGGGAAGCACCTGCTCGCCGCGGCGGCGGCCGGAGTTGCCGGTGTCGCCCTGTTCCCCGCCGTGGCGCACGCCTGGACACCCGGCACGCACGTGTACCTCGGCGAATCGGTGCTCGCCAACCTGCACCAGCTGCCTGGGATTGTCGCCGACCTGTTGCGCGCCTTCCCCTACGACTTCCTGTACGGCAACATCGCCGCCGACACGTCCATCGCCAAGAAGTACGCGCCGGTGGGCCGGCACTGCCACGCGTGGCATGTGGGGCAGGAGATCTTCGACCTCGCGCCGACCGACCCGCTGCGCGCGTTCGGGCTGGGATACCTGTCGCACCTCGCCGCCGACTCGGTGGCCCACAATTTCTTCGTGCCGCGGCAGCTGGTGCTCACGTCCAGCACTACGGCGCTGGGGCACAGCTACTGGGAGAGCCGCTTCGAGACGCACCTGGGGGATGCGTACGCGAAAGAGGCCAAAGAGGTGATCCTGCGGGATCACGCGCCCTCGGACGCTCATCTCGATTCGATCATCTCGCCCACGCTGTTCAGCATGGGGACCAACCGCCGGCTGTTTCGGGGGATGGTGCACCTGACGGAGAGCGAGAGTTGGCGCTGGGCATTCCAGCTGCTGCTCGAGAACACACGGTGGGACCTGCCCGACGACGACGTGGAGCGCCACATGGCGGTGGCGTTCGAGTACGTGATGCAGATGCTGGCGGAGCGGGACGCGGCGGCCCGGCGACTCGACCCGGCCGGCGAGCAGGCGTTGCGTCTGGCGAAGCGCATGCGGCGCCAGGCGCTGCAGGATGGCGGGCGCGAGGACCCCGAACGGATGTTGGAGACGGCGGAGGACCATTTCGGCCTGCCCACGCCACCGCTCGCCTTCTGGAGGCAGTCCCAATCGCAGCGTCCCTGGCGCGACCGGATCGGCTAGGCGGCGAGCTTCTCCTCGAGCACCTTCTGCGCGAGCTTCGGGTCGGCTTTGCCGCGGGACACCTTCATCACCTGCCCCACGAAGAACTGCAGCAGCTTCGTCTCACCCTTGCGGTAGCGCTCCACCTCGGTCGGATGAGCGACGAGCACCTCGCTCACCCATCCGGCGACCACGCCCGTGTCCGCGACCTGGATGAGGCCGAGCGCCTCCGCCACGTTGCGCGGCTCGCCCCCGTGCTCGGCCACCTCGGTGAACACGCGCTTCGCGGCCTGGTGGCTCAGCGTGCCCCCGCGCACCAGGCCGATCAGGTTCGCCAGCGCGCCTGGCTGGACCCGCAGCCCGTCGCCGTGATCCTTCGCGTCGGCCAGCACCTCCGTCATCACCCAGTTCGCGGCGAGCTTGGCGTCGGCGCCCGACCCCGCATGCACCACCGCCTCGAAGTAGTCGGCGACCGCGCGTTCGGCGGTGAGGACCGCGGCATCGGTTAGGCTGAGCGCGTACTTCTCCACGAAGCGCTCGCGCTTCTTGGCCGGTAGCTCGGGCAGCAACGTCTGTTGCTCGGCGATGAATTCTTCCTTCAAGACGAGCGGGGGCAGGTCGGGGTCCGGGAAGTAGCGATAGTCGTGACTGCCTTCCTTCGCCCGCTGCGGTCGCACCGCGTTCGCCTTGGCGTCGTAGAGGAGCGTCTGCTGCTCCACGGTGCCGCCACCCTCGAGCAGGGCGATCTGGCGGTCGCGCTCCACGGTCAGCGCTTTCTCGACGTACGCGAACGAGTTGATGTTCTTCACTTCGGTCTTCGTCCCCAGCGCCGTCTGTCCTCCCCGACGTACGGAGACGTTGGCGTCCACCCGCAGGCTGCCCTTCTCCATGTCACAGTCGGAGATGTCGGTGTACTCGAGCACCTGCTTCAGGGTCTGGAGGTAGGCCCGCGCCTCCTGCGGCGAACGCAAGTCGGGCCCGGTCACGATCTCGATGAGCGGCACGCCGCAGCGATTCAGGTCGATGGCCGTGTGCTTGGGGAAGCGGTCGTGCAACGATTTGCCGGCGTCCTCCTCGACATGCAGCCGCTGGATCGTCACGGAGGCGATCCCCCGCTCCGGAGTCAGATACGACAGCGATCCGTCGGTCGCGAGCGGCTGCTCGAACTGCGAGATCTGGTATCCCTTGGGGAGGTCGGGATAGAAATAATTCTTGCGGGCCAGGATGCTGCGCGGGTGGACCGTGCACCCCAGCGCGAGCGCCGCGCGCACGGCGAGCTGCAGCGCCCGCTCGTTCGGCACGGGCAGCGCTCCCGGCAGCCCGAGGCACACGGGACAGACGTTGGTGTTGGGTGGGGCGCCGAACGCCGCGGAACAGCCGCAGAACATCTTGGACACCGTGCGGAGCTGCACGTGCGTCTCCAGCCCGATCACCGTCTCCCAGGGCGGCGCCGCCATCACGCCTCCTCGGTGGCCGGTACCACGCGCTCCAGCGCGTAGGCGGCCTCGAGCATCTCGTCTTCCAGGAACGCCTGGCCGATGAATTGCCCACCCAGCGGCAGGCCCTTGACCCGGCCGATCGGAATCGAAATCGCCGGCAGCCCGGCCAGGTTCGCCGTGACCGTGAAGATGTCGGAGAGATACATCGCGACCGGGTCGGCGAGCTTTTCGCCGGCGTTGAACGCCGGCGTCGGCGTGGTGGGAGGGAAGAGCCGGTCCACGCCGCGGTCGACCGCATTACGGAAGTCCTGGGCGATGAGCGCGCGCATCTGCTGCGCTTTCCGATAGTACGCGTCGTAGTAGCCCGACGACAGCACGTACGTTCCCACGAGGATGCGGCGGCGCACTTCCGCGCCGAACCCTTCGCCCCGTGTGGTTCGGTACAGGGCACGCACGTCCGCTGACCCGTCGAAGCGCGGGCCGTAGCGCGCGCCGTCGTAGCGGGCCAGGTTGGACGACGCCTCGGCGGGCGCGACGATGTAGTAGGTGGCGACGGCGTACGCGGTGTGCGGCAACGACACCTCGCGCACTGCGGCTCCCAGCTCCTTGAAGAGCCGGATCGCCCGGTCGCACGCCCGCCGCACCGCCGGATCGAGATCGGCGGGGAAGTACTCTTTGGGGATGCCGATCACGAACCCCTGCATCGATTCCGGCACATTGGGCAGCCGCAACGGGTCGCGGTCCTCGCAGGTCGCGTCCTTCGCGTCGCGCCCGCTGATGACGGACAACACCCGCGCCGCATCGTGGACGCTGCGTCCCAGCACGCCGATTTGATCGAGCGAGGAGCCGAAGGCGACCAGGCCGTAGCGCGATACGCGCCCGTAGGTCGGCTTGATCCCCACCACCCCGCAGAACGACGCCGGCTGACGCACGGAGCCGCCGGTCTCGGAGCCGAGCGCCGCGGGCACGACGCCCGCGGCCACCAGCGCCGCCGAGCCGCCGGACGAGCCGCCCGGCACGCGCGTCTTGTCGAACGGGTGGAGCGAGCGGCCGAACGCCGAATGCTCCGTGGAGGAGCCCATCGCGAATTCGTCGCAGTTAGTCTTGCCCGCGATCAGCGCCCCCGCCGCCTTCAGCTTGGCCACGGCCGTGGCCTCGTACGGAGAGCGATAGGCCTCGAGGATCTTCGATCCGCACGTGGTGGGAAACTCGAGCGTGCAGATGTTGTCCTTGACGCCCACAGGCATCCCGTACAGGACGCCCGACGGGTGAGCCGCCTGCGCCTGCGCCAGGAGCGCTTTGCGCAGGTCCCGGGCCGGCGTCAACGACGCATTGAGGCGTTTGGCTCTGACGAGACGGTCGGCGGCCGCCTTGGCGCTCGCCAGCGCTTCGCTCGGATCGTTCACGAGTCGGCTGCCTCGAAGGCGCCGAGCTTCGGCACCAGAAAGAAGCCGTCCTTGAACGCGGGCGCCAGCTCCGCGGGACCGAACGCGAGCGGCCAGGGCTTCAACTCGTCGGGCCGGAAGCGTAACGCGTCCGGCCCGGGCACGAACGGCTTCACGCCCTCGCTCGCCGGCACAGCGCTGATCTGTGCGACATAGTCGAGGATGCGCGACATCTGCTCGGCGAGCAGCGGGACGTCCTCGTCTTTGACCTCCAGCTCCGCCAGTCTCGCGATCTTCAGGACTTCGTCGTGTGTGACGCTCATGCACTCTCCCACTCGCGCTCGAGCCCCGCGTAGGCGACGAGCAGCTGCTTGGTCCCGATGTCCTGGTCGTCGAACTCTACAGTGACCTTCAGGTCCCGACCCGCGCCCGAGACGGTGCGCACCACGCCGCTCCCGAACTTGCGGTGGCGCACGCGCTCGCCGGCGGCGTAGCGCGGCGCGTCCTGCGACGCCTCACTCGCCTCCCAATCGAACTCGACCGGCGCCGCGCGGCGCG